>DASXGC010000144.1:0-3129 GCA_036489235.1 Vicinamibacterales bacterium
CATGGTCAGGTCGCCGACTTCAAGAGCTTCGGCAAGGCGACCGAGATGACGCCGATGGCGGGCGATTCGCTGTTCCGCATCTATTCGATGTCGAAGCCGATCACCGGCGTCGCGATGATGCAGTTGTACGAACAGGGCAAATGGAAGCTCGACGATCCAATCACCAAGTACGTGCCGGAGTTGGCGAACCTCAAGGAGCTGACGTGGGACGCCGACGGCAAGCCGGTGATTGGTGCTGACGGCAAGGCCGTGCTGACGACACCGAAGCGGCCGGCGACGATGCGCCAGTTGATGAGCCATACCGCGGGTTTCGGTTACGGATTGTCGGGTGACGACCCGGTGAACAAAGCGTTTCGAGAAGACCGCGTGCTGGGCTCGAAGGACCTCGACGAGATGATCGCGCGGGTCGCGAACATCCCGCTGCTGTACGAACCGGGGACGAAGTGGTCGTATTCGGTGGCGGTCGACATTCAGGGGTACATCGTTCAAAAGCTGTCTGGACAGAAGTTCGGCGACTACCTCAAGGCGCATGTCACCGGACCGATCGGCATGACCGACACGGCGTTCTACGTCACGCCGGCGCAGAAAGCGCGTTTCACCGACGTGCATCACTGGGACAAGGCGCAGAACGCACTGGTCGTCAACCCGTCGCGCGCCGATCGTGGCGGCTTCGAGGATCCGGCACGGCTGGAGTCCGGTGGCGGCGGCCTGGTGGCGTCCACTCACGACTACGCACGCTTCTGCCAGATGATGTTGAACAAGGGAGAAATCGGCGGCACGCGCCTGCTGAAGCCTGAAACGGTGCGGTTGATGACCGAAAACCACATTGGTGGACTGCACGTGAACGTGGACGGCACCGCGCCGCAGTCCGGCGCGGAAGCCGTTGCGTTCGGGCTCGACTTCGCGGTTTACATCGATCCGAAAGTTGCGGACCTGCCGTACGGAAAGGGCACGTTCTACTGGGGTGGCGCGGCCGGGACCTGGTTCTGGATCGATCCGGTCAACGATCTGGCGTTCATCGGCATGATTCAGAATCAAGGCGGGAACCGTCCGGGTGCGATGCGATTTCGCGGCGACTCCGCGAAACTGGTGTACGCCGCCCTTGCGCCCGCGAGCGCGAAGTCATCACAGCCGGCGAGATAAACTCTCGCGTGTCGATCCTCGAGTCGTCTTCGCGGCCGCCCGACCCGAACTGTCCGGACTGCCAGCACACGCTGGTCTACGTTGACACCGAGGTGTCCTCGGGTGCATTCCGGCCACAGGCCGCGTCGATGCCACAGATCCAGATCCACTACTACGACTGCACACACTGCAATACCTGCTGGAAATTCGGGCAGCGGCTGCTGCCCGACCCGATTCGCCAGATCCTCAAAGACGGGAAGTAGTCCCGCTGTTGCCTGACACCGCTGGTATCGCGGGCGTCCCCGCAGTTGCCCGCGACTGTCTGCAATTTCCTGCAGACGGCCGGCGAGACCGCCAACATCCGGGGTCATGTTCGCCGCCCGGTGAAATAGCGCCGGCCGGCGCCCAATAACAACCTCCGATCGGTCAACCACTTCCGACGACCGTACGCGATCGATGGTCGCGGCGCGCGCCTTGCCCCTGTAGCCATCGACCCTGGACGGCGTTGGTGGGATCGCACGGTCTGACCTCCCGGCGAACCTGGCGTTGCCGGATCAGGGTCCCATTTCACAAGGAGGAATGATGTTCCGCACACTGATGTCGCTCGTCACCGCCGTTTCGATCCTCACAGCGCTCCAGCCGGTCGCCGCGATCGCGCAGACCCGGCCCACCAGTCACGCCGCCACCAAGCCGGCGGTGGGGGGACCGATCAACCTGAACACGGCTTCGGCCGCCGAGCTCGAGGCGTTGCCCGGTGTCGGCGCCAAAACCGCTGCACTGATTGTCGAATTCCGCACGAAAAACGGACCCTTCAAGAAGGTCGAAGAGTTGATGAACGTCCGCGGCATCGGGGAAAAGAACTTCCTCAAGCTCAAGCCGCAGATCACGGTGAGCGGTGCGAAAGCTGATCACGATCAGGCGCGGCAGCAATAGGAGGCGAGTGCGGCCCGGCCTCATTGGTGTGGCCGGGCCGTACTTGGCGAACCCGGAGCGCGGACGGTCAGGCGGCTATTCGTTGCTCGAGCTCGTGTTCGTGATGACGCTGAGCATCACGGTCAGTGCCGCGGCGGTTCCGCAGTATCTGAGCGGTCTCGACGACACGCGCGCGACTGCGGCGACACGCTACGTCGCAGCCCGTCTCCAACGAGCGCGCATGGATGCTGTCACGCGCTCCGCATCTGTCGCGATCCAATTCTCATCGTTGTCGACCGGCTACGCCTTTGGGGTTTACGCGGACGGCAACCGGAATGGTGTTCTGACCTATGACATTCAACACGGCGTCGATCGGCCGCTTGGCGCCGTCGAACATCTCTCGGATCAATTTCCTGGAGTCGACTTTGGGGTGCTGCCGGGTTTGCCGGCGATTGATTCCGGAAGCTCCCCACCGGGATCGGATCCGATTCATCTGGGCTCGGGCAGCCTGGCCAGCTTCTCCTCGGCCGGTACGTCTTCGTCTGGAACGCTGTACTTGCGGAGTCGGGGAGGGGCGCAATTCGCGATACGCATCTTCGGCGAGACGGGGAGAACCCGCTTGTTGAAGTTCGACCGGAATTCCTGGGTCTGGAGACCGCTATGAAGCAGCCGATACCCGAACGCCGCGGCGCGACCCGCATTCACCAGACAGCCCGTCATGGCGTAGTCGCGGCGCGAGTCACGCCAGGAAGTCATGCTCGTTTGATCGATGTCTCGGCGGGTGGCGCCCTCATCGAGACCAGCCACCGGCTCCTGCCGGGCGCGCCGGTGGAGTTGCACATGGAAACCAACGCAGAGAGGTCCACTGTTCGCGGGCGGGTATTGAGATGTGCGGTGGTGCGCGTGCGACCGTCGTTCGTCTGTTATAGGGGAGCCGTCGGCTTCGACCATCCAATGCCGTGGTTCGTCGACGCGGCGGAACATCGGTCATCGGTGGACGCGAGAGCCGGCGTGGTGCTACGGGCAGACGATACCCGGCAGGTGCTGTGATGGTACCGTCGTCGATCGATTTTCACGGCCTTTCCGACGATAGCG
>DASXGC010000163.1:0-17164 GCA_036489235.1 Vicinamibacterales bacterium
TAGTCGCCAAGCCGCACGCTGGCGATCCCGAGCGCGAGCAGCTCGTCGATGTTGTCGAAGCTGCTCTGCCCTTTCATCAACGCCCAGTCGCCGCTCTCGACGACCAACCGTGCCTTCATCGATGCGAGTTCGCCCTTGAGCGACGTCTCGCCGAATCCACGTCCAATCTCGCTCTCGTGCTGGTGTTCCGAGCCAGCTGCCCCACCTGCGCCATTCGCCCGCAACGCGTCATCAACCGTCTTCATCGCCTCGCGCGCCTTCGTGAACCGGCCCTGCTGCAGATACTCGTACTGCAGCCACGACAGGCTGTGGAAATCGTACTGCGACGCCGACAGGCCCTTCTGTTTGGCCAGGGCGACCGAGGCGGCGAACGCCGATTCGTCCGCGGCGACCGCTTCGTCCCACATCCCGAGCGGCAGGAACACATGCGATGGCATATGGCGGGCGTGGCTCGACGCCGGCGCAAAACGGGCATAGGTGCGAGCTGCTTGCAGCCCCATCGCCGCGTGCTCACCATCGTCGAACGCGTGGAGCGCGTAGTGCGCCGCGCCGGGATGCTCCGGGTTGTGCTTCAACACCGCGAGCGCGATGTTGCCGGCCTGCAGTGAGATATTGGTGTTCCGATCGCCTGACGGGATCGTCGCGAGCAGCGACAACGCGTACAGCACTGATGCCTCGTCGTCTTCCGGATACTGACGATGGATGAGGGCCATCGCGTCGGAGTAGGCGCGATCTCGCGCCTTCTTGTTGCCGTCGCCGTACAGCTGTTCGACGGCGTCGAGGTAGGTCTTCTCGCGCGCGGTCGGCGCCTTGGCCTGACGTGCGGCCCGCGATGGCGCCAATCTGTTCAGCGCGGCGCGCGCTTTATCGAGGTTCTCGTTGTACCAGAGCGGCTGGTTGTAGGCGAGCGCCTCTCCCCAGAAGGCCATGGCAAACCCGGGGGCAGCCTGCTGCGCCTGGCGAAACGCCTCGATGGCGCCGTCGTACTCGAAACTGTGAAGCAGCAGAACGCCGCGAACGAAACTGGTTTGTGCGGCTGCAGGACCGCTGGTGGGAAACGAAATGTGACCGAGCGGTGACGCCGGACCGGTTGACTGCGCGGCGGGGAGAGGGGCCGCAAATATCGAGACCAGAAGAAGCCAGCACCACCGAGACACCGCCCCTACGGCTTCTTGACTTCGAACTTGATCGTCTTGAGGATGCCCGCTTCCTTCGGCAGTTCGGTCTGGCCGGCCGGGAACTTGGCGGCGTTCAGAATGAAGGACAGGATGTCGGCGTTCTGCTGGCCGCTGAGGCTGCCGGGCGAGTTCTGCGGCATCGAGATGCGGATGCGCTCGAACAGGTCGCCGACGGTCAATCCATCCCAGCCGGCCATGAATTCGCCACCAGCCAGGGGCGGCGCCATTTCTCCGCCAGTGAGTTCGCCGCCGTGGCAGGACGCACACTGTTCGCTGTACAGAGCCTTGCCGCGATCCGACTGCGCCTGGGTGTACACGCCATCCCACACCGACGCGGTCGGCGGTTGCGCGTGCACGGTGTTGTTGAGCACGAGAATGGTTGCCAACGGGATAAGTGCGATAGCCGCGAATCTCAATTTCATATGCTCTCTATTCTACAAGGGAATCGTCTCGACGCCTGATGCCGCGCGGCCAGGGTAAAAAAAGGACCCGCTCAGTGCGGGCCCTTCAAAAAAGCCGCGTTGGAATGCTACCGCTGGGCTCCGGCCTGGTTGGTTGTCCGGGTCTCCGAGGCGGGCAATGCGAACGCGATGTACTCGCCCGAATAGTTGCCGCCGCTGACCGCCACGATGATGTACTGACGGCCGTCGGCCATGTAGGTCATCGGCGAGCCGCTCTGCGGAGCCGGCATCCAGACCGCGCCGATCTCCTTGCCGTCGGCCTGACTGTAGCCGCGGAGCATGGCCCCGCGCGGGTGCTCTGGCGTCGTCGTGATCGACGGATCGCCGAGGACGACGAGGTTCTTCGTGACGACCACGCCGACGCTGCCGGGCTGACCGGTCTTCGGGATGTTCAACCCCTTCAGCAGCGGGCTGTTGCGGACCGCGTCAGGCGTATCGCCGTGCGGAACCTGCCACTTGATCTCGCCCTTGTCGAGGTCGATCGCGTTGAGGATGCCGTACGGCGGTTTGAGGAGCGGAAGCCCCTGGACCGTCAAGCCACCGCCACCGCCGCCTTGCGGTGCTGCACCGGCTGCGGGTGTCGGGGGAGGCGGAGGAGTCGCGGGACGCTGCTTCGCGTCAGCCGCGCTGCCGAAACCAGGACCCTCGCGTTCGACGAACGGCTGACCGGCGGTGCCGGCCACGTAGCGAATGTCCGAGAAGCCCGCCGGCGGTTCGATCAGGCCGATTGGCGCGACCGAATGGTTGCTCGCGTGCGCAAAGACGACGTGCGTTTCGGGGTTGGCTGCCGCGCCCGGCCAGTTCGTGCCACCCGCGGTCGTCGCGATGGTCAGCGCCGCGATCGGGCCGTCGGTCTTGCTGACGACACCCGGCAGGAACATCGGTCCCAGCTTGTAGCGCGCCACGACTTTCCTTGCTTCCGCGTTGAGCTCGGGCGTGAAGTCGATCAGGTCGTTCAGACCAACCGACTGCCGCGCGTACGCCGGCGGCTTGGTCGGGAACGGCTGCGTCGCCGACGTCTTCTCGCCCGGGACGTCAGACTGCGGCACCGGCCGCTCTTCGATCGGCCACACCGGCACGCCGGTGATCCGGTCGAACACATACAGGAACGCTTCCTTGCTCGGCAGCGCAACGGCCTTGATCGCCTTACCGTTCACGTTGATGTCGAGCAGGATCGGCGCCGACGACAGGTCGTAGTCCCAGATCGGATGGTGAACGATCTGGAAATGCCACTTCTTCTGACCCGTCTTCAGGTCCACCGCCACGAGGCTCTCGCCGTACAAGTTATTGCCCGGACGATGACCACCGTAGAAGTCCGAGGTCGGCGATTCGACCGGCAGATACGCGATGCCGGCTTCTTCGTCCACCGTGATCTGGGTCCACACGCCGGTGTTGCCGTTGGTCGCCCATGACTCGTTCTCCCACGTGTCGTTGCCGAACTCGCCCGGCTTGGGAATGGTGTTGAACGTCCACAGCACCTTGCCGGTCTTGACGTCGAAGGCGCGGACCAGACCCTTGGTGTTGTTGTGGGTCTTGACGGTCATGCCTTCCTTGAACGATGACCCGACGATGACGGTGTCCTTGACGATGGTCGGCGTGGAGTGCAGGCCGATTTCGCCGGTCTCGAGGTCGATCTGCTGGCCCTTGCCGAACACCGCGCCTTTCTTCAGGTCGACGACGCCGCCGTCGCCGAAGCCGGGGATCATCGCGCCGGTCTTGGCGTTGAGCGCGATCAGGCGGTAGCCGGGCGTGACGTAGAGGATGCGCTCGTCACCCTTGCCGTCAGTCCAGTACGAGACGCCGCGGCCGGACAGCTGGCGCGGCGCAATCGCGGCGCGCTGGCCTTCGCGGTAGCTGTGCGACCAGATCAGCTCGCCGGTGCGGCCGTCGAGCGCCACTACCGATCGGCGGGTGCCGGCAGTCGTATACAGCACGCCCTTGATCGCGAGCGGCGTTCCTTCGAGCTTGAACTCAGGACGCGTGCCCAGGTTATCGGTCTTGAAACGCCACGCCACTTCGAGCTTGTTGAAGTTCGAGGCGTTGATCTGATCGAGTGGTGCATAGCGGGTGCCGCGGATGTCCGCGGTGTACGCCGTCCAGTCGCCATTCTTGGTGCTCGGCATCGAGGTCTGGCTCGACGTGCCGACCGTCATCCAGACGACGGCTGCGCCAACGGCCACAACAGCCGGCGCCGCGTACTTCAGAGTCTTGAGCATTGGTTTCTCCTGACAAACAAAGCGTCGGCCATCCCTGGACCGGCGCTCAGACTCTACGCGCTGCCTCGACCGGTGTCAACGAAGCATCAGGATGGAAGGCACCCGCTGCAGCTCTCCGATCGGCAACTGATTGTCACAACTTGTACTTGCCACAGTCGTGTGCTACGCTGAACCCGCCTTCCCCCAGGGGCGACTCCACTTTCGGGTTCCAGATCAATGATGAGAAGAGCTGCCGCTGTTCGTCTGTACAAATGGGTCGGCGCCGCGGTCGTGTTCGGGTTGATCGCCACCCCCGCCGCTGCCCAATACAAGCCGCAGCCCGTGAACAATCCGTCCAGCCCCGAGAACTATCACATCGAAGTCGGCGGCGATCTCTGGTTCCCCTCCTCGGACATCACCATCGCAAGCGCCGGCACCGGCGTGCTGGCGGGGCTGCCGGGCTCACAGATCAACGCCGAGAGGGACCTCGGCGTCACCGACACGCACTTCCCCGCGCTCCAGGTCATCCTGAAGCCGGCGAAAAAGCACAAGTTCCGGTTGAACTACGTGCCGATTTCCTTCGTTGGCGATGCGGTGCTGAAGACGAGCATCGACTTCAACGGCATCCGTTACCAGGTCGGCGTGCCGGTCAACTCGACCATGAAGTGGGATGAGTGGCGGTTCGGCTACGAGTACGATTTCGTCTCGACCAATTCCGGCTTTGCCGGCTTCATCCTCGAGGCGAAATACACCAACGTGCGCGTCGAGCTCGACAGCCCGTTCGCGTCCGAATTCGCGCAGGCCAGGGCACCGATTCCGGCCATCGGCGGTATTGGCCGCGTCTATGTCGCGCCGTCGATTTCAATTACCGGTGAAGTGGCCGCCTTCGCCATCCCCCACTCGATTGACTCTCGCTATCAGGGCCACGACATCGATATCGACATCTACGGCACCGTCAACTTCACGCCGAACATCGGCGTGAAGGGTGGGTATCGTTCGATGGACGTCGGCTACTTGATCAAGACCGACTCGGGGTCGATGACGCTTCGAGGTCTGTATTTCGGCGCCGTGGTTCGCTTCTGAGCACAGGTAGCGCAACCCTTTTCAGGGTCGCACCTCGCACCTCGCACCTCGCACCTCGCACCAAAAAGTTAGTGCAGCGTGACGCCCGCCGGGACCAGCAGTTCCAGCCGTCGATCCGCCTCCGCCAGCGTCTCGTCGCGCTTGCAGAAACAGAAACGCAGTTTGGTGCGCCCCGCGGCCGTTTTGTAGAAGCTGCTGCCCGGAACCGCGGCGACGCCCACGTCCTTCACCAGATACCGCGCGAACTCCACATCGTCGGCGAACCCGAACGTGCTGATGTCGGTCATGATGTAGTAGGCGCCGAGCGGCGTGTAGCACGTGAACTGGTGGCGACGGAGGATCTCGAGCAGGACGTCGCGCCGCTTCTGATAGCTGGCGGCGAGTGCGACGTAGTAGTCGTCTGCCATTCCGAGCGCGGCCGCGCCGGCTTCCTGCAGCGGAGCGGGCGCGCCGACGGTCAGGAAGTCGTGCACCTTGCGAATCGCGCCGGTCAGTGACGGCGGCGAGATGGTCCAGCCGACGCGCCAGCCGGTCACGCTGTAAGTTTTCGAGAGCCCGTTGATGGTGACAGTGCGATCAGCCATCCCCTCGATGGTGGCGATCGGGATGTGCCGCCGGCCGTCGTAGATGATGTGTTCGTAGATCTCGTCGGAGATCGCGATCGCATCCCACTTGCGGCACAACGCGGCGATCATCTCGAGTTCGTCTTTCGAGAACACCTTCCCGGTCGGGTTGTTGGGGGTGTTGATGATGATCGCCTTGGTCCGATCGTTGAACGCCGCCGCCAGTTCGTCGGGGTCGAAACTCCAGTCAGGCTCGTGCAGCGTGACGTAGCGCGGCGTGGCGCCCGAGAGGATCGCGTCCGGGCCGTAGTTCTCGTAGAACGGCTCGAAGATGACCACTTCGTCGCCCGGATCGATGATCGCCATCATCGTCGACATCATGGCTTCGGTCGAACCGCAGCAGACGGTGACCTGTTCGTCGGCGACGACCGGGACGCCGTAACGGCGCGTGAACTCGCGGGCCACGGCCTCGCGGAGCGGGCGCGCGCCCCACGTCACCGCATACTGGTTCACGTCGGCATTGATCGCGGCGCATGCCGCCTCCTTGATTGCCGGCGGAGCCGGAAAATCAGGAAACCCCTGAGAGAGGTTGACGCCCCCGTAGAGGTGATTGAGACGCGTCATCTCGCGGATGACCGACTCGGTGAACTGCGTCGCTTTCTTCGACCCTTTGAGTTTGGACATACCTCGGCTTACGCGGCTTTCTTGCTTTTCGCGGCGGTCTTTTTCTTCGCCGGCGGCGCGGCCTTTTTCTTGGCGGCGGCGTCTGACGCTGCCGGTTGGGTTGTGGCAGGCACGGTGTCGCCGGCCGACCCGTCCGGGCCATAGAGACGGCGGTAGTCCTCGGCCGTCCCGATGATTTTCTTCACGTAGGCCTGGGTCTCCGGGAACGGGATGTCGTCGATGAACATGTCCCGATCCATGCCGGGACGCTCGGCCATCCAGTGCGCGACGCGCGCAGGCCCGGCGTTGTAGCTGGCCAGCGCGTAGTGCGCGCCGCCGAACTTCTCCACCAGATCGGCGAAGTACGCCGTGCCCATGCGGAGATTGGAGTCTGCAGTCGTCAGCAGGCTCAGCGAGTAGCGCCGGTTCAGCGTCTTCGCATACTGACGTCCGGCCGCCGGCACCAACTGCATCAGTCCATAGGCGTTGGCCGGCGATCGAACGTCGGGAACGAAATTCGATTCCTGCGCGATCAGCGCCGCCATCATGTACGGGTCGAGCTGATGCTCGGCGGAATACCGCCGGATCAGCGCCCAGTAGTCGACCGGAAACAGCACCTTCAACAGATCGCTGGGCAGTTCCTCGCCGCCGGCGGCCATGTACTGCGGATATGCCCGCTTGATCTGATTGATGCCGGCCCGCAGTTCGCCGCGCTTGTGGTAAATCCAGCCGATCGTCGCCTGAATGGCCGACGAATCGCCCCAGGCCTTCTGCGCGTAGTGCAGTTCGTCGAGCGCCTGGTCCCAGAGCTCGATCGACAGCAGCGCCCGCACCACCTGTTGGTTCGGCGGCAGCGGCGCAACGATTGGCGGCTCTTCGACCGACGGATCGGGCGGTGCGGCCTGCGGCGGCGCCTGTACGTTGGTCACCAGACGCCGCTGCGGTGCGCGTCCGTCGAGATGAGTCAGCGACAGGCGACCGTAGTAGCTGTTGAGATAATCGGTCGTGACCAGGGTGTAGCGGGCATCGGCAAGCGCCGGCTGGTTCAGGGACTCGTAGGCTCGCGCTGACCAGTACAACCAGCTCGGACGGTAATCCGATCTCGGAAAGTGCATCGCGGCTGGTTCGAACACCTGAATCGCCTCGGCGTAGCGGCCGCGCCGGTAGGCGTTCCAGCCGACTTTCCACGAGGCACGCTCGGCGTAGTGTCCCATCGGGAACTTCGCGATCATCTCGCGGAACGTCGCATCGGCGTTGTCGTCGTCGCTCTGCAGGATGTAATGCGTGGCGAGGTTGTTCAGCGCCTCTTCGGCCCAGCTTTGCGAAGTGAATTCGTCAGCCAGCCGCCGGATGATGCGGAAGTATTCGGCTTGATCGCCGAGTTCGCGGATCGCGACGGCATAGAAATACAACGCCTCACCTTTTCGCGAGGCGTTCTCGATGTACGGCTTGAGCGCGTCACGGGTGTTGCGCGCGTGCTTCAGGAAGAAGTCGCACTCCGCAAGGCGAATGTTGACGAGCTCGCGGTCGTCGCCCTGCGACGCGCCGCGCACGGCCTCGAACGCCTGCTTCGCCTGCGGGTACCGCTTGGCGCCGAAGAGGCGCTCGGCCCGACCCAGTTCCAGTTTGTAGCGCGTGCTGCCCGGCGCAATCGGCGCGAGCGGCAGCGTTTCGAGTTCGTTGCTGGCAACCAGCGCGAGATCGCTGAACGGAAATTCGTAGACGACGCGCTGGAATGCGTCGGTGGCGCGATCGAGATCGCCGGCCGCCCTCGCCGCCCGCCCCAACCGCATCAGCACATCGTCCGGCGCAGTGTTCTTCGTGGCGGCCAGACGCGCGTAGATTTCCATCGCCGCCGACTGGTCGCCGCCGGCTTCGGCGCATTCGGCTTCACGCAGGGCCACGGCCTCGGCCAGGTAGCCAATCGGATGCCTGGCCGCGAGCGACTGGAACGTCCGCCTGGCGTCGGCCGGACGGCCAAGCCGCAGTTCGGCGAGGCCCTGGTAGTACGCCGCGTAGTGACCGAGCACGCCTTCCTGAATCGCGGATTGCGACAGGATCGGCAGGGCCTTGGCAAAGTTGGAGTCGACTTCGAGCTTGACCGCCGTCACGAACTCGTTGATGACGGCAGTGCGCGGCGCGATTTTGGTGGGGACCAGCCAGACGTCCGATGGATCGACCGGCAGGCGCGGATGGTTGGTCGGCTTGAGCACCAGATCGCCGGCGGCCGGCGCGGCCGGTGCCTGCGCGCGCATCGAGGCGGCCGGCATCAACAACGCCGCGCCCAACGTCACCGCGAACAGCTTGTTACTCTTCAACATTCCGTCGACTTCCAATTTCCAACGTCTGATTTGTGACTGCTAATTTATGCCTACCAGCACGCTCGCGTCGCCGTTGGCGAGCGTCCGCACCAGTTCGTCGTGGAAATAGTCAACACGCGCGCGGACCGGAGGCGGCACCCGTTGTTCGTAGAGCGCACGTGCGCGAGCGATTTCAGCGCTCAATCGCTGCCCGAGGTCGCCGTCGCGGCGGCCGGCAACCACTGCGGCCTCGTGATACAGCTTGATTTCCGAAACCAGCAGCCTCGCGTACCGGCGTGCCGAAGCATCGGCGTCGTGTGCTCCGTCGGCATCCGGCGTTGACGAGAGTCCGGCATCGGCCGAGGCCGTGCCATCCGGCTGCGACATGATCGCCCGCGCGGCCTTGAACGCCGTCATCGCTTCGAGGCTGCGCGCGGCGTGGTTGGTCAGCACTTCAATCGGTGCGGTGTTGAGCGGGGCCGAATCCTGATCAGCGTATAGGACGGCGACGACTTCGCCGCTGAGCGGGATGGGAAGCGCCACGCAGGCACGGCCGGCCGCGAGCGACGCGAACCCCGGCGCCGTGCCGCCGGCCTGATTGGTGGCGACCGCATTGGTCCTCACCGCATCGGCAAGGATGCCGGCCTCGCTGAACGGAAACTCGAGTGACGAGTCATCGTCCAGCCGCCCGAAACCGAGAAGTCGCCACGCGCGGAACTGTTCGCCGCGTACGAGGAAGAGCGCCGACCGAGTGGCCTCGCGACCGATTGCGCCGACCAGCGCGTCGAGAATTTCGCTGAGCGATCGGGCGCGGCCGATCGAGCGGACGCCGTCCGCCAGGCGGTCGGCCGATCCCGAGTCGAATGCGGCAACTGGCGGCATCTGCGCGCGCGCATCCTCAGCGCCGGTCGCGTAGCCGTGATCCTTGCCGGCGGCGAAGCCTTCGTCCCGGCCGGCAGCAAAACCTTCGTTCTTACCGGCGGTGAAACCTTCGTTCTTGCCCTCGTTGAAGCCCTCGGCCTTCCCCGCCGCGAAGCCCTCGTTCTTGCCGGACGAAAATCCTTCGTCCTTGCCGGCGGCAAACCCGTCGTCTTTGCCGCTCGAATAGCCGTGGTCCTTGCCGAGCGCATAGCCTTCGCCGTGCGCGGCCTCGTGCGCGCGCGCCGTCGCCGCCGCAACCTCAGCGGCCAGCTGATCACCGGCACCGCGTTCGGCCTCAGCGCGGGCCTCCGCGATCGACCGATCGCGATCCGCGAGCGCCGTGGCATGCAGCTCGTCGAGCACGGTCTGCACCTGCTGGCCAATGGTCTCGCGCAGCCTGGCGATCAGTGTCTCGAACGCACCCGAGTCCCGTTCGTCAGACGTCATATGGTTGAATATTCAAATTATGCGGGTCACGGTACAGCCAAGTCAAGCACCGGAAGTCGAGCAACTCCAACGGGCAGAATCATTTGACGGCTGTAGCCGGCAGACCCTACAATGAAGTTCGCATGGGGGCGACTAGTTTCGACGGAGGTTGATGGTCGCAGGATGCGTTGCCGAGCTCCACTGACTCGTAAATCCGGTGGAAAAACACAACTGCGAACACGCAGCTCGCTCTCGCGGCTTAATCCCCGCGAGCGTTCACTTTAGTCAACCTACGGGCTAGAGACTGAACGTCATTCAGTAGGCTGGTTGCCGCTGGCTGTCTCGAACGGCGGTGACGAGATTTTTCGGGGCTAGTCCCTGGCGGTTTTTGTCGCTTCTTCACGCCAGGGGCGAAACAACAGGAGCGGCTACGCAACGTAGTATGCCTTCGGTCTTACATCTTCGGACGGGGGTGCGAATCCCCCCGCCTCCAGACTTCGCTCGGCACCACTCGATTCTCCCGCTTTTCTGACGCCACCGCGCAATCAGCCTGTTCAATCTGATGCGCGATATCGCAGTCGATCCTCTACCAGCTGAAGACCGGTTTCATGGGCGCCGACGTGACGACCGCGACCGAGCGCGCCTGCGCTGCGGTGTTCGGATGGAGCAGCGGCAGGCAACCATGGTGTCATTCGTCAGCATCTTCTAGCTGCTGGGAATCCTGTCATCACCATCATCCCGCTGCTACTACTGATCAAGCGACCCAAGAGCCGCGCACCGTTGCGGCACACTGAGGACGTGGAGTTCGCGGAAACCGCAGAGACTTTAGACCACCGAGTCGCCGAGGCACGGAGGCTGTCATCACCGGTCGCACGAGAGGCCGGGCGGAGCCCGGTCGCGAGCGAGTCAGCCGGACGGCAGAGAAATGTGAACGCGTGGCTTCCTATTCGTTCACACTTCTCTGTCGTCCGGCTGGCTCGCGCCGCCGCTACGCGGCGTCGTGCGACGCCGCCCTCTGCGCCATTGTTCCACCGAAGAGTGAGCGCCCTCCGTGACTCAGTGGTTTGAGTTCTCGGCGTCCCAAGAAATCTCAGCGCTCCTGAGGTGTCGGCTGGCGCTGCAGGCACCACCGGCGGTCCCGGGCGCCAGTCAACCCCCGGCCCAGGCACATCTGAACGAGTGCCGGCGACACTCGTACTACAATCGCGCGGTGCATTTCGTCTATATCGTCCGCTGCGTGGACGGGACGTTGTATACAGGCTACGCCCGCGATCCGATCGCCCGCGTCCAGACGCACAACCGGAAACGCGGAGCGCGGTACACCCGGGGCCGGACACCGGTGCGCCTCGTGTATTCAGAGGCCTGCCGGTCCCACGGTGATGCGCTGCGACGCGAGTTCGCGGTCAAGCGTTTGAGCCGGGATGCCAAAGAGGCGCTGGTGGCAACGGTCAAGCGACGCCGGCGTCAGTCGACGCCGAAGGCGAGCAGCACGTTGCCTGGTCGAAGACCGAACGCGCTGTAACCGGAACTGACGTAGACGAGGCCGCCCGCCACGGTCGGCGCCGGACCGTTCATCGATCCGCCTTTCGCCTTGACGCCGTTCAGGGTTGGGAACTCCCTGTTCGTGTCGAACGACCAGACGATCGTGCCGTCGCCGGTCGAATACGCGCGCACGACGCCGTCATTCGACGGCGAGAAAACTACTCCGGGAATCGCTGTCACCGCTGAAAACTGCGCTCCACTGCAGGATCGACTCTGCTTGCCGCAGGCCGGCGGCTGCGGTGCGGCGTACCAGGCGCGTGTGCCGGTTGCGAGGTCCACCGCGTGCAGGCCGCCTGGCTCCGGCGTGTAGATTTCCGCGACCGGGACGTAGGCGCGCTCGGCATCCACCGCCACACCCCACTGAATGCCGCCCAGCCCCGAGCCGCCGCCGGCACGATACCGCCACATCTGCTCTCCCTGGCGATCAGGATCAAGTGCGTAGACGACTCCGGATTTCTGTCCGGCGACGATGAGTTCGCGGCCGTCGGTGCGCTTCGCGAGCACCGGTGACGCACCGAAATCGAAGTCTGGCCCTTGCCGCTCGCGGCAGTTGACGTCGCCCGGCACGCAGCCGAATACGTCGGTCGTTCCGGGCGCCATCTGCCGTGACCAGCGCATCGCGCCTGTTTTCAAGTCGAAGGCGACAACCGCGTCGGTAGTCGGCTGCATCGGTCCGCTGTAGGCATTGCCGACGCCGACGTAAATCGCGCCACGCTTCGAGTCGATGGTCGGCGCCGACCACACCGCGCCGCCCGACGGTCCCCACTCTTCGGATCCGTCAGCGAACTGGCGCAGCAACGTCGCTTTTTCAGGAATGGTGAACGCCTGCCAGACGATGGCGCCGGTGCGAGCGTCGAGGGCCAGCAGGCTGCCGCGAAAGGTGCAACAGGAATAACCGGCGGGCTTCCCACCCTCTTCGTATGACGAAGTCGGCACGTAGAGGCGACCCTCGAACAGCGCCGGCGATCCGGTCAGTCGCACCAGCGGATGATCGTCAACCTTGCGTCGCCACAACAGCTTTCCGTTGACGGCGTTCACCGCGTACACGAATCCAATCTGGTCGGAGAAATAAGCCGCCCACGTCGCATTGCGCCCGGTGCCGGCGGACGGACCAACCGATACCGAAGCGCGCACGCCAGCTTGCGCCGTGAACGTCCAGGCGATGCAGCCAGTGGCCGCGTTCAGGGAATACACGGTGCCCGACTGACTGCCGACGAACAGGCGGCCGCCCGCCACTGTAGGCTGTGCCCAGGACGAGGTCGCGTCCTGGAAGCCGAACGCCCACTTCAGATGAAGACGTGGTACGTCGGTCGCGATGAGTCCGGCTGCTGTCGTGGACTGAACGTGTGTGTTGTCGAGAGAAGGGCCCCAGCCGTTCCACAGAGGACGGGTGGTTGGATCCGCGAACGGAGGAGGTTTTGCGCACACCCCGGTCGAGGAGCCGGTGGCGCTGGTACGCAAGGTCCGGCCGGAAAGAAATTCTGCGATGGCGCGACGCTCGCCACCGCCGAGCGATAACCCCTGGTATCGCATCGGGCCGGAGGTCAATGCGTCGACGATCGCCTGAGGCGACCGTCCACGCAAAGAGCCTGTCGGCGGGGCGCGGGGGTCTTCGCCGTTATGACAGGTGCTGCAGTGGCGGTCGAACAACGCGGCGCCGTCGGCCGGCTGTGTGGCAGCCGGCCGGGTGAAGGCTCCGATCAGAACGAGCGTAGTAACTGCGACAGATGCCGCGAGACGACGAATGGGGTACACCGTTTCGTGCGGTGGTCGACCGCTCGGGTTCGTCTAGGCCAGCTTGACGTTCTCGCCGCGTGGTCCCTTCGGACCCTGACCCTTTTCGAAAGTCACCGCCTGGCCTTCGCGCAGTTCGTCGAAGGGAGTCTGGCAGCTGCTCTGATGGAAGAAGTACTCGCTGCCGTCGCTGGCCGCAATGAACCCGAAGCCCTTGTCGTGTACCAGCCGCTTGATCGTGCCGTTCGTCGTCGCCATGTCGTCTCCTGTCAATGGCACTGGACTTCCAGGGCCACCCTCATGATACCGGTAAGTGGCCGGAGATCTTCGATTTAATGTCCAGGCCGGCTCCAGATTGTTAGTTTTGGAGAAAAACGGAGTCAAAAAGCCGAATTCCCGGCTATTCCACGCCGAAGGCCATCAGCACGTTACCCGTGCGCGAGCCGAACGCGCCGTAGCCGGAGTTCACATACAGCATGCCGCCGGCGACAACCGGTGCGGGACCGTTCATGGATCCTCCCCGCGCCTTGACGCCATTCAATGTCTGGAACTCGCGGTTTGAGTCGAATTGCCAGACAATCGCGCCGTCCTTCGCCGCGAACGCGCGAACGGCGCCGTCGTTGGACGGCGAAAAGACAATACCGGGAATCGCCGTGAGTGCGGCCGACTGCGCACCGTTGCAGCCGCGGCCGGGCGTGCCGCAGGCCGGAGCGGGAGGTGGTGTGAACCACACCCGCGCACCGGTCATCAGGTTCACGGCGTGCAGGCCACCCGGTGTCGGGCTGTTGCCGTCGGCGACCGGAAAGTACGCCTGATCAGCATCGACGGTCGCACCCCATTCGATCCCGCCCAGTGTCCCGCCCTTGCCGGCGCGATATTCCCACAGAATCTTGCCGTGGTTGTCGGGATCCATTTCGTAGGCCATGCCCGACTTGTTGCCAATGATGATCACGTCGTGACCGTTCGGCAGTTGCGTCAGCGCGGGCGCGCTGCCGAAATCGAAGTCCGGCCCCTGCTTGTCGCCGCAGTTGGCTTCACCGTTGCGACAACCGAAGACATCCGGCGCCGACACCTGCGTCGCCCACAACGGGTGCCCATCTTTCAGATCGAAGGCCGCAACGGCGTTCGCGCCCGGTTGGGTGATCGGACCAGCGTAGGTATTGCCGACGCCAACGTAAATCGCGCCACGTTTGACGTCGACGGTCGGCGCCGCCCAGATGGCGCCGCCAGCCGGTCCCCAAGCCTCGACACCATCGGCGCGCTTGCCCATCAGCTTCGCAGGCTCGGCGATCGTGTAGGCGCGCCACAGCACATTGCCGGTCGCGGCATCGAGCGCCACGATGCTGCCGCGGAACGTGCAGCAGGCGTAGGTCGGTCCTTTGCCCGCTTCTTCGTACGACGAGGTCGGAACGTAGATGCGGCCGTCGTAGACGGCAGGCGAACCAGTGAGCCGGATCAGCGGATGATCCTCGACCTTCCGTTTCCAGATTTGTGCGCCGGTCGCGGCATCGAGCGCGTAGGCGAATCCCTTCTGATCGGAAAAATACGCGCCGTACTGCGGCGCCGGCGCCGCACCGCCGCGACGAACGATCGACACCGACGCGCGGACACCGCCCTCGGCCGTGAACGTCCAGACGACGCAGCCGGTCTTCGGATCGAGCGAATACACCGTGCCATTCTGGCTGCCGACGAACAGTCGGCCGCCGACAATCGTCGGCTGCGCCCAGGCCGACGTGGTGTCGGGGAATCCAAACGCCCATTTCAATTTGAGATTCGGGACTTGAGCGGCGGTGAGTCCAGCCTGTGCCGCGGACTGAAAGTGGGTGTTCGCGATCGTCGGACCCCATCCGTTCCACAACGGATGCGTCGCCGGGTCGGCCAGCGCCGGCGGCGCGGTACATCGGCTGGTCGCGGCACCGGTCAGATCGCCGCCCAACGATCGCCCCGTGATGTACTCGGCGATCGCGCGGCGTTCGCCTCCGCTCAGCGACAGTCCCTGGTAGCGCATCGCGCCGCCCGTCAAAGCATCCACGATCGCTTCCGGCGATCGATCGTGCAGCGCGCTCTTCAACGGCGCACGCGAGCCGGCCGCCGGTGCGTCATGACACATCGCGCAGGCGCCGTCGTAGAGTGCGGCGCCGTCGGACTGTGGCTGGGGTCGCGACCCGGAGGCCACGGACCCGAGCGACAGCACCACCGCTCCCACCGCGAACCACGCGCCTCGCACTGCAACTCTATTCATCGTTGCCCTCTTCAGCCGGCGCATTATAATCCGCGACATGCGACTGATCACCGCGTTTGTCGTGGCGCTCGTCTCCGCCAACCTCCTCGCCGAGCCGTCGTATCCGCCGCCGTATCCGCGTCCTGGCACGAAGGCGTTGATCGACAACGCGCGCGCGCAGGTCTGGGACGTCAGCTGGCCGAAAGGCGAGCATCCCGGCATGCACCGCCACCTCTACGCGATGACTGGCTTGTACTACCACGCGGGCGACCGCCTGATCACCGCCGAAGACGGTACCAAGCGAACGGTCAGCACACCGATGGGCCGGATTCAGTGGCAGTTGAAGGGCATCACCCACATCGAGGAAGGCACGAGCGACGATTCGCTGCGTGCGGTCATGATCGAGATCAAAGGCGAAGCGCCGTCGGGCACGAATGTAAAGACACCCGGCGTCGCCGCGTTCTCGCCCAACACAATGCCGCTGCTCGACAACGACCGGGTCACGGTGTGGGACTACATACCGCCGGTCGCCCGGCACAGCCATCCCCTCGACACTTTTGTCGTCTGGACCGAACCCGGCGCGGGTCACGCGGTGTTCGTGCCGGCCGGCACGGTCCACGACGCGGAGCCGATCGGCTCGGCGACGAAAGCAACGATCTTCGAATTGAAGTAGGTCTAGGTCTTCGCGAGCTCGGACATCAGGCGCACGCCTTTGGTTTCCGGCAGCGTCCAGATCATGGCGCCAGCGAGCAGCGCGAACGGCACCGCGAGCGCGATCCCGGCGCCGAAGGTGGCCCTGGCCGCCACCATCGCGATGATCGTGGGCGCCAGAAACTGCACGCCGCGCGCGGTGTTGTAGATAATCCCCAGCGCCGCCGCACGCACCGAGGTCGGAAACACCTCGTTCAACAACGGCCCGATACAGCCCCAGTTTCCTTCGCCGAAGCCAACCAGCAGCATGAAGCCGAACGTCGTTGGGGTGTAGCCACCGGCAGCGCTCCACCCCAGCGTGATCATGCCCAGGCCGAGCGCCTTGATGATCGAAAACGCGGTAAAGCTCGGACGCCGGCCGAAGCGGTCGCTGGCAAAACCGAACGCGACATAGCCGACGATCGAGCCGATCTGATCCATCAACAGCAATGTCGTCGTCTGATTGAGCGACAGACTGCGCGTTTCGTGCAGGTAGGTCGGCAACCAGATGGTCTTGAACCAATAGGCCGCCATGTTGAACGTCGTCACCGACAGCGCTAGCGCGGTCGTTTTTCGCAGCGCCGGGCCGACCATTTGTCCAAGCGCGGCGACATACCCGAGGCGCTGGTTGACGCCGTTCTTTACGCTGAGCAGCCACACATCCGACTCCGGCATCTGACGCCGGACGATGACGACCATCAGCGCGGGAACAGCGGAGAGCATGAAGACCGCTCGCCATCCGATGAGCGGTGCCAGCTGCAGGCCCGCCATCGAGGCGAAGAAGCGCGCGAACGCGGACCCGCTCTGCAGGTACGAACCGTAACGGCCGCGGACCGCGGGCGGCACCGTCTCGCCGACCAGTGCGTGCGCGACCGCCCACTCGCCGCCGACGCCGATGCCGGTCACGGCGCGCGCCACCAGCAGCGTCCAGAATCCGACTGACAAGCCAGAGGCCAGCGTCCCGAAGCTGTAGACGAGGATCGTGACCATCAGCATCGGCTTGCGGCCGTACCGATCCGCCATTGCGCCGCCGATGAAGCCGCCGACCGCGGTGAAGGCGAGCGCCGCGCCGAGCAGGATTGCGACCTCGTCCTTCGCCAGTCCGAGATCCTTCACCAGCGACGTCGACGTGACCAGCGTGCTGAGGATCAGCAGATCGTAGAAGTCGAAGATCCAGCCGATGAACG
>DASXGC010000174.1:0-4240 GCA_036489235.1 Vicinamibacterales bacterium
AGGACTTCGTCGATGAGGAAGAGGTCGGTGAGCAGCGCGCGCAGGTGGATTGACGCGTTGAGGTTGTCGACCAGCGCCGAGCTGATCGCCCGCTGTGCCAGCACCAGCTGCACCGCCGCCTGCGCGTCGCGGGCATCACGATCGATGACTGCGATGAACGCCTGATAGGCCGCCGCCGGCTCGAGCGCACTTTCGACGACAAACCCGGTGAGGAACGAGCCGAGACCCGCGAGCGCGGCGTCGCAGCGCTGCAGGAACTGCCGCGCCTGACTGCCGACGTCGCTCCCCTGATCGGTGGAAAGCCCCTGGGCGGCGTAGGCGAGCATGAACTCGTACGCCTCTTCGATGGTGTTGATCCGACTACTGAGGTCGGTCGTCGTGACCTCGGCGCTCACACCGGACCCGCGGACTTGCCGGAACCGTCAGGCGCGACCACCCAGCGCGACGGCTCGTGGTGCTCCAGATACTGACGGCGCGTGATGTAGCCGAAGATCATCGCCTTGGTGATCCACAACTTCTCCGGCCGGATCGCGAAGTACACGTGCGCGATGACCAGGCCGACCAGGCCGACGCCGGCCAGGCCGTGGGTCACGTAGGTGATGCCCCACACGAAGTCGCTGAGATAGTACGGATTGCGCGTGACGATGCCGGTGCGAATGCGCGGGATCATCAGCGCGCCGGTGATCGACGCGCCCAGCCCGGCAAACACGATCGCGAGATGGTAGAGACGATTGCCGATCGGATACTTGCCTGACTTCGGTCCCGGCACATCCTGACCGAATTCGCGCAGCAGATCGGCCTTCATCTCCGGAATGTCCTTCGGACCGATCCAGATCGACCAGAAGTCCAGGAAGAACGTGGCGTGGAAGATGTGGAACACGATCGAGGCGATCAGGACGATACCCGCCATCCAGTGCCACTGCACCCAGGGGAACTTGATGCCGGCGATCGGGAGAAACGCCGTGAACAGCAGCGTGAACATCGACGCTGCCATCACCCAGTGAAACAGGCGCGCGACCAGCGAATGCCGCTCGATTTTAGGCGGCAGGTTCTTGTACTTCGCTTCAAGCGCGTCGGTCTCACTCGAGGCGCGCTTGCGGTGCGCGGAGAACAGCATGTAGCTGGCGTGCGCGACGAAGAACAGCACGCCGGCGAACAACGCTGCCCAGAACAGACTCCACGAGACGTGGGTGAGAACCCACTGCCCCCATGGATTCCGTCCCCATCTTAGGACGTCCATGTAGAGCCCTCCGAACCACGAATCGCACGCTTGACCAGGTTGCGCATGAGCGGCACCTTGTAGCCGTTGTGGCGCAGCGTCTGCGCGCCTTCGACCGCGAGCTTGCCGGCCATGTCGGCCGTCTCCTCGTTGCGAGGCTTGCCGATGATCGCCGTCTCGACCGCCGTGAGCCGCTTCGGCGTGGCCGCGACCGCGTTGCAGACCAGACGCGCCTTCTCAATCTTGCCGCCGTTGTAGACGATGGCCGCCGCCACGTTGACGAGCGGGAAGTCCCACACCTGGCGGTCGCGCACCTTCTCGAAATAGAACTGCGCCCCGGCCATCGTCGCCGGAATGCGGATCGCGACGAGCAGTTCGTTCGGCTGGAGGATGTTCATCTTGGTGATGTCGATCCCGGGTCCGAGCCAGTACTCCTCGGCCGGCACGACGCGCTCGCCCTTCGGTCCGCGGATCACCATCGACGCGTCGAGCGCGACCAGCGCCGGTGCGGTGTCCGATGGGTTGACCGCGACGCAACGGTTGGCGTCGAAGATCGCGTGCTCGCGGTTCACCGCCGTCGGCGTGTCGGCGTAGCAGATGTTGCCGCCGGCGCGGTAGCAGTTCCAGCCGCCGCGGTAGTACCAGCAACGGGTGTCCTGCGACACATTGCCGCCGATGGTCCCCTGGTTGCGAATCTGCGGCGAGGCGACGAGCTCGGCCGCTTCCATCAACAGGCTGAACTTCTCGCGGACGATCGGGTTCTTGACGACCTGGGTGAGCGGCGTCATCGCGCCGATCTCGATCCCGCCGTTCAGTTCCTTCACGCCTTTGAGCTCGGCGATCTGGCCCAGGTCGACGACGACGCTGGGCTTCTTCAGCCGATCCTTGAGCCAATCCATGCTGTCGAGACCGCCCGCCAGCACCAGGGCGTCGGCGCCGTGCTTGTCGAGCAGCTTGATCGCGTCATCGATGCTCGCCGGCTGATACAGCTCGAACACCGGCATTACGTCGCGAATTACGGCCATGTTGCGTCCCTCATAATTGCTGATTGCAAATTGCTAATTGCAGATTTGCATTGGACAATTTCCGAGCCGTGCAATTTGCACTTTGCATTCGGCATTTTGCAATCGTCAGATGTGAGCTGTCAGCGGCTCGTGCGTCCGCTTTCCGCCGTTCTCGAGCGCGTTCAGGATGATGTCCGCAGACACCGGCGAGCGACGGAAGATCTCGTCGCCGACCGCGTCGGCAATCGCGTTCATGATCGCGCCGTACGCCGCACCGACCGGAGGCTCGCCGACGCCGCGGACGCCGGTCGGCGTCTCCGGATCCGGAATGTCGAGGCCCATGCCGTTGTAGTTGAGCGGCGCGTCGAGAATTGTCGGCGGCTTGTTCTGGTAGAAACGCCGCGCCAGCGCGACGCCGTACTCCTGGTCGTAGGCCCAGCGCTGCGTCTTGGCGTGACCGAGCCCGAGCATCGACCCGCCGAACAGCTGGCCCTTGAGACTGCGCGGGTTCACCACCGTGCCGACGTCACCGACCGCGAGGTAGTCGATCACCTTGACGACGCCGGTTTCGGTGTCCACTTCGACTTCGGCGAAGCCGGCGACGTAGGACTGCGACTGCCCGTCGCGCGGATAGGCGTCCTTGGCGACCGCCATCAACCCGAGGCCGACCAGGTTCTTCGCCGACGTCTTGGTGAAGTTGTTGATATCTTCCGGCAGCTCGTGACCGTCGTACTTGCCGCCGTACTCGATGGCTTTCTGCGCCGCCTGCGCGAAGGTCATGGTGCCGCCCGGCCCGGTGACCTTGCCGCCCGCGACCTTGTAGGCGTCCGGACTGCCGCCGTGCGCCTTCGCCGCCACTTCCTGCAGCTTCTTGATGGCGTCAGTCGCCGCCGCGTGCGCCGCTCGCGTCATCGCGTGCGCGGTCTGGCTGCCGGCGGAAATCGACGTCCACGGCAGATTCTTGGCGGTGCTGCCGAACACGACATCGCACAGCTCCCAGGGCTGACCGAGCATCTGCGCCGCCTGACGATGGACGTCGAAGACGGAGTGGGTGCCGTGGTTGCCGATGCCCGACTGGAACTGGATGCGGCCGTCAGGCTTGATGATGAAGAGGCCGTCGAATCCGATCGAGCCGCCCGAAAACGGGCTGACCGCGACGCCGATGCCGCGCGCCTTGTTACCCTGGCGCTTGCCGCTGTAGGCCGCCTTCTTCTCGTCCCACTTGAACTCTTCGCGTCCCCTGGTCAGCGCTTCCTTGACGAAGGCGCTGGTCACGTAGGCCTGCTTGCCGTTTGGCAATGCCGGTCCGAACGGCGCCTTGCCGGCCGGCGCGTTGATCATGCGGAGCTCGACCTGATCGATGCCGAGTTTCGTCGCGGCCTTGGTCAGAATCGGCTCGAAGATGCCGACGCCCTGCATCCCGCCGGGAGCGCGCTGTGACGTCTTCGGCGGCGTGTTGGTCAACACCGTGAGACCGCGCCACCGCATCGCTTCCGGCTGATACGCCAGAGACGACGTGGTGCCGGCCGAGCGGCCGTCACCCTGCGCGTCGTAGGGACCGTTGTCGCAGATCGCGTACATGTCGACGGCGGTGATGCGGCCTTCCTTTGTGAAACCGATCTTCACCCGCGCCAGAATGCCGGGACGGGCGCGGCCGATGAAGTGTTCGTCCTCGCGGGTGATGCGCATCATCACCGGTGCGTTGGCTTTCTTCGAGAGCAGCGCCGGAATCGCCATCGAGATGGCGCCCGGAATCTTGCTGCCGAAGCCGCCGCCGGTGAACTCGGAGATCATCACGACCTTGTCGGGTGTGATGCCGGCCCATCGCGCGAACGCCGCCACGGTCTGCACGGTGCTCTGCGTCGAGCCGTGCAGGTAGCACTTGCCGTTCTGCCAATAGGCCATCGCCGTTCGCGTTTCGAGCGGCTGGTGGCCGGTGGACTGGGTCATGAAGGTTTCGTCGAGAACCAGGGCAGCCTTCTTGAACCCGTCTTCGATGTTGCCGTAAGCCCACTCG
>DASXGC010000194.1:0-8715 GCA_036489235.1 Vicinamibacterales bacterium
CGCCGCCATCATCGGCGTCAGCGTGAGCGACACGAATGCCGAGAAGATGATCGTCACCGCGAGCGTCACCGCGAACTCGCGGAACAGCCGCCCGACGATGTCGGCCATGAAGAGCAGCGGAATCAGCACGGCGATCAGCGACACCGTCAGCGACACGATGGTGAAGCCGATTTCCGCCGATCCCTTCAGCGCCGCCTCGAGCGGTGTGTCGCCCATCTCGAGATAGCGCGAGATGTTCTCGATCATCACGATCGCATCGTCAACCACGAAACCAGTGGAGATCGTGAGCGCCATCAGCGACAGGTTGTCGAGGCTGTAGCCGAGCAGGTACATCACCGCGAAGGTGCCGATCAGCGACAGCGGCACGGCGATGCCTGGGATGATCGTCGCTGCCGCACTACGCAGGAACACGAAGATGACCGCGACCACGAGCACGATGGTGAGGACCAGCTCGAACTCGACGTCCTTGACCGACGCTCGGATCGTCGTGGTGCGGTCGGTGATCACGTCAACATTGATGCCCTGCGGCAGGGATGCCTTGATCTGCGGCAGCAACGCCTGGACGGTGTCGACGACGCTGATGATATTGGTGCCCGGCTGGCGCTGGATGTTGAGGACAATCGCGCGATCGGCATTCACCCAGGCCGCGAGCTTCGAGTTCTCGACACCGTCCACCACGGTGGCGACGTCGGAGATGCGAACCGGAGCGCCGTTGCGGTAGGCGATGATGATCGGCCCGTACTGGGCGCCGGCCTGCAGCTGATCGTTGTCGTTGATCGTCCACGCCTGGTCGGGGCCGTCGAAGTTCCCCTTCGCCTGATTGACGTTGGCGCTGGTGAGCGCCGTGCGGAGCGTCTCGAGGCTCAGGCCGTACGAGGCGAGCGCAGTCGGATTGGCGCGGACCCGCACCGCCGGACGCTGCCCACCGCTGATGCTGACCAGACCGACGCCCTTCAGCTGCGAAATGCGCTGGGCCATGCGGGTTTCGGCGAGCTCCTCGATTTTGGGGAGCGGCACTGTGGTCGAGGTCAGCGCCAGCGTCAGAATCGGCGCGTCTGCCGGGTTGGTCTTGCTGTAGATCGGGGGCACCGGCAGGTTCGCCGGCAGCAGGTTTTGCGCCGCGTTGATCGCCGCCTGCACTTCCTGCTCGGCGATGTCGATGCTCAGATCCAGCGAGAACTGCAGCGTGATCAGCGAACTGCCGAACGAGCTGATCGAGGTCATCTGCGTCAGCCCCGGCACCTGACCGAACTGTTTCTCGAGCGGCGCGGTAATCGACGAAGTCACCACCTCCGGGCTGGCGCCGGGATAGAACGTCTGCACCTGCATGGTCGGATAGTCGACCTGCGGCAGGGCCGATACCGGCAGCTGCCGAAAGGCGACGACGCCGATCAGCACGACGCCGGCCATCATCAGCGAGGTCGCGACCGGGCGAAGGATGAAGGTGCGGGAAATGTTCACTGGGAGACGCCCTTGGGCGTGGCGGCGGCATCACCGCGCCTGCCGCGTCCACCCTGGCCGCGGCCGCCCGACGCGTTTCCGGCCGGAGCATCGGTGTTGTCCAGTTCGCCGGCCTTGCGGACCCGCACGATTGCGTTTTCGACCAGTCGATCGGTGCCGTCGACGACGACGCGATCGCCTTCGACGATGCCGCTGGTGATATCGCTCGACGTCTCGGTCGTCCTTCCAACCTGAACCGTCTTCAGGTGCACGCGTGAGCTGTCGTCGACGACGTACACGAACGTGCCCTGCTGACCGTTCTGGACCGCGACGTTCGGCACCACCAGTTGGTTTTCGAGTGAGTCCACCAGGAGATGGATGTTGACGAACTGCTGCGGGAACAGCAGGAAGTCCTTGTTGTCGAACACCGCCTTCAGCTTGGAGGTGCCGGTGGTGTTGTCGATCTGGTTGTCGACGGTGGTCAGCGTTCCCGACGCGAGCTTCTTCGAATTGTCGCGGTTGTAGGCGTCCACTCCCAGGTGCGCGCCGGCGCGCAGCCGCTGTGTGATCTGCGGCAGCGAGTCCTCCGGGATCGTGAAGAGGACCGCGATCGGCTGGAGCTGGGTAATCACGACCATGCCGCCCGGATCGGACGCGTGCACGATGTTTCCAGGATCGACGAGGCGAAGACCCGCGACGCCCGAGATCGGCGCGGTCACCTTTGCGTACACCAGCTGCAGTTTGGCGTTGTCGACCGCGGCCGCGTCCTGCTGGATGGCCGCTTTGTACTGCTCGACCAGAGCCGTCTGCGTATCCAGCTGCTGCTTCGGCACCGCGTCGGTCTCGAGCAGCTTCTTGTAGCGGTCGAAGTCCACCCTCGCGTTGTCGAGCAGCGCCTGATCCTTCGCCAGAGTGGCCTGCGCTGATTCCAGCATGACCTGATACGGCCGCGGATCGATTTCAGCGAGCACCTGGCCGGCTTTGACGAAGTCGCCCTCCTCAAAGTCGACCTTCATCAGCTGGCCGTCGACGCGAGACTTAATCGTCACGGTGTAGAACGCGGTCACGTTGCCGAGACCCTGCAGATAGACCGGAATGCTCGAGCGTCCGACGGTCGCCACGACCACCGGCACCGGTCCGAGCGAGCCGCGTCCGCCGCCGCCGCCGCGGCCACCACCTCCACCGCCGCCGCCAGCCTGCGCGCGTTGCGCCGACGCCGGCTGGCCGGCGCGCCACACCGCGTAGCCCGCAACGCCGACGATCATCAACAGCAGAACGAACCAGATCAGGCCGCGCGATCGGGGCGGGCGCACCGTCGTCGTCATCGATTCATGTTGGTCTATACGATCCGTCATCACACCGCCTGGTCACATGCCCAGAAAAGACAGCGAAGAGTCAGAAAAGCGTCACGTCGCGAAGCGGCCACCAGCGCACATCCACTTTTCCGAGGATGTAGCGCTTCGGCACCAGGCCCCAGTCGCGGCTGTCCGAACTGGCGTTCCGGTGGTCGCCGAGCACGAACTCGTAGCCCTGTTCGACGATTTGCGGTCCCCAGTCATCGTGATCGCGGAACGCGGGAGGAATGTAATCGTCGTTCAGAGCACCGCCGTCGACCAGCACGCGCCCGGCGACGATCTGCACCATGTGTCCTTCGGTGGCAATCACACGCTTGACGAAGATGCGGGCCGGATTGGGCGGATAGTAAAAGGTCACGAGATCGCCGGGGCGTGGGTCGCTGAATTCATAGACCAGTCTGTTGACCAGCAATCGATCGCGATCGTCGAGCGTCGGCGCCATGCTGAATCCGTCGACGCGTGACGCCTGGAACCCAAAGGTCCCGAACAGGATCACGCCGATGACGACGAATGCGATCCGTTGAACGACGCCGAAAATCCGACACCGCGACACCGTTCAGCCACTATGTCAGTTGCGCCGGCGGCAGACGACTGCAAGTCAGCCGAGCCGCGAGTACGCCGAATGCCGTACACGTTCATAAGACAACCGCGAGCGCGGCATAAACAGTTCGTGCGCGTCAGTTGTGCTGCCGCGCGCTGTATCATCGTAATTAGAGCGTCACATGGCGACCGCTGGATCTACACGCACCCTTCACGCGCAGCTCGTGCGATCGGCGATTGCACTGGCCGTCGTCGCGATGCCGATGCGCGCCAACGCACTCGATTCAGCGAAGACGCTTTCGCAGTACGTGCGTCGCATCTGGCAGGTCCAGCAAGGCCTGCCGCAGGCGTCGATCGATGCGCTGCTGCAGACCCACGACGGCTACCTCTGGCTCGGCACCCAGACCGGACTGGTCAAGTTCGACGGCGTACGCTTCACCACTGTTGATGAAGTTGACGGGCTGTCGATGAAGGACATCCGCGTGACGCGTCTGCTCGAGGGGCGCGACGGCACGCTGTGGATCGGCACCAGCCAGGCCGGGCTGATCCGGATTCAGAACGGCAAGGCGCACCGCTTCGTCCGGCGCGACGGCTTTCCGTCCGACTCGGTGCAGTGCCTGGTCGGCGACTCCGCGAACAACGTCTGGGCGTGCACGCCGAACGGCCTGGTCGAAGTGAACGGCGACACCGTCCGCGCATTTGGCGCCGGCGACGGTTTGGCGACGGCGGTGCGCGCGGCCTGCACCACCCGCAACGGCACCATCTTCGTCAGCGACGAGAGCGGCGCCATCTCGACATGGGATCGACGCCGCTTCGCTCCGGCGGTGACGCAGCTTGCCGAGCCGACCGTCGCCCAGACCATGCTGTGCGCCAGCGACGGCACGCTGTGGATCGGCGCCAGCTCCGGCCTGTTCCACCTCGTCGGCGACCGCGAGGAGCGGATCACGGCTGCCGACGGCCTTGCCGACAACGGTGTTCTCAGCCTCGCGGAAGGAGATACCGGCGACATCTTTGCGGGCACCAAGAACGGATTCAGCCGCGTGCGCGGCCGCGAGATCGAAACCTTCCTGCCGCAGGACGGCCTCTCGCAAAGCACGGTGTTTGCGTTGCTCGAGGACCGCGAAGGCAGCCTGTGGGTGGCAACCAAACACGGCCTCAACCAGTTCCTCGACGGTGTGACGACCTCGTACACCACCAGCGAGGGACTACCCAGCAATCAGACCGGACCGGTGCTGCAGGACAGCCGCGGAACGGTCTGGGCCGGAACGCTCGGCGGCGGGCTGGGCCGCTTCGACGGTCACCGCTTCACGACCGTCACCACCGCCGACGGCCTCGCGTCCAACACCATCTACGCGCTCGCGGAAAGCCGCGACGGCGATCTCTGGATGGGAACCGCCGCAGGACTCAACCGGCTGCGCGACGGACGTGTGGTTGGAACCTGGACCACACGCCAGGGTCTGCCCGGCAACATCGTCCGAGCCCTGTATCGCGATCATGACGGTGCGATCTGGATCGCGACGTCGGCAGGACTCGCGGTGTTTCGCGATGGCGAGCTCCATGCCGTCGCCGACGGACACCAGAAGCACGTGGGGGCGACTCTCGCGATCGGCGGCGATCGCAGCGGCCATCTGTATCTCGCACCCGAAGACGAATCGCCGCTGCTGCGCCAGGCCGACGCGGTCTTCGAAGACGAAGACGGCCTGCTCTGGATCGGCACGCTCGGCCAGGGGCTCCGCCTGGTCGACGGCGGCCGCGTGTTCGCCTTCTCCGAACTGGATGGACTGTTCGACGATGCGATCTATGGCATCGCGGAAGACGATCACGGAAAGCTGTGGATGGCGTGCAGCAAAGGCATCTTCTCCGTCAGTCGCGACGATCTGCGGCAGTTCGCTGCCGGTTCGCGCCACCGTATCGTCAGCACGCCTTACAGTCCGCTCGACGCGCTCCGCACCGTCGAGTGTCAGCCGGGCGTCCAGCCGGTGGTCTCGCGCGCACGCGACGGGCGGCTGTGGTTCTCGACCATCCGCGGGCTGTTGGTGATCGACCCGAACCATCTCTCGCGATCCTTTGCGCCGCCGTCCGTGGTCGTCGAGGACACCACGGTGAACGGCGAACGCCAGGCGCCGGGTGCGATTGGCGCGCTGCCACCCGATCGCAACAACGTGGAGTTCAGCTACACCGGGGTCAGCTTCGTGGTGCCGAACCGCATCACGTTTCGCTACCAGCTCGAAGGATTCGACAAGGCGTGGGTCGATGCCGGCACGCGGCGTCAGACGGTCTACACCAACCTGCCGCCCGGCCAATTCCGCTTCCGCGTATCGGCTTGTAATCCGGACAACACCTGCGGCGAGGCGACCAGTGCCGTCGCCTTCGAGATCGAGCCTCGCTATTACCAGCGCTCGTGGTTCCTGCCTCTATCAGCGGCGACGCTCGGTCTGCTGATCTGGAGCGGCTATCGCCTGCGGATCCGCCAACTGCGGACGAAGTTCGACTTGATTCTGGCTGAGCGCGGCCGCATTGCGCGCGAGCTGCATGACACCCTGCTCCAGGGCTTCGCGGGCATCACCATGTCGATGCAGGCATTGACATCACGCCTGCCGGCGTCCGGCACCAGGGACACGCTCGAGGAGATCGTCGCCGACGCCGGCCAGTCGCTGCGCGAGGCGCGCCGGTCGCTGTCGGGGTTGCGCAGCCGCCCCGATTCACCGGCGGGACTGGTAGCAACGGTCACCCGGATCGCCCGTCATCTGACCGAGCCGAAGGACGTGCGGCTCAAACTGGCGCTCAACGACCTGCACGCGGAATTGCCGGCGGACATCGAATACAACCTGCTGCGCATCGCGCAGGAGGCAATGGTCAATGCGGTGAAGCACTCGGGTGCGCGCACCCTGAATGTCTCGCTGGAGAGTACCCGCGAGCGTCTTCGTCTGTCGGTGAACGACGATGGTGCCGGATTCGATGAGACGAATGGTCCGCCGGCCGGCCACTACGGACTGATCGGCATGAAGGAACGCGCCGCGCAGATCGGCGCGATCTTCGAGCTCACCAGCATCCGCGGACAGGGAACGACGGTGTCGGTGCTGCTGGAGTCATAGAACATGGCGGTTGAAACCACGACCACGACGATTCGCGTGATGTGCGTTGACGATCATCCACTTGTCCGCAAGGGGATCGCGTTCATCCTGGCCAACGAGCCGGACATGCAGCTGGTAGGCGAAGCGGCCAACGGCGACGAGGCGGTGCGCCTGTTTCGCCAGTTGCGCCCGGACGTGACGCTGATGGATCTGCGCATGGCCGATACCGACGGGGTGGTGGCGACTAGCACCATCCGGTCGGAGTTTCCAGAGGCCCGCATCATCGCGCTGACGAGCTACGACGGTGACCAGGACATCTATCGCGCCCTCGACGCCGGTGTGCGGGGCTATCTGTTAAAAGAAACGGTCCACACCGACGTCGTGCGGGCGATTCGAACGGTGCAGACCGGCAAGCGCTTGGTGCCGCCGGAAGTCGCCGAGCGCCTCAGCGAACATTTTCCGAGGGTGGCGCTCACCCCTCGCGAAACCGAGGTGCTGGCGCTGGTCGCCGGCGGGCTGGGCAACCGAGAGATCGCCGACCGGCTCGAGCGCTCGAGCGGGACAGTTAAAATCCATATCGAGAACATCCTCGACAAACTTGGTGCCGCGGATCGCACACAAGCGGTGACGATCGCGATCCAGCGCGGCATCCTGCGCCTCGATTAACGCTCCCCCTCTGCCGATCGGCAGTCGCGCCTTGACACCGGCGTTGAGAGACTGCTGAGTGTGTCCATATCGAATTCTTCTCTTCCGGAAACCGCGGTCGTGACGGTGGTCACGCCGCCACCGCGGCGGGCGCTCCGGGTCTGGCCGTGGCTGCTGGTCCTCGCTGCCGCCGGCGCCGGCGCTTACTTCCTCTTTCCGCGCGTCACGCAGGGACAGGGCAAAACGGCGGCCCCAGCCGCTGCGGCGCGCGGCGTGCCGGTCGTGGCGGTCGCGGCACGCAGCGGCGAGATGGGCGTGTACCTGACCGGCCTCGGCACTGCCACGGCCCTCAACACCGTCACCGTGCGAAGCCGCGTGGACGGACAACTAATCAACGTCGCGTTTACGGAAGGACAGATCGTTCGCAAGGACGATCTGCTCGCCGAGATCGACCCACGTCCATACCAGGTTCAGCTGACGCAGGCCGAAGGACAGGCCGAAAAGGACCAGGCGACGCTCAAGAACACCCAGCTCGATCTGACACGCGACCGCGATCTTTATGCCAAGGGCATCATTCCCAAGCAGATGCTCGACACCCAGGTCTCGGTGGTCGATCAGTCTTCGGGCGCGCTGCGCAGTGACCAGGGCCAGATCGACAGCGCCCGCCTCAGCCTGGTCTACTCGCGCATTACCGCGCCGATCGCGGGACGCGTCGGACTGCGCCTCGTCGACGTCGGCAACATCGTCCATGCGACCGACCAGACCGGCCTCGTGGTCATCACGCAAATCGATCCGATCGCGGTTGTCTTCACCATTGCCGAGGACAGCCTGCCGGACGTGATGCAGCGCGCGAACGCCGGCCTGAAGGTCGATGCTTACGACCGCGACCTCACGAAGAAGATCGCGACCGGGACGCTGCTCACCGTCGACAACCAGATCGATCAGACCACCGGCACGGTCAAGCTGAAGGCGCTGTTCCCGAACCCGCACATGGTGCTGTTCCCGAATCAGCTGGTCAACGCCCGGCTGCGCCTCGACACGATCGCGCATGCGGTGATCGTGCCGAGCGCAGCCATTCAGCACAGCCCGCAGGCGACCTTCGTCTACACGGTGAAGCCGGATCAGACCGTCGAGATGCGGCCGGTCGCGATTCAGCGCGTCGAAGGCGATGAGACCGCGCTGAGCAGCGGCGTCGCCGCCGGCGACGTGGTGGTGGTTGACGGCGTGGACAAGCTGCAGCAAGGCACACGCGTGGTCGTCCAGTCGGGGGCTGCTTCGTCAGACGGTCAGAAGGCGCCGAACCAGTGAGCCTGTCGCGTCCGTTCATCCTCCGTCCGATCGCGACGTCGCTGCTGATGGTCGGCCTGACGCTGGCGGGCCTGGTGGCGTACCGCCAGTTGCCAGTGTCGGCGCTGCCGCAGGTCGACTATCCGACGATTCAGGTCGTGACGTTTTATCCGGGCGCCAGCCCGGACGTGATGACGTCCGCGGTCACTGCGCCGCTCGAGCGCCAGTTCGGGCAGCTGCCGGGTCTGAATCAGATGACCTCGAGCAGTTCCGAAGGCGCATCTGTAATCACGCTGCAGTTCTTTCTCGATCTCAACATCGACGTCGCCGAGCAGGAGGTGCAGGCCGCCATCAACGCCGCCGGCTCGTTCCTG
>DASXGC010000246.1:0-8212 GCA_036489235.1 Vicinamibacterales bacterium
CCGTTGAGACGGTGGCCGAGCCTCTGTGTCTCGGTGCCTCAGTGGTTCTGACTAGTCACGCTTCAGGACGGCCATCGGGTCGAGCGAGATCGCGCGAAACGCCGGCACATAAGTCGCGACCAGCGCGCACAGCGCGATCAGGCCGAACGCCGACAGGTACGTGACCGGGTCGGCTGCCCCGATCCGCACCAGCACTCCACGCATGGTCAGGCCGATCGCCCACCCGATGGCGCCGCCGAGCGCCGCGCCCATCGCGAACAGCCGCACGGTGCGCGACGCGACCAGATGCAGGATGTCGGCGCCGGTTGCGCCCAGCGCGACCCGAACGCCGATTTCGTGGCGCCGCTGCCCGACTGAAAATGCGGTCACGCCATAGACCCCGGCCACCGCCACCACCAGGCCGATCCCGGCGAAGCCGACGAACATCGCCATGATCAGATCGTACGACCGCAGGAAGTCGTCGAGTTGACTGCGGACGGTGCGCACCTCTGAGACCGCCAGACGGCGGTCCTCGGCACGAAGCGCCTCGCGAATGGCCGGCGCCGTCATCGCGACATCGCCCGAGGTCCGCACCAGGAAACCGACTCCGGCAACCGACTGCGATGCGAGCGGACGATAGATCCGCGGCGGCGCGGGCTGCATGGGGTCGGCGCCGATCACGTTTTCGATCACGCCGACGATCTGAATCGGCGGCCCGGCCGGCGAACCTTTCTCGTCGAGCATCCTGAAGTGTTCGCCGACCGGTGATTGTGCCGGCCAATAGCGACGTACTGCTTCGCGGTTGACGACCGCGACCGCCCACGAGGCGGCCACGTCACCCGGCTCCCACATTCGGCCGGCCAGCAGCGGCGTTCCCAGCGTTCGGGTGTAGTCGCCGAACACCGCGGCTTCGCAGGCCCAGGGTGCGTCGCCTGGCGAAGCCACCGCCCGGCCGTCGATCGCGAAGCGATGAATCGGCTCGCTATCGACGACGATGAATCCTCTGGTGGCTGCGGCAGCCGTCACGCCCGGCACTGCGGCAAGCCGGTTGAGCATCGACTGCACGCTTCTCATCCGCGCGCCATCGTCGTTGTAGTCCGGCGGATCGAACCGGACCCGCATCGCGACCAGGCCATCGGGATTGATGCCGAGCGGCAGATGCTGGATCGCCTGAACGGTCCGAACAATCAGTCCTGAAACGATCAGCACGGTGAGGGCAAACGCGACCTGCGCCACCAGGAGCGCCGCGCGGCTGCGATTGCCCCGAGCCGAGCTGGACGCGCTGCGGCCGCCGTCCTTGAGGTCCTCGTTGAGATCGGGCCGCGACGACTGCAGCGCCGGCAGCAGTCCAAACAGGATTGGAGTGAGCACCGTGAGCGCGAGTGCAAACGCGATCAGGTTCCCGTTGATCGTAAGTTGCCGGAAATACAGCTCCGGCGAGGCCAGCTTGAATGCGGTCAAGCCGCCATAGGCGAATGCCACTCCGAGGCCGCCGCTGGCCAGACCGAGCAGCGCGCCCTCCGCAATCAGCTGTCGTACCAGCCGGACGCGTGTCGCTCCGAGTGCCACGCGCACCGCCAGCTCGCGACGCCGCGCGCTGGCCCGCGCGAGCATCATCGTGGCCACGTTGGCGCACGCCGCCAACAGCACCAGCCCGACCACCACGCCGAGCAGCGCGAGCACGATCCAGGTACTCGACCCGGCGGTCGATTCCCGCAGGGAAATGGCGTGCAGCGAAAACGCCGCGTCGGTGGCGGGATAGGATCGCTGGAGCCTGCTGCTGACGGTGATCAGTTCGGCGTTCGCGTGCGCGAGCGTCGCACCCGGCTTGAGCAGTGCCATCACCACCAGCGGCCGCAGCTCGCGGCCGCCCTGTGCGTTCAGGTCGAGCGGCACCCAGACATCAATCTGTGCGAGCGTTCCGATCTCGATGTTCGGCGTCAGCACGCCGCCGACGGTGTAGCTGGTGCCATTCAGCGTGACGGCACGGCCGACAATCGCCTTATCGCCCGAGAAATGTCCCTGCCAGAAATGATGCGACAGCATCGCCACGGATTGGCCACCCGGCTCCTGGTCCACTGACGGAAGCTGACCCAGAATCGGCGGCACATCCCAGAGCTGAAACAGGTTCGCGCTGGCGTGGGCGGCGCTGATGACCATCGGCTCCCCGTCGCCCGTCAGCGACAACTGCGTCGTCCGCATCGCGAGAACGTCCTCTACCGTCGTCATCTGCGCGCGAAGTTCCTGGTAGTCGGGTGCCGACACGCCGAGTCGATCCGTAGCTTGCCGTCCATCTATGCCGAAAATCGCGACCAGCCGTGACGCGTTGCCGATAGGCAGCGGACGCAGCAACAGCAAGTCGGCAAACGCAAAGACGATGGCGTTGGCGGCAATTGCGAGACCGAGTGTGAGGACGATCACGAACGACGCGCCCGAGTCTTTGCGGAGCATGCGGCCGCCGTAGCGCACGTCCTGCCAGGCAGCCGGGATCACGCCGTCCGCGGTGCCACCACCGATCGGCAACGGCTCGACGTGCCGCGTTTCGACGCCGGTCAGCTCCGCGATCAGGTCGGCGGCGTCGAGTTCGGCGAGTGCGTCACGGCGCGCATCTTCTTCGCTGGCGCCTTCCGCACGCAGGTCGGCGTAGCGATCGTCGAGATGCTGCGACAACTCTTCCACCACTTCCGCTTCGCGGGTCGGTGGAAGGCGAAGATCGTCGAGGCGCCGGCCGATGGCGTAACGCCAATCAGGCATGTTCCATTCCGGCGATTCGGTTGATGGCTTCGACGAACTCGCGCCAGGTGCTGCGCTGCGAGGCCAGCACTTTCGAGCCGTCCGGGGTGAGCTTGTAGTAGCGGCGGCGGCGCTGGCCGGCCTTTTCGATCCAGCGACCCTGGATCCAGCCGCGCTTTTCGAGTCGGTACAACAGCGGATACAGGGAAGCCACACGGAAGCTGAGGAGCCCGCCGGAGCGCGCCTCGATCAACTTGCTCAAGTCGTAGCCGTGTCGGGGCTGGTCGGCGACCAGCGACAGGATCAGCAGTTCGGCGCTGCCCTTTTTGAGCTCGCGGTCGAGCATCGGCGACTTGATATGTTGCATTGCGACATATTAGCGCAACGGTCGCCGATGACCTATTTCATTTCAGTGCGGCTTCGGCGTCGGCTTTCAGCGCCGGCCACTCCTTCATCAGCTGGTTGAAGCGCTCGTAGGTGCTGGCGCCGACCTTCTGATCGGCCTGACCGATTTCGCGGCCGACGTTGGACAGCTGATCGATGAACATCTGATCCTCGTACGGTCCGGTTTTCGTCGTCAGCCGCTGCCAGACTGCCTGCAGCCGGACCGCGTCGCCGCTCTTGCCGTCGAGCGCCTGGCGGACACGAGTCTGGACGCCGCGAGCGTCAGTCAGCGCGTCGCGTACCTTGAGCGCCAGCGCGGTCTGCGCCGTCAAATCCGCGACGGTGATGCCGGACTTGGCGATGCGCGGATCGATTTTGACCACGAACGATTCAGTCTTCGTGATGCCCGATGCGGTCAGGCGCGCCTTGAAGATGCCCGGCGCCACAATCGGCCCACCGCCGCCGAATCCACCACCCTCGCCGCCGCCACCGGGGTAGCGCAAGTCCCAGACAAAACGATTCATGCCGACCCTGGTGGGCAGCGTCGAAGGCAGGCCGCCCCCGCGGCGGCCACCGCGTCCGGCGGCAGTGCCAGGCTGACTTGAATAGCTGCGAACAACCTTGCCGGTACTGTCAACGATGTCGAGCGTCACGCCAACGGACGGATTCGACAGGTAGTAATCGATGCGCGCGCCGGCCGGTGGATAGTCCGGCGCATCAGGACGCGCCTGCATCGGGTCGTAGCGAACGCGATAGGCCGGGCTCGGCGTGAACAGAAACACGCTCGAGCCATCGAACGGTTTGATCGGCGTCTTCCCGCCCGGGTCCGGCTGAAGCCGGACACTACCAGCGGGCGCACCCGACGTTTTCGCGGAGCGGTCCGGCGATCCAGACTGCGCGCTCGCGGACGGAGCGAGCTCCGCCGCTACGTGCGGCGCCGTACCCGGCTGTAGGGGCCGACCTTGGTCGGCCCGTTTCGACCGGGACATCACGCTGGCTGCCAGCTGACGCAGCGGCGCAATATCGTCCAGGATCCAGAACGCCCGCCCCATCGTCGACGCAACCAGATCGCCATGATGCACTTTGAAGTCCGTGACCGGCGTGGCGGGGAGATTCTGCTGCAGCGTCTGCCAGTGCCGGCCCTGATCGAACGACACGAACGCACCCTGCAGCGTGCCGGCGTACAACAGCCCTTCCTGTTCCGGATCCTCACGAACGATGTGCATCGGTTGATCGGCAGGAATGCCGTTGGTGCCGTCGGTGAGCAGCGTCCAGTGCTCGCCGTAGTCGTTGGTCATGTAGAGATACGGCTTGAAGTCGTTCAAATACATTCGGTACACCGAGACGTACGCCGATCCCTTCCGATGCGGAGAATCTTCGATGGTGTGGACGCGGCCGCCCGGCGGCAGGCCCGCCGGAGTGACATTCTTCCAGGTCCGTCCGTTGTCGCGCGTCACCCAAACCGGACCGTCGTTCGATCCGGTCCAGAACACGCCGGGCTCGAGCCGTGACGAACGCATCGAATACAGCGCCGCGTAGACCTCTTCGCCGGTCATGTCACGGGTGATCGGCTCGCCGGAAACGACGTGACCCTCTGGACCGTTCGCGGTGACGTCAGGGCTGAATTTCGTCCAATGGACGCCGCCGTCGATCGTCTTGTGGACGAACTGCGAGCCGGCGTACACGATCGACGGATTGTGCGCGTCGATCTCGATCGGCGCCTGACGCACGAAGCGGAACATCATGTCCTGCGGCAGCTTCCCGTAGCGCTGCTGCGGATTGATCCAGTACTGCTGCTCCTGGCCGGTGGCCATGTCCATGCGGCCGAATTCGCCCTTGCAGTCGCCGTAGACGATCTTGCCAGACGGAATCGGCCGGACCTGGCCGCTCTCGCAGCCAGGAGTGGCGATCCACAATTGCCGCGGATCGTCCGGTCCCCACGAGGTCGGCGGAAACTCCGGCACGGCAATGTTCTTTCCGGTGTCCTGTTGCGGACCGTAGACGAGATACGGAAATTGCTCGTCCGCATCAACGTGATACATCTCGCCGGTCGGCTGGTTCAGCTGCGACGACCACGTTCGCGCGCCATCCTGGCTGACGTTGGCGCCGCCGTCGTTGGTCTCGATCATTACTCTTGGATTGTCCGGATTGAACCAGACGATGTGGTTGTCTCCGTGGGGCTCGGGGACAGTAACGAAGGTTTTTCCACCGTCGGTGGAGCGGTGCAGGCCGAGCTCGGTCACCCACACGTCGTTCTCGTCCTTCGGATTCGCGAACACCTTGTTGAAGTAGAACGGCCGCGCGCGCAGCGCCTGGGTGTTGTTCATCAGCGTCCAGGTCGCCGCGCCATCCTCGGATCGGTACAAACCACCCTTGGCGCCCACGGCCTCGACCTGTGCGTACACCACCTTCGGATTCGACTGGGCCACGTCCACCCACACCTTGCCGATGAGGTCGTCTGGAAAGCCGGCGCTCGCCCGCGACCAGTGATCGCCGCCGTCGGTGGTCTTGTAGACGCCGCCTTCGGCTGCCGGTCCACCGCTGATGATGGTCCACGGCTGCCGCTGTCCTCGCCATGCGCCCGCGTAAACTTCGTTCGGGTTGCGCCAGTTGATCGCGAGCGACACCACGCCGGTCTGCTCGTTGATGAACAACACTTTCTGCCACGTCTTGCCGCCGTCCCTGGTGCGATAGACACCGCGATCGGGCCCCCAGCCGAACGGGTTGCCGATCGAGGCGACCCACACCACGTCCGGATTCCGCGGATCGACTTTCAGCTGGCCGATCTGGCCGACCTCCTTCAGGCCGGCGTACTGCCAGGTCCGCCCCGCGTCCGTCGATTTGAACACCCCACGCCCGAGAATCACGTTCGAACGGATCGCTTCGCTGCCGGTGCCGACATAGATGACACTTGGATTCGAGTCCGCCACGTCGATCGCCCCGATCGATCCGGTTGGAATCTGACCGTCGGTGATCGGCGTCCAGGTGATGCCGAAGTTTTCGGTCTTCCAGACGCCGCCGCCGGTCGCCCCCATGTAAAACACGTTCGGCTGCGTCCGCACACCGACCGCTGCGGTGGAGCGTCCGCCGCGATGCGGACCGATGCTGCGCCAGCGCAGATCCTGATAGGTTGCGGGATCGAGAACGGCGTTATTGCTGGTCTGGGCCGCTATCGGACGGTTGGCGTGGTTGGAGACGACCACTGCCAGCACGAGGGCGGTGCATGCAAACGCGAGCTTCTTCATACGACGGTTATTATAGGACCGCAAATTTCGGGACAATCTTTATGAACGCACAACGAGTAGTCGCCGATCTGCGCGATCTGGCCGCGCGCACGTCAACCGCGGACGGCGCGCAGCGCCTGGCGTGGGGTCCGGTGTGGCGCGACGCCCGCGCGTGGTTCAAAGCCAGGGTCGCGGAACTCGGCCTCGACGTGACGACGGACTCAGCTGGAAACAACTGGGTCACCCTGCCTGGCGCATCGCCGAGGACCGTCATCGTCGGCAGCCATCTCGATTCCGTGCCGAACGGCGGCTGGCTGGACGGCGCGCTCGGGACGCTCGCGGCGCTCGAGGCGTTGCGCATGTACGCCGGGACCGTTCCGCCTGTGACGCTCAAGCTCGTGGACTGGGCCGATGAGGAAGGGGCACGCTTCGGCCGCAGCCTGCTTGGGTCGGCAGCGGCCGCAAATAGCCTGAACATCGACGAAGTGCGCGAGCTTCAGGATCGGAACGGCACGCGTCTGATCGACGCCCTGGCAGAGAACGGCGTGGTGCTCGATCGCATCCTGGACGCCCACCGCGAACTCAAGACCATCGACGCGCGCGGCTATCTCGAGCTGCACATCGAACAGGGTCCGGTGCTCGAATCGTTGAACAAGCCGACGGGTGTCGTGCTCGGGACCTTCGGCGTCGAGCGCAACCTGCTGCGGTTCGCGGGCCAGGCGGCGCATTCCGGGTCGACGCCGATTCCGATGCGGCGCGATGCGTTTCTCGCCGCCGCGCAGGCGGCGCTCGAGTTCCGTCAGATCGCGCTGCGGCACTCGAAGCCGGGCGCCGCCGTCGTCTGCACCGTCGGCGTCGTGAACGTGGAGCCCAAAATCGTGACCGCTGTGCCTGGCGTCTGCGAGATCTCACTCGATCAGCGTGCGTTGCACGCGGACGTGCTCGCGGCGATGCTCAGCGACGCCCACGCGGCGGCCGAACGCGCGGCGGCCGACAACCGCGTCACGGTGGAGTGGCGTCACATCTGGCGAATCAACCCGCGCCCGTTCGATCCCGACCTGCTGCGCCTGTGTGAGGAGGCGGTGCACGAGGAGACCGGCGACGCGCCGAGGCTGCCCTCCGGGCCGCTGCACGACGCCGCCGAGATGGTGCCGCACATGCCGGTGGTCATGATGTTCGCCTACTCGTCGAACGGGCTGTCGCACTGCAAGGAAGAGGACACGCCCGGACCGCAGCTCGAAACGTCGATCCGCGCATTCCTGCGCCTGGTTCAGAAAACCGTCGCTCACGTGGAGAGGGCATGATGCGAACTGTCTGCTGGGTGTTGATCGGGCTTGCGGCGCTGGCGTTCGCAACCGGGACCGCCACGGCGTTCACGCACCAGGTTTTCGTGTTGGAGCCGGTCGGTTTCTGGCGCGGAGCCGTCGGCTTTCTTCTGTTCGCGATCGCGTTGAGGATGATGGACAGCCGCAGCTGAACGGACCTGGCCATTGATTGGCGCCTACGATCGCGCCCCGCGTCGTAGGGGCGGAGCTTGCTCCGCCCTGAACGCGACATAACGCGCGGGCCGAGCAAGCTCGGCCCCTACTCAGTCCACCGCAGGGGCGGAGCTCGCTCCGCCCCTCACTGCATGGACGATCGCATTGTGGTGCACGTACTCACGCAGCGCCATCAATTCCATCTCGTCCCTGACGACTCGGTCGTAGAATCCTCGCTGCCAGACTCGATCGCACGCCGCAACTTGCTTGACGCCACGAGCGGCCAGCGACTTATACGCCTGCACGATCGATGAGAGCGTCGATGGGCATCCAATCAACTGGACAATCGCGTGGATGTGATCGGGCATGAACGAGTGAGAGTCCAGCAACAGACCGGAAAATCGAGTCGGCAGA
>DASXGC010000251.1:0-3885 GCA_036489235.1 Vicinamibacterales bacterium
GACGCGTGGCTGAAGCCGACCGACTTCAAGAACGACCAGATCCTCTTCGGCTTGAACGCGTCGGGTGGCGCGTCGCTCGCGCCCCCGTCGGAATTCATCGAGGCGACCCTGGCTCCGGCGTATGTCGGACTGGCGGGCGCCGGTGGACTGTCGGCGATTCAACTCGACAAGGCGCTGACCGGCAAGCTGGTTTCGGCGCAACCGTTCGTGTCGCTGTCGTCGCACGGCGTTCAGGGGAACGCGGCGCCGGCGCAGCTCGAAACCGGCCTGCAGCTCCTCTATCAGCGGGTTGTCGCTCCCGGAGACGATGCCGACGCCTTCGCGCTGATGAAGAAGCAGCTCGAGGCGGCCGTGGCCAATCGCGGCCGATCACCAGGACAGGTGTTCGGCGAGAAGCTGTCGCAGGTGAACAGCTCCAACCATTACACCTCCGAGCCGTTGACTCCTGAGCGCGTCGCCTCACTCGACCGCGGCCGGATGACCGCCTTCTATCGCGCGCGCTTTGCCAACGCCGCTGACTTCACGTTTTTCATGGTTGGTGCGTTCAAGGTCGACGAGGCGGTGCCGTTGCTCGCGCGCTATATCGGCGGGTTGCCGTCCACGGGCCAGCGGACGTCGGCGTTCAAGGACGTCGCGATGCATTTCCCCTCGGCCAACCAGCGCATCACCGTCGAGCAGGGCCGCGAACCGCGCGGACAGACGGTGATCAGCTTCTTTGCGGACCCGACTCCGGATCCGGTTCAACAGGAAAACATCGCCGCGGCAACCACGGTGCTGGACATCGCGCTGCGCGACATCCTGCGTGAGGATCTCGGCCAGACCTACACCGTGCAGGTCGGGCTGTCGCAACCGTTACCGCAGCGCGGCGAAGGGCACATCGAAGTCCGCTTCGGCGCCGCACCCGAAAACCTGGAGACGATGACCTCGCGTGTCATGCAGGAAATCGCGCGGCTGCAGAAGGACGGACCGTCGGAAGACCTGACCAACCGGGCCAAGGAATCGGCCCGCCGCACCTACGAGACGTCGCTGAAACAGAACGGCTACTGGATGGGACGGTTGCAATCGACCACGATGCTTGGGCTCAATCCATCGGACATCCTGACCCGCTCCGCGCGGATTGACGCGGTCACGCCGGCCACAGTCCAGGACGTGTTCAAGCGATTCTTCCCGTCTGACCGGTCAACGATCGTGACCTTGGTACCGGCCCCGGCGCCGCAGCCCTAGCACCGAGGTCGACTACCCGAGCCAGGCTACTTCGTCAGGCTCGCGCGCCAGCGGCCGGCGTCGTCGAACACCTCGCCAAGGTAATCGCCGTCGGCGAGATCCTTGCGCAGGCTGTGCAGCACTTCGATCAACGCGTCCAGCGCCGGTCCGATTTCGTCCGCGTTGGTCGCGGCGATGTCGCGCCAGATGTCGGCGGGGCTCGACGCGAGCCGGGTCGTGTCGGCGAGACCACGTCCGGCCATGGCCAGGCCGTCCCGTCCGGCGGACTCCCCCACGACCGCCATCAGCGCGCTGGCCGTCAGCTGCGGCAGGTGACTGAGAAACGCCAGCAGCCGATCGTGCGCGTCGGCCTTCATCACGCGCGGCACCGCGCCGAGTGCGCTCACAAACGCCGTCAGTTTTTCGAGCGCCGGACCGGCGGCGTCGCCAGGCGGTGCCGTCAACAGCCATGGCCGTCCGGTGAAGAGGTCGGGACGCGCGCGTTCCAGCCCGCCCTGGGCGGCTCCGGCCAGTGGGTGGCCGCCGATGAACGTAAATCGCGGCGGCAGGTCCCTCGCCGCGTCGACCATCGCACGTTTAGTGCTCCCGGTGTCTGTGATGATTGCTGGCTGGTGAACGTTCTCGTCGAGGCTGGCCAGCAGCGCCAGGTTCTGCTTGACCGGCGCCGCCAGAATCACGATATCCGCCTCGGCCAGCACAATCAGGTCGTCCGCGGCCACGTCGATCGCATGGACCCGCATAGCGGCCTCGAGCACATCCTTGTTGTCGACGGCGATCACCAGCGACGAGGGCCAGATCTCGCGCGCGGCCAGTGCGATCGATCCGCCAATCAGTCCGAGGCCGACGATGCCGATCTTCTCGAAGATCGGCGGCTCGGTCGATGGCACGTGGGCGCGACCGGATTGAATGACAGGCAGTTGCTGCGACATAACGGAGTGACGCTGATAATTCAGAGCTCGGACTGAACTCTCGTGGTGGCCGCTACGATCCCCAGCCGCCGCGCCTGACCGGCTCGAGACAGATGCCGCGGCCGATCGCCGGCGCGATGATCCGCAATTCGGCCATCAGGCGGTCGAATTGCGAGGGGAACATCGATTGCGCGCCGTCGCTCAGCGCGTGGTCCGGATCGCAGTGCACCTCGATGATCAGGCCGTCGGCGCCGGCGGCGACCGCAGCCCTGGCCATCGGCGCGACCATGTCGCGGCGTCCCGCGCCGTGACTCGGGTCGGCGACGATCGGCAGGTGACTCAGTTTCTTCACCACTGGAATGGCCGAGATGTCGAACGTGTTGCGGGTCGCGGTCTCGAAGGTGCGGATGCCGCGCTCGCAGAGGATCACGTCGGTGTTGCCGCCGCTCAGGACGTACTCGGCCGAGAGCAGCCACTCCTCGATCGTCGCCGAGATGCCACGCTTGATCAGCACCGGCTTGCGGGCGTGACCCAGTTCCCGCAGCAGCGTGAAGTTCTGCATGTTCCGGGCGCCAAGCTGGAAAATATCGGCGTACTTCTCGATCACCTCAATCTGGCTGACGTCCATGACCTCGGTGATGAGCTTGAGGTTCTCGGCGTTGGCGGCGTCACGCAGCATGCGCAGCCCTTCTTCACCGAGTCCCTGGAAGCTGTAGGGTGAACTGCGCGGCTTGAACGCGCCGCCCCGGAAGATCTTGGCGCCGGCGCGGCGAACCGCGGCGGCGGCCGCGTGCACCTGCGGCTCGGTTTCCGCCGAACACGGACCGGCCATGACGATGACTTCGTCCCCGCCGATTCTGACGTCGCCGACGTTGACGATCGTGCCTTCCGGTTTGAAGGTCTTGCTGGCCAGCTTGTAGGGCTCTGAAATCCGCAGGACCTCGTGTACGCCGTCGAGCAGTTCGATCAGCGCCTTGTCCGGATGACCCTGACCGACCGCGCCGAGTACGGTGCGTGTGACGCCGGTCGATCGATGCACGTCCATTCCCATCTCCACGAGACGGGCGACCACCTGCTCGATCTGAATCTCGGTGGCCCGTTCTTCCATTACTACGACCATGGCTTCTGTCGCCTCCACTGCCTGTCTTGTGATGTTACCTGTTGGTCTACGGGTGATCCGATGCCGGTGGCGCGGCTTCGCCGTGCACGAGCCGTCGTTCCAGACGGCGAGCCTCGTCGATGATGCGCTCGAACAACCGGGCAATCGCGTCTGGTCCGAGCGGCCCTTCCGCCGCGATGCCGCGCACGTGAGCCAGCACTTGTTTCTCGCGCTCCGGCTGATAGACCTCGACGCCGAGCTCTTTTTTCAGCAGTCCGATCTCGCACGCCACGCGGGCGCGTTCGTTCAGGAGCCGGACCAGCACTTCGTCCACGCGGTCGATGTCGTCCCGCAAATCGTCAAGCGTTGGCATTGAGCGCGGCCGCCCCCCTCAGCCACCCCACATAATTTTCGACCCGTTCCACGAGACGCGGCGTGGCGCTGGCCTCGGCAATCACCGACACCAGCGCGCTGCCAACCACGGCGGCGTCCGCGTAGGCGCACACCTCGGCGACATGCTCGGGGCTCGAGATCCCGAACCCGACCGCGATCGGCAGCGATGTCCTCGCGCGGATGCGGCCGACCATGTCCCGGGCGTCCGTTGACAGCCGGGCCCGCGCGCCGGTCACGCCGAGCCTCGAAATTCCATACAGA
>DASXGC010000260.1:0-10948 GCA_036489235.1 Vicinamibacterales bacterium
GATGCTCGCCGAAGACGTTCAACTCGAGCTGGTTGGAATGACCGAGAAGAGTGGCGCCACAGACGTGGGAGCGTATTTCGGCAACTACGCGCGGCTGGAAGGCATGAGCCTCGAGCTGGGCGAAGTGGACGACCGCCCGGCGCTCCTTGTCCGCGAACGGCCCGACGGTCCGCCAATCTACTTTCTATTCGTCCGCTTCCGCGACGATCGGATTCGATTCATCCGGGACTACCGCTACGCGCGGTACGTCTTCGATGAAGCGCAGTGGACTTCCGCGACGAGGGAGCCGTAGCGTCGACGAAGGCCTTGGTCCAGACTACGAGACCGACAACGAACCAGAGCATTCGAGGTCGGCTCTACGTGAGAAGTCCCGCGACATATCTCGTCGCAGCCGTTCGAGCTCGTTGCGCAGGGCGAGCGTCCGCTCCTGCAAGACCGTGAGATCGCTCAGCATGCGTCGACCGGTTCGGGCCACAAAGCTGAGGCGAGCAGCGGCTCCGGCAAGTCGGGCTCCGTGCCGGAGGCGTCCCAGCATGTTGGCCGACGCTGAACCAGGCTGCCACACGGAGATGATCCTGTGCGGGGAGTACGGGAGTCCCAACGACGCGCACCAGTCCCGCCACTTGAAGTGATAGATCGCCGGATCGTTCCAGACAGGTATCCAAGGCACCCGCAATGCGTCGGCGACGATGGCGCCGTGCATCGCCTCTGCGATCAGAACCTTGGTGCCGCGGATTTGAGCAAGAACTGTGTCGACGTCCGCACGCGGGTCGATGTAGCTGAATCCGATCTGATCGCACACGTGACGCCACTCATCGCACGCGAACGACCAATGCGGCATGTACGCGAATTCGTGCGCGACGTGCCGTGGTTCAGCCGGCAGATCCATGCTGCCTACCAGCACTCCAGGGTCGGTCACCCCGAGGCTTGGCGGCAGATTGAGCACCTGTGCCGTGAATGGTCCCCGGACGCAGTAGATGTGCCACGTGGAGTCGATCAGCGGCAGTTCGCCGTAACCGTAGCCGGCGCCAAACACGACCGTTCGGCGCGCGCGCGGCAGTTTGTTGTTGAGCAAGGTCCCGATACCGACAAAGAGTTCCCTGTCATCGTCGTCGAACGCATCTGGCAACAGCCGTCGCCATAGCCACGGACCCAACTCATCCCCAAAATTGCGCTCACCATTGGGGCTGCGGTAAAAATGGAGTTTCATTTCCCGTTAGGATGACTTCAAGCACCCAAAGAGCGGGGCGGGGCAGTCGCTTGTCCGTCAGCGCCGTGAAAAAGCCCACACAATACGGATATCCGCGTCGCAGCCGAAGCCATTTGCGGCAGCGTCAATTGCAACTCCCACGCCATTTAACGCGCTATTCCAGCACCTCGGCTATGGGAGCGCTTGCCTATCGGGGTGCTCCGTTCCGATATCTTGGGATCATTGACCGTCGTGAGGTATTGCGGACTCTAACGGACGTCGAATGGTCTACGGGAACGGACTGTCTGGGCTCTTAAGCGCGATTCGAATTTCTCGCGAATCGCTTACGCCAGCGCGGCCATCGTTCCGTGAGGGACGCCCAAGATCGGAGGTACTGTCCCGGACAGGTGGGTAACAAGTTCATTCCATGACATGGGCGAGATGGGGAGGTCAACAGAGCGATCAACAATGTGCGTCGAGGTGTCGGTGCTACCAAGGGTAGTCGTGGAAGAAACGAAAAAACCACTGTCCACTCGCAACCGACTGGTTCGAGACTTTGTATTCGCGTCTGCAGCGGCACTGATCTTCGCGACTCACGTGTTCACGGATGCCACCCTGGTTCGCGTAAAGCCAATTCCGCGCCCCATTCCCGCAGACCGAGGCCGCGTCCGTCTGACGCTGGGGAGCCTACCTGAACTGAATCTGGTGAAGCCGCCGTTGGCGATGATCGCCAGGATTTCCCGCGAAGCGTCTGAGGTCGCGCATTTTACGTTCGATTTGGATGGCAGCCCGATCTGCGAGAAGAGTCTGGGTTCAGCGCGATCGGTTCGTCTGGACTGCGCGATTGTGACCCTTGGTTCCGCGGAGAACCACGTCCTCACGATCGAAGGACCGTCGTCGCCGTGGGAATTGTCGTATCTGGAACTGTCGACACATCACGGGAGCACGTCCGGTGATAACTTCCTCGTAGTCTTTCCGAGTCGGTCGCAGAACTATATCAGGCCGAATTTGCTGGCGGTCGCCTCTGCCTGGATTCTGCTCGCGCTCGCATTCGCGGTGCCTGTGCTTGTCCGATGGCGGCCCTTGGTGCACGCACTACACCGCGGCTGCGTAGTCGTGATCGGCACGCTGCTGACGCTTATCGCGGTGTCCTCGCTGGTCTCGGCCTACGACGTCGCGCTCGCATTGCGGACCTTTGTTCTCTGGTTTGCCGTGCTGCTCGCGCCGAGGCTGTGGACGGCAGTCAAAGTTCTTCGCCACGGCCTCTACGTCGCGAATACCACCCACAGACGCATCGTCGTCGTCACGTCTGCGGTTCTGGTAGCGCTCGTCGTTGGCGCGGCCTACGATGCCGTCGTCCAGGCGCGCCTGCGAGACTTCTATGACGGCAACTACAGCGGACTGCTGTTCATCTCCCGCGAAGCCTTCGATCGCAATCCACTGCTTGGTTCGCGAGATGACATAAGAAAATCGCTGGTCCTTCGCGACGTGGGGGCCTACGACGGTCAGTTCATGTATTTTGCGACCTTCGATCCGCTCCTGCGCGTGTTTAGAGATCAGCCAGCGAAATATCGGGAGGTGATGGACGCAGCGCCCTATCGTTTCGGTCGCATCGGATACGCGGCACTGACTCTTATCTTCTCCGGCGGACATTGGCAGCGCTATCCCATCACGATGATCGGATTGATCATCGCGGCGCTGGGTGTGCTGACGTTCGAATTGTCGGTCATGGCGGCGGATCGCGGTCTGAACCCGGCATACGGCCTCATCGTCCTGATGATTCCAGGCTTTTGGTTGTCCCTGCAGTCTGGTTTGCCCGAGCCGATCGCAGCTGCAGCACTGGTCGGTGCCGTGTGGTGCTTGTCATGCCAGCGCTTGTTTGGCGCGGCTATTCTGTTCGCAGTGTCGCTGCTTGTGCGAGAGACCGGCGGCATTGCCATGGTCTGTGGAATTGCAGCGGCGATCCAGGGTGGAACAAGCGCGCGCCGCGTTGTCTGGGTGGGCGTCTTCGCGGTCGTCGTTGTGCTCGCGTGGAGACTGTACGTCGCCTCCGTTCTCTATCCGGATTGGGGCGCGGAGGGTCTGTTGTTTCATCCCCCGGACCTCACCGTTCCGTTTTCGGGTTTTCTCGACCTGTGGAAACACATTCATCAAGGTCTCTATTACCCGGACGTCCCAGACATGTCCCGCGCGGGGCTCAACTACCCGATTCTTCTGATCGCGGGTCTATGTTTGGCGATCACGACCGCGATCGTCGTGCGCGATCCCATGGCCTTTGGTGCCGTTCTGTACGGCGTTATCGCGGTGTCGTTGAACTACGGGTCGATTTGGGTGCACGTCGCCAATGGGCAGCGCGGGACCTTTGAGCTCTTCGTGACGCTCGCGCTCTGCACGCTCTCCTACAAGAAATATCCACGCTCCCTGAAAGCGGTCTCGTGGCTGTTCTGGTGCGGCGCGGCGCTCTATGTGTTTGGATTGAGTCACGACGCGCTCTACGTCAGGGCGGCGATGTCCTCGCCGTTCTAGAGGAAGGCCGAGGCGCTTGCCTGTTGTAGAATTTGGCCGTCATGCCTTCACAGGTCGGATGGAGGAGGATTGCGAAGCGGTCGCGTGAAATCATCTATCGTTCCGCCATCTCTCCTTTAGACGGTTTGCTCAGAGCACGTAGCTCCGAGCTGCTGCCGCCCGCCCACCTACGGCACTATTACTACGGAACAGTTTCCGCGCATCGCTACAGACAGGGCTGCGGCGAGGCACGAGAGGAGCTGATCGCCAGGTTGCTAGAGCCTAGTGGTATCTGCGTGGCAAGTTATTTTTTGCTGAACGACAAAACGCGGGCTTCCGCATTCTTCCGGGGTGTGCCGGCTGCACAACGAGGCTGTTCCAGAAGCGGCGGTCGCATTCGAAGAGGCATTCGTTGACCGCATTCATCAGCAGGCAGGCCTGCTGATCAAAGATGTCCGCCGCGGTGATTGGTGGAACGGACGAGCCCATGATCAGGATGTGGTCTCTGTCATGCGAAGGAAAGGTCTTAGCCCTCGGGAGATTAACCGCATAGGCGTGACGGGAAAGGCGTGGCAGAATCACTGATCTCCGTTAACGCAGCTTCACGAAGGCCACAATGAACAGCACATCGGCCGACAATGAACGCGCCAGCCAGGGTCTTGCCGCGACCATCGACCTGAAGCTCGAGGTCGTCGTTATTCCCGTCTCCGACGTCGATCGCGCCAAACGCTTCTATGGGAGCCTGGGGTGGCGCCTCGACGCCGATTTCGCCTTCGACAACGGCTTCCGGGTCGTCCAGTTCACACCGCCCGGATCGGCGTGCTCGATCCAATTCGGCACCAATATCACATCGGCCACGCCCGGCTCAGCGACCGAATACCTGATCGTCGCCGACATCGAGGCTGCGCGCGGCGAACTCGCCGCCCGAGGTGTCAAGATCAGCGAGGTGTTCCACGCCGGCACGCCCGGAGCTCAGTTTCAACGAGACGGCGCGAAGGGGCGAGTCAGTGGGCCGGCCCCCGATCGCACCAGTTACGGTTCGTTCGCAACGTTCAGTGATTCAGACGGCAACGGCTGGCTGCTGCAGGAGATCAGGATCCGGCTTCCGGGACGAGGACTGAGCACGGACGTCGCGACGCTGACCGAGCTTTTACAAGAGGCGGAGAAGCACCACGGCGAATACGAGCCGACCGCTCCGAAGCATCAGTGGTGGGATTGGTACGCCGGCTACATTGTCGCGCGCGAGCGTGGGAAGACTCCCGACGATGCAGCCAAGGATGCCGTGCTCAACGTGGAAAGTGTCCGCGTCCGATGAACGTCGGATTGGTACTCGCGTTGGCATTCGGAATTGGTTTGGTCGCCGGGCTGCGAACATTCACTGCGCCCGCAGTGGTGGCCTGGGCGGCACACCTGGACTGGCTTCACCTCTCTGGCTCCCAGATGGCCTTCATGGGCTCCACCTGGGCCGTCGCTATTTTCAGCCTTGGCGTGGTCGTCGAAACCGTCGTTGATCAACTCCCCAGCACTGCCGCCCGAACGACTGCCCCTCAACTGGCTGGTCGAATCATCGCAGGCTCATTGACGGGTGCCTGCCTCGGTATCGCCGGCGGTGCAACTGCTTGGCTCGCATTGGTAATGGGAGCCATCGGATCAATGGTCGGAGCGTTTGCCGGTCACCGCGCCAGAGTGGGGTTGGTGCGAGCGCTGCGCGTGCCAGATTTTGCGATCGCCGTGCCCGAGGATCTGATCGCGATTGGCCTTGGACTATTTCTCGTGTCGCGCTTTTGAGTTGCGGTTAACGATCTTCGCTGAGAGTGGATGAGTGAGGAGAATACCGTAACGCCGCGGCGTCAGCGTTCGCGGACGATCAGAGTCCCCGTCATGTTGGGGTGAATGGCGCAGTGGATTCTGGTCGTTCCCAACCTGGTCATGATGAACGCCTGCTCGACCCCGCCCGGCAAATCGTCGGTCTTGCGGAAATCGGTGCCATCCGGCGAATCGGCGACGATCACGTGCGTGACCGTGTCTGTGTTGACCCAGCGCAGGCGCTCGCTCTTGTAGATGACGACCGGTTCGTCGCCGAACGCCCTGTCGTTCAGCGAGACGGCATTAGGAAGGATGTAGACGCTCGCGGTGACGGGCGCCGACGTTGGGTTCGGGCCAGTCGGCATCGGCGTGGCGTCGGGTCCGCCGCACGCGGTCATCGACAGCATGGCCAACGTGGCGGCGGAATGGATCAGACGGCGGAGAACTGGCATTTCCTTATTTAGGGTGCCACGGCTCGAATCATTTCAATTGCAAGATCGACCAGTGCGAAAACGTTGCAGAGGCTTGGAATTGCGGAAATTGTCCAGCACGCTCTAGCGCGTGGGTAGCTTTGCCGCGAGCACGTCCACTTTCTCAATGACCGGCGCTTCAGACAGAAGGTCGGCAGCCTGCGCCATCAGGGCAGCGGCGAGGCGGCCCGCCAAATGTGCCTGTCGGCCATCCTCATTCGGAAAGGCGTCGAAAATGCCGAAGGTCGATGGCCCAAGCCGGATGGCAAACCACGCCGTCGTGGCCGGTTCGGCTTCGACCAGGGCAAGCCCTCCCCGCAGGAGTGTCGCAACTTCGTCCTGTTTCCCGGGTTTTGCTTCCAACCGAACGAGTAATCCAACGGTCACCATTCTGTATCTCCTTGTTGGTCAGCGGCGCGGCACGATGCCTCACGTCATCGTTGGACGCACGTGTCCGCTTGGTCGGTCCATCTCTCATCAGCGCTGGCATCTTTCTCCGGTCGCGGTTGCGAATAGGCGGCGGGTAGCAAGCGGCTGAGGCGGGCGCGCACGAGCGCCCGCCCCACGCCTCGACGATTTTACGAGCAGGTCGCGGAAATCATCTTGACAGACTTGACTTGCAGGGTGCCGTGCGTGTCGGACATCCCCATCTTGTCCTTGTCCGTCATCTTGTCGTTGGACATCTTGTCCATTTTGTCCATCTTGCCCTTGTCCATCATCTTGCCATCGTTCGATCCCGTGACCTCGACCTTGTGGCCGAGATGCGCCTTGAGATCGCCGCCCGTCAAATCGTAGGTCACGGGCTTGGTGTCGCCAGCCATCATCGCGTTGTTGAGCATGTAGTGTCCGTCTTTCTCGGCGACACATCCGGTTACCGTCATGGACTTCATGCCCTTGTCCATCTTGTCCGTTTGCTTGTCGGCCTGGGCCGCCGACAATCCCGCCGCGCCGAGTACGCACGCACAACACACTGCCGTCCTCAGTCGTTTCATCTCATATCCTCCACTAAAGTTACGAACTGCCAGAGTCGCCATCTGCTGCCTGGATCCCGTGTACCGTTTCGTATTCCGGATGCCGTTTCCACCCGGTCACGATCGAGCGGGCGTTGTCCCAGCCGTGGATCGCCACCATGACGAGATGTCCCGGAACGAACGCCACCAATCCGCACATCGCCAGGAAATGCACGAGGCGCGCGTTGTGGTAGCCGCCGAACGGCGCCGCCAGCAGCGAGAGCTGCGCCGGCTTGTACATGACGGCGCCAGTCCACATGAGCAAACCACCGAGAAGCAGTGCTGTGGTGTACGCCAGTTTCTGCAGCGCGTTGTACTGCGCGGTGATCGGCGGCTTCGGGCCGAACAGAAAGTAGTGGCGCGCCATCGGCCAGACCCCAGGCGCGTCGCGGGTCACGAACAGCACCGTTCGAAAATGCCCGCTCATCAGCTGCGCCGAGACATAGAAGATTCCGCCGATGGCAAAGATCCACATGAACGTGAAATGCCATTGCAGGGCGCCGCCAAGCCAGCCACCCAGCGTGACGGCCTCCGGGACCGCTTCGATGAGATCGTGTTCGGGCACCTTGGCGCCGAAGCTCGGAAAGGCACTGAAAATCTGCAGACCGCTGAGCAGCATGACGCAGACCGCCGTCGCGTTTGTCCAGTGGACGAATCGCACGAACCATGGGTGCTCATACACCGGACCCGGTCCTCCGCCTGGCGCCTGCGGCCTCACGGCTATACGCCTCCATACCAGCTGTATCCCTTGTCGCCCCAGTAGCTCCGTCGCTCGGGGAGCACGTGGGTCACGTCGAGGGTCATCAGGTATTTCGCCTGCTTGTAGCCCAGAGTCGTCGGCATCTGCAGACGCAATGGCGCGCCGTGGCCACGGTCGAGCGGCTGATCGTACATCTCGTAGCAGAGCAAAGACTGCGGGTGCCGAGCCGTCGCGATTTCGATGGATTCGTAGTAGCGATCCGCGCAGGTGACGGTGACGAACCGGGCGTTCGGATCAGCGCCGACGAAGTCGAGGAAGTCGCCAACCCGCGCGCCGCCGAAGCGGCCGATCACGTCCCAGCCTTCGACGCAAATGTGCCGGGTGTTCTGCCGCACCTGCGGCAAGGCGCGAATCTGATCGAGCCGATACCGGCCCGGCCGGGCGACGGCGCCGCCAACGGTCAGGCCCCACGCATCCAGATCCACTTCCGGATCGACGACATCGAAGTAGTTGTAGGGGAAGCGCTCGAACGGCACGACGTCCGCCTCGGCAAACGTGGGAGCGTTGTGGTTGCGCCTGAACAGCCATGACGAGGCCGTATCACTGATGCGGACACCCGTCTCGAGCAGTCGGTCCTGCCACGCAGGGACGGCAAACGCGGCGAGCAGCAGTACCGGGCTCAGCTTGAGTAACTCGCGTCGCGTCGTGCCCGGGCGAACAGGCGGCGTGGACATTCCGGTCGAAGATACCGGGCGGCCCTCGAAATATTCCACGCGCCCCTGAGGGCGGCCTATCGCTTGAGGTCGCCGGCGTCGAGCGGCTTCTTGCTGGTCATTGGGGTTTGACGCGCTCGCGGTCGAGCGCGCGCAGCGAGATGGTCCACGACAGCGGCACGGACTGCGGAATGAAACAGACGGTGTCGTCGCACGCCTGGTAGGCGAGTGTCGCGGTGATGATGAGACTGGTCCGATCTTTCAGTGCCGCAGCGGCCTGCGGCGACGCGTCGATCGCCAGATCCTGCACCACCCGGAACGGCCGCTGGTAGACCGCGACATGTTCGTTCAGCGGTTTGAAGAAATAGTCCTCGGCCTTCGGGTACTGCGCTCCGCGAATCAGCAGGCCCGGTTGCGGCTGCACGGTCAGGGTGATGGGACGGTATCCGGATACCCCCGGCGCGTAGACGTGGACGCGCCGCTCCGGTGCGACATCGAGCACCAGGGAGAAATGGGTGCCCGGCGCCGCGACCTGATCGGTCGCATACGTCGTCAAGGCAAGGTGCGAGGCAGAGACCTTCGTCGCCGGCGCGTCGATCTTTCCGCCAAGACGGACGATGACGCTCGCGATGGTGTCGCGTTCCTGATAGGCCGCTTCGAAGAATCGCGACGTCACCGTGCCGCTTCCGTCGACAATGAAAGTCCCGGGGAACGGAATCCCGTAGGTGAAGTTCGCCGTGTCAGTCACCGTGGTGTTGAAAATACCGTATCGCTTGATCGTCGCTGAGCCGGCGTCAGACAGTAGCGGGAACGTGATCCCGCGACGTTTCGAAAAATCAGCGAGCGTCGGCACGGAATCGTAGCTGATGCCCACGAGCCCCAGACCCGAGCGCTTGATCTCATTCACACGACTTTGCAGCTCCACGAGCTGCGTTTTACAGAACGGTCACCAGTCGGCGGAGCGGAAGAACACGAGGATGGCGCCCTTGGGGCCCATCACCGATTTGAGCGATCGAGTCACTCCGTGCTGGTCAGGCAAGCTGAAGTCGGGCACCGTCGCCCCGGCCTGCGGTCCTAGTTTCTCAACGTCGATAACCGGAGTCTCGGGCTGCTGTTGAGCGGCGACCGGACCGAGCAGCAGGACTGAGAGTGCGGTGGCTAGGCCGATGCCAGTCGACTTACAGGTCATATGTACCCTAATACCCGCGGACGACCATTTATTCCAATTGCGTCCGGAATAAACCGAAGCCTTCTCGACATAATCGATTAGCGACCAGTGATGCGACCCACCAAGCCGCAAGCGATGCCGCCGACCGACGCGCCCGCCTGGCTAGCGTTCGAGGCAGAGGCCTTGCCTCATGCCCAGGGGCTGTTTCGCCTGGCGATGTGGTTCGAGCGTGACCGGAACGAGGCGGAGGATCTCGTGCAGGAAACGTACACCAAGGCGCTCGAATCCTTTCACCGCTACGAATCAGGCACCAATTGCCGCGCCTGGCTCGTCACCATCCTACAGCACGTCCGGAGCAACCGTCGCCGGGCTCGCGGACGGGCGCTGATCGTCTCGGACTCGGAGGAACGGATCGCCCAAACCATCGCCATTGTGCCGCCGGTCCCCGAACGTCTCACCGACGAGGATGTGCTGGCCGCGCTTCACCGGCTGCCGGTCAAATACCAGGAGATCGTCCTCCTGTCGGATATCGAGGAACTGAGCTACAAGGAAATCGCTGAGGCGCTCACGATCCCCATCGGCACGGTCATGTCGCGTCTCCATCGCGGTCGCGCCATGCTCCGAGTCGAACTTGCTGATTACGCGGCGGTGCACGGCGCCGGCCGCGCCGAAGGAACGTGAGATGACGATGTCGTGTCGGGAATTTCGGGAGCTGCTCGATTCATACGTAACCGGGGAACTGCTCGTCGAGACGAATCACGAAATGATCCGTCATCTCGAAGAGTGCCCCGGCTGTCGTGCCGAGCTCGATGACCGGCGCCGTTTGCGGGCGAAGCTCAAGTCCGCCTTCACAGACTCAGCGGAGCTGCAAATGCGGCCCGAGTTCGCCGCGACGCTGGCCACCCGGTTGCGCGACGCGGCTCGGCCGCCAGCTTCCGCCAGGTGGCGTCTGTCGTCCTGGTGGGCGCTCGCCGCCGGTGTGGCTCTGGTCGCGGCGATTGGCGGCAGCGGGGGGCTGCGACGAGCGGTGGTCGCCCGGCTGACGCCCGGACAACTGAACGGCGTCACCCAAGCCGTGTGGCAGCTCGCGCGGGCGGCGGCCGGCGATCACCGCGATTGTGCATTGCACTTCCGTCTCGCCGAAAAACCGATTCCGCTCGAGGAAGCTGCACGCCGGTATGACCCGGCCTATCACGCGCTACGTGAGGCGGTCCGCGGCACGCACGCCGATCGCGGCGATGTGCCGATCGATATCGTCGAAGCCCATTCGTGCGTGTTCGAAGGCCGGCGGTTCGCACACCTCGTACTCCGCTATCGCGGCCAGCTCGTATCCGTCCTGGTCACTGCTCGCGACGATCAGGCGCCTCCGACCGACCGCCGCGGTTCG
>DASXGC010000294.1:0-10558 GCA_036489235.1 Vicinamibacterales bacterium
GTGACGTAGCAGTCGACGAGCATGCCGTCGGCGTTGCGATCGAACCGGACCAGCATCTCGTGGGCGACGAATGGTTCGCCGGTCCGGTAGACACGATCGAGAATGCCGGGCAACGGCGTCTGCTGCAGTTCCGGAAACGCGCTGGCAAAGGTCCGGCGGATCAGATCGCGCCGGCCGACGAGCTGCTGATACAACGGATTGGCCAGCTGGAAGACGTGGTCCGGCCCGGTCATCATTGCGGTCGCGACCGGCGCCTGCTCCAGCAGGTTGTTGCGCTCGTTTTCCATCACCGCGCGGATGTGCAGCGCCTCGACCCGCGTCTGCGCCTGGCTGATGCCCTCGGCGAGTTGAAGCAGGTAATCGCGATACGCCGCATCGAACGGCAGGCGCGGACTGATGCCGAACACGACGTAGCCGCTCGCGGACCGTTGCGGACTGGAGGCGATCGGCGCGACGAACACCTGACTCACCGGCTCGGGCCACGGGCTATCGGTGTCCTGCACAGGCGCGGACAACGGCCGCGGTGTCGAATCCAGCGCGCACTCGAGCAGGCGATCGCGGACCGTCCCGACGACGCGGGCAACCGACGTGACGTCCAGACCGACTGCCTTCACCAGCATCGGGGCAGGCAAGGTTGGATCGCTGGCGTAGATCAACGCGAACGGCACGTCCGCGCGCTCGCGTCCGATGATCTCGGCCGAGGCTTCGAGCACCGCCCGAGGCGTGGCGGCGAGCACGGTTCCGTCTACCAGCAATCGCAGCGTCTGCAGGCGCCGCCCGCTCAGCACGCGCGGCGTGGTTTCGGTGCACACCACCAGCGTGCCGCCGACCTTACCGGTTTCGTCGAACACCGGTGAGTAGCCGTAGGTCCAGTACACTTCCTCGATCCCGCCGTTGCGGAAAATCGGCACCAATTGGTCCTCGTTCCAGCTCGCGCGCGCGCGCTCCATCACATCGTCGATCTGCGGCGAGATGATCGGCCAGATCTCCTGCCAGCAGTCGGCGCCGCGCTGTCCCATCGCGGCGGGATGTTTCCCCTGGCCGAAGCTGGGCATGTAGCCGTCGTTGTAGAACTGAATCAGCTGAGGACCCCACCAGAGGAACATCGGGTGGCGGGAATGGAGCATGGTGCCGACCGTGGTCTGGAGACTGGGCGGCCACGAATCGATGGCGCCGAGCGTGGTCCGGGACCAGTCAATCGACCGGATCAGGTCGCCGGTGACGCCGCCATCGCGAAGGAAGGATGGCCACGAAGCGGCGCCCGGCTGAACGCTCTCTTCCATGTATTTTTCGCGACCTGGCACACGTCGCGGGAAGAGGATAGCGCACCCCACATGGTTGAGGTTGGACTATCGGGGGGCCGCGCTCAGTCGGTCAGGACGATGACGATCGAGTCGAAGGTCGGCGCCGGTTCGGCGGGTGCCATGAACAACCATCGCAGGAGGTCGCGATAGAAGCCGAATAGCGGCAGGCGCTCGGCAATCTGGTTGCGCAGCTGGTCGCGGCGGGCCTTGAAGCCGGCATGACTCTCGGCCGTGAGCGCTTCCCGCTCGCGGTGGAAATTCGCCAGCGGTTGAACCTGGACCTCGATCATCGTGTCCCACCACCGGAACACTGACTTGATCGCCTCCCAGCCGGTCGCCTTACGGCCGACGGTCGCCATGTAGTCCTTCACCTCGATGAACTCCATGCGCCGGGTCGCGTCCGACATCGGCACGCCGTGAGCACCGAGGATCTCGGCGCTCCACGCCAGACGCTGCAGCGCCTCGTGCAGCATCCGGGCCTGCTTCGGATCGCCGACGATCGCTTTCACGCCGAAGACGTCCTTGACGAAACGGCCAAGGTGACGCAACTGCTTGTCGGCGCGGACCAGTCGGTCGAGTCCGAAGATGGTGTCCACGACCTTGTTCCAGATCTGCTCCTCCGCCTTGATGCGGCTGATGAACTTGTGAATCCCGTGAGCGTTCGACGCGTCGGGTTGGTACTCGACAACGTTGGCGACGAGGGCGGCGTGGCTCCACTTGCGGCCGTCGTGAAAGCGCAACCGCCGCAGCTGTCGCGTGCCGAGGTCGAGATCGGTATGGGAATAGAGATCGCCCTGGGCAAGCGGCTGCACCAGCGTGAAGCGCTCGTGGCTGCTCTCCACCTCGCCGATGACCACGCTCTGGAGTGTGTACCGCGAATCGAAGTAGCTGTCGCAGAGCAACTCGCAGACGCGATGCAGCTTGACCTCGCCTTTGCGAATCAGGCGCGCGAACGCGGTCCGGACTTCGGTGAGATGTGCGCGGCCGAAACTGAAGGTGTGCTCGCCGCCAGGGTCAGCGGTAATCCGGCGGCGCATGGTCTCGAGGTAGCTGACCAGATCGTTGACCAGCGGCTCGTCGGTGAGCATCCAGAGCGGCGACACCGACGGCTGAAGCGCGACGATGTCCGTCTGACGGACGGCATTTGTTTTACGGCGCACCAGTGCCTCCATCACAGACAGTTCAACTGGAAGCAACGCACGTGCCCGGACGAGCTTGCGATTGGCCAGTGAAACACGAAAGCGCGAGGACAAGGTTGTCAGATCGCAAGCGCAGCCCGACAGAACTGTCTCAGCTGTCGGGCGGCTACGAACGTCCCCGGGGCACCCGCCTTGCAACATCAATCGTATGCGCGGTAACCGCAATCTGACCAGACGACTTGTCACGACAGTCGCCGGCCTCGCCTTGATGAGCAGCGTCACGCTCGTCGCGGAACCGGTCACGGTCCGGCACGCGGAAGGCATCGTCCACGGCTTCCTGTCGCTTCGAAGCACCGACGGGACGCTGCTCGCAAACGGCGATCTGATTCAGACCGCGCGCGGGGATCGCGTGACCAGCCGCCTCGTCTTCCATTTCAAGGATGGATCAATTCTCGACGAGACAGCAGTGTTCTCGCAGCGACGCGAGTTTCAGCTGCTGACCGATCACCTGGTCCAGAAAGGCCCTACGTTCCCGCGCTCCGAAGACGTCACCATCAACTGCGCGAGCGGCCAGGTCACGGTGCGCTACACCAACGATCACGGCGAGGAGAAGGTCGAATCGGAGCAGATGAAGCTGCCGCCCGATCTGGCGAACGGGATGACGCTGGTGCTGATGAAGAATATCCAGGCGACGGCGCCGCCCAAGGCGTTGTCCATGATCGCCGCGACGCCGAAGCCAAGACTCGTCAAGCTCGCCATCTCGAACGCAGGGGATGAGGCGTTCTCGACCAGCGGGCTGGCGAGAAAGGCGACGCATTACGTGGTGAAGGTCGAGATCGGAGGAGTCAGTGGTCTGATCGCGCCTCTGGTCGGCAAGCAGCCGCCCGACACGCACGTCTGGATTCTTCAGGGCCAGGCGCCGGCCTTCGTCAAATCCGAAGGACCGCTGTTCGCGGATGGTCCGATTTGGCGGATCGAACTCGTCAGCCCGGTGTGGCCCGCAGCACACACGACAAAATGAGGCGATGATCGTGTGACGCGATCGTCATATGATTCCGGTCGAGGGAGTGGCCATGCATCTCATCTCAACCGTCGCTGCTGTCGCGATCGTGGTCGCGGGATCCGGGTCGGCGCTCGCCCAGCCCGCGGCTGGAACCCAGCCAAGCCCCTACGGCAGCCTGTTCGGGAAACCGCCGAAGGTATCAGCGCCCTCACCGCTTCGCTTCACCGTCATGCCGCGCCTGTCCACCATCCTACAGGGCGCCGCGAAACCGGCAGTCGTGTGCGGCATGACGTTGCTGCCGGGCGATTCGAAAATCGATCTGGGATTCCAACGCCTCGTGCTGTCGGGGAGCCCGGCATTCACGATTCGCAAGGTCCAGCCGACCACCTGCCGTTGACCCGGGCACTACGTTTCGTGTGTAGTGTCCGCCTTCAGGCAGACGCCGACACGTTTCGTGCGTAGTGTCCGCCTTTAGGCGGACTCCAAAGGCCGGCTAAAGCCGGCCACTACATTCTCTGTGTAGTGTCCGCCTTCAGGCGGACGGCGACGCGTTTCGCGTGTAGCGTCCGCCTTCAGGCGGACCCCAAAGGCTGGCTGAAGCCGGCCACTACATTCTCCGGAAAGCACCTGTCAGTCCCCCCGCAGCGCGACCAGCGGATCCACACGCGCCGCGCGTCGCGCGGGGATATAACAAGCGACGAGCGCGACCAGCGTCAACGCCAGCGTCACGATCGCCAGGGTCAGCGGATCGCGGGCGTTGACGCCGAACAGCAGCGTGCTGACAATCTGCGCAAGCGATAAGGCGAGCGCCACTCCGATCAGCGCGCCTCCTGCCGCCAGCACCATGCCCTGCTTCAGCACCAGCATCAGGACGTCGCCGGTTTGCGCACCGAGCGCCATCCGCACGCCGAGCTCCGGCGTCCGCTGTGTCACGGTGTACGACATCACGCCGTAGACGCCGATCATCGCGAGCACGAGCGCGAGCCCGCCGAAGATGCTGAGCAGCGCCGCGCCCATCCGCGGCGCCCATAATCCGGCCTCGATGTTCTGCTGCACCGTGCCGACGCCACGCAGCGGCATGGCACGGTCGAGCGTCTGCACCTGATCGCGCACGGCGCCGACCAGCGGCTCGGGGTTGCCTCTGGTCCGAAGCAACAACGCCACGCCTGGCGCGTACTCCTGACGCAGCGGCCGATAGATCATCGGCGTCGGATCTTCACCAACGGCGTTGATCACGGCGGTCGCGACCACGCCCACCACTTCGAACAATGTGTTCTGCTGCACGACCGTGAAGCGCTTCCGAAGGGGGTCCTGTCCCGGCCAGAGCTGTTTCGCGAGCGCTTCGTTGACGACCGCCACCGCCTTCGATTGGTCGCCATCGAAGTCGGTGAAGTCCCTGCCCTGCTTCACCGGGATCCGCATGGTCTCGAAATAGCCGGGCGCGATGTCGTTGAACGCGACGAGCGAGCCGCGGTAGTTGGGATTCTGCGCTTCCCCCTCGGGAAACACCGTCAGCAGGATGCCGCCGCCGAGCGGCACCGCCGACGCGACCGTCGCCGACTCGACGCCTGGAACCGCCCGCGCCTTCGCCATGGCGTCGACGTAGAACTGCTGGCCGCGCGCCTGGTCGTAGCGCTGCTGTCCAGGATTCAGGAAGAACAGGCCGATGTGCGCCGAATCGAACCCGAGATCCATCTGCTCGACCGCCTGCATGCTGCGCACGAACAGGCCCGCACCAATCAACGCCACCGTCGCCAGCCCGATCTCGGACATGACCAGCGCGCTGCGAAGACGGCTGCTGACCGCGGACGCGCCACCCGATCGGCCGCCGGCCTTGAGCATCTCGTTGAGGTTGATCTGCGACGCCCGCATCGCCGGCGCGAGCCCGAACAACAGGCCGGTCAGGATCGTCATCGACGCGGTGAACAGCAGGACCCGCGGCTCGAAGCTCAGATCGATCGACGCGTTGCCGAGAAACGGCGGCCGGTACGACCACAGCGCCGTGCGTCCCCAGTACGCCACGATCATTCCCGCGGCGCCGCCGAGAATCGACAGCAGCAACGCCTCGGTCAGCAGTTGACGGACGATGCGGCCGCGGCCGGCACCCATGGCGGCACGGATGCTCATTTCTTTCTCACGCGACGCTGACTGGGCGAGCAGCAGGTTCGCCAGGTTCGCGCACGCGATCAGCAGGACCAGGCCGACGACCCCCATCATCACGCCGCCGGCCAGCACCAGCTGACCGCGTCCGTTGATGCCGAGCGCCGCGTCCGATTCGAGCGCCATGTCGAGCGTACGGCCTTCGTTCGCGGCTGGGTATTCCTTGGCCAGCGTGGACGCGATCGTCTTCATCGCGGCATCGGCCTGGCGCATCGATACGCCCGGCTTGAGCCGGCCGGCCATGTTGATCCAGCGAAAGCGGCGATTCGTGATCAGCTGACGCGTCTGCCCGGTGAGCAGCTGTTCGCGCATGCTGAGCGGCACCCACACCCGATCCGGACCGGCCAGGGAAAACGTTCCCTTGAAGCCCGGTGGCGTCACGCCGATCACGGTGAACGGCAGGCCGCTGAAGGTCAGCTTCTGGCCGATGACGTTCGGATCGGATCCGAACTCACGCGTCCACAAACTGTGACTGATGACCGCGACGGTGTCGCCGCCCATGGTGCGGTCTTCGTCAGCGCGGAACAGCCGTCCTTGAAACGGTTTGATGCCGAGCACTTCGAAGTAGTTCGCGCTTGCCATGATCGCCGGCAGCGGCTGGGTGTCGCCGTTGCGCGTCCACTGGAGACCGAACCCGAAGTAACCGGTCAGTCCGCTGAAAACGCTGTTTTGATCGCGGTAGTCCTCGAAGTTCTGGAACGACGTCGGCGTCAGCGTGAAGTTGCCCGACTGGACGGTCTTGGAGTCGCGGGTGAACATCTCGACCACGTGCGACGGATCCTCGATCGCGAGCGGATGCAGGAAGACCGCGTTGATCACCGTGAAGATGGCGGTGTTGGCCCCGATGCCGAGTGCCAGTGAGATCACGGCGACGGCGGTGAAGCCAGGCTTCTTCACCAGGACGCGAATTGCGTAGCGGAGATCCTGCCACCAGCGTTCCATCGGGCCTCCTCGCGCGCCCCTCACGGCGGGCTGTCTCGCACATTGTAGGATGTCTGGCATGCGCGCGACGCGTTTCGAATTCGAACAGCGTTTCTGGATCATCGGTGCCATCTTCTGGGTTGGCTTCTCGCTCGCGGTCCTCGACTCGACCAACGTCGCGGCCGCCATCGTGTCCGGACTGTTCCCGGCCGTCGATGAGAACGGTCTGCGGGCGCTGACGCTGGTCCGTGCGGTCTTCGTCTGCGGCGCGCTGCTGGTGTTCGTCGCCGCGTTCCTGCGCACCTGGGCCACTGCTCACCTGCGGACGGTGGTCGTTCACGATATGCGTCAGCATTCCGAAGCGCTGGTCGCCGACGGACCCTACCGCTACGTGAGGAATCCGCTCTATCTGGCGAATATGCCGTTGGTCGCCGGGGTCGGGCTGATGGCCAGCCGGCTCGGTTGGGCGTTCATGGTCGTGGCGATGTGGTTGTTCATGTATCGCCTGATTTTCCGCGAGGAGAGCGGCCTGCTCGAAACCCAGGGCGAGTCCTACCGCCGCTACATGCACGCAGTACCGAGATTCGTTCCCGCCCTGACGCCGCGAGTGGCTGCCGGCGGCGGTCGGCCTCAGTGGGGTCAGGCTTTCGCGGGCGAGATCTTCGTCTGGCTGATGGGCGCCGGCGTCCTCTGCTTCGCGATCACCCTGCGCTTCGCCATCACCGCGGCGGTGTTCCTCTCGAGCTTTGCGCTTTACTTCGTCGCCGTCTACTTGGTGAAGCGAAATGCGGCGCGCGCGAACTCTCCGAACTCACCGTCAGCGCTGCGAGCGAAGGAACATCCAGCCGCCGCCGGCGAGCGCCACCGACAGCCCGGCGCACAGGAAGAAGACCAGCCGGACGCCGACCATTTCGGCAAAGGCGCCCGACAGTGCGAGTCCCAGAATCTGTCCGAGGAACACGACCGACGTGTTGGTACTGCCGACCCGCCCCAGCATGTCGTGCGGCGTCTCGCGCTGAATCAGCGTCTGAGCCGGCACGATGATCGCGCCGAACGCGAATCCGATCGTGAACGTCGCCGCAAGAGCGGCCGCCACGTGCGGCACCGCCCCAAGCAGCAGCACGCCAGCACCGATGCCCAGCAATCCGGCCAGCACCAGGGACGTATCGGTGTAGCGGCGCGCGAGCTGCCTGACGATCTGCGTGCCGATCAGCATGCCGACGCCCACCATGCCGCTGACGAAGCCGAAGACGCCGGCCCGCAGGTGCAGCGTGTCTCTCACGTAGATGGCGATCAGCGGCCCGAAGCAGCCGATCGTGAACAGCCCAGCCGCCATCGCCAGCACGAAAAACAGGATCGATCCGTGATGGACGATGAAGCGCCAGCCGTCGCCCATGTCGATCCAGATCTGATGAATCCGGTTGCCCGACGTCCCTTCCGCGACTGGAGCGCCTGCTGGACGTTTGATGCCGACCGATCCGATCAGGGATGCGGACACGACAAAACTGGCGACGTCGATCAGATAGCAGACCTTCGGCGTGAAGGCCGACACGATGGCTCCGGCCGTCGAGGGTCCGATGATCCGGCTGCCCATGAACGCGATCTGCATGAGCGCGTTGGCCGAGATCAATCCGGCCACCGGAACCGCCAGGCGAATGGTCACCGTCTGCGCCGGGCCGAAGAACGCCGACACGCAGCTCAAGGCGGCGAGCACGACGTAGACCTGCCACACCGAGGTCGATGGAATCAGCAGCAAGGCCAGCCCGGCGCGGATGAGATCGCTCGACACGAGCGTCGGCTTGAGCGGCCACCGATCGACGAACACACCTGCAATCGGCCCGACAAACACGATCGGCAGCATGTAGGCAATCTGCAGGCCGATGACTTGCGCCGGCGTGCCGTGCATGCCGAACGAGACCACGGCGATGACGGCGAAGAGCGCGAGAAAGTCGCCGAACAGGCTCACGACCTGCGCGTACCAGACGCGCCGCATCACGTCGATGCGCAGCACATCGGTGAACGAAAGAGGCGCGGCCGGCGCCGCCACGGTCGCTGTGGTCATGGGGTGGGCCGTATTCTACGGGAGCGCGACCCGTTTTTCACGCCTCAACGCTGTTCCTGGCGGAGCTGACTCAGATACGCCTGTTCGGCACTCTCGACGAAGCGCGCGTAGCCGTCGCGATCGACGAACGGGTTCCTGCCGCGTGAGTCAGCCATTGCCGCCAGTTCGGCAGCCTTGGCCTCCAGCGAGAACACGACTGGATGCTCGGCGACGAACACATCCGGATGCAGCGAGTGCAGCACGCGAAACGCCTGCGCGTATTGCGACGCGATATCCGGGACCCTGGTGTTGCCGACAAGGTGAACGCCGTCGTTGACGGTGACGCTGCACACGAACGCCACGCGATAGCGCTTGCCCTCCTGCGCGACCTCGGTCGTCCACGTCGTACAGCCTTGCGTGTGGCCCGGCGTGAGATGCGCGGTGATCGCCACGCCGCCGAGCGACACCGCATCGCCATCCTTCACCACTCGGCCCACCGGCACCGGCGTCCACCCGGGTCCGCCGAGGGGCGAGCGATCGACGCCGGACGCGATGGCTTCGCGGTCGGCTTCCATCGCCACCACCGTCGCCCCGGTCAGGCGCTTCATTTCGGCGTGGCCGCCGACGTGATCGTAATGGGCGTGGCCGGCGAGCAGGATTCGGACGTCGGACAGATGAACGCCGAGGTGCTCGATATTGGCTCGGATGAACGGGACTGACTCAGCCTCACCCGTATCGATCAGGATGGCGCCAGCTGGCGTCACGATCAGGAACGACGACAGGCCGCGCGTGCCGACATAGTAAATGTTGCCGGCAATTCGGAGCGGTTCGACCGGTTGCCGCCAGGTTGGATCGGACGGAGGGGCGAGCATAACCACGGCGGCGGACAGCATCAGGCCTGCAGCGGCGCGGGTCAACATGGCCGAAGTATAAAGCCGGCATCCAGCAGCGCGGCGGCGGCGAGGTGTGCGAGAATCGAGGAGAGATCTTCAGGAAAGGACACTATGCGCTTGCGGTTTGCGGCGATCCTCATCGTCGCCGGTTTGATCACGATCAGTTGCGGCGGAATCACCGATCCCTCTCAGAACACCGTCCAGACATTCAGCGGCACCTTCTCCAGCGCAAGTCCGTCCGGTCAGGCTTTCACCGCCGCCGCCGGTGGTGAGCTGACGGTCAAGCTGACCGCGCTCGCGCCGGTGTCGTCGAGCTACGTGGGTGTGGCCTGGGTGTATCAGAACAGCGACGGATCGTGCAGTACTAACTCGCTGTTCTCGAACCAGTTCTCGCAGCTCAACGTGCCGGCCATTTCCGGCGCCCAGATCAGCAAAGGCGCCTACTGCATCGTCGTCTACGACGTGGTGGGGTTCACCACGCCCGAGACCTACACGATGACCGTCTCGCATCCGTAGCCGGTTGCGGGACTGAGCCAGAGCGTCACGTGGCGTCGCTCGACGACCAGATCGACGACCTGTACCGGCTGCCTCTCGCCGAGTTCACGTCCGCCCGTAATCTGCTGGCGAAATCGTTGTCCGGAGACGCCTCCAAGCGCGTCAAGGCTCTCACGAAACCGACGGCGGTCCCCTGGGCGGTGAACCAGGTGTACTGGCGCGCGCGCGCCACCTACGATCGCCTCCTCAAGAGTGGTGAGCGGCTGCGCGCCGCGCAAATCGCAGCGCTCGAAGGACGACCGGCAGACGCGCGCGAGGCGGACAGCGCGCATCGCAGAGCCATCGCCGCCGCGGTCGCGGAGGCCGAACGACTGGCGTCGGCGGTCGGAGCACAACCCGGCGCCGACGCGCTGGCGCGTACGTTCGAGGCGCTGTCGCTGGCCGCGACCACGACCGCATCGCCGGGACGGCTGACCGAACCGCTTCAACCCGCGGGATTCGAAGCGCTGCTGGGCATCACGCCGGCGGCGTCACCAGTGCCAGGCGAACCGGTGGCGCGGCCACAGCTCGTCACCAGACCGGCCACCGCGCGCGGTCAAGGC
>DASXGC010000313.1:0-36763 GCA_036489235.1 Vicinamibacterales bacterium
AACCCACGCGACGTCAAGCACGCGGTCACGCTGCTGCAGCAGGCGCATCAGCAGGGGCATACGGCGGCGGTCGCGGGCGGCGGCAGCGATCTGTTGCAGCTGATGAAAGAGCGCACGGTCGCTCCCGACGTCCTGATCAACTTGAAATCGATCAAGGGCCTCGATCACATCACAGCGAAGAACGGCGGCTTCGCGATCGGCGGCCTCACCACGCTGGCGGCGATTGCGCGCGACGCCGGGCTGCGGCAGAAGTATCCGGTACTCGCGGAGGCGGCCGAGAGCGTCGCCACGCCGCAGATTCGCAATGTCGGCACTATTGCCGGGAACGTCTCGCAGCGCCCGTGGTGCTGGTACTACCGCAACAATTTTCCGTGCCTCAAGAACGGCGGCCGTACCTGTTTTTCCGTGACCGGCGAGAACGAGTTTCACGCCATCCTCGGTGGTGGACCCAGCTACATTGTCCATCCATCCGATACGGCGTCGGCGCTGGTCGCTCTCGAGGCGACGTTCACAATCGCCGGACCGTCCGGCGAACGCCGGGTACCGGCGAATGACTTCTTCGCCTTGCCGACGAAGAATCCCGCACGCGAAAACGTCCTCGAGCCGGACGAGGTGCTGACCGAGGTGACGCTACCGGCGCCGAAGCCCGGCACCCGCAGCACGTACCACAAGGTCATGGATCGCGAAGCCTGGACGCATGCGGTCGTTGCCGCTGCGGTCGTGCTCGAGATGGATCGCGACGTGTGCCGCCGCGCGCGGATCGTGCTGAGTGGTGTGGCGCCGATTCCCTGGCGGGTCACCGAGGCGGAGACGATGCTGGCCGGACAGCGCATCACGCCGGAGATGGCAGCGCGGGTCGGCGAGGCCGCCGTGGCGAACGCACGGCCGCTCGCAAAGAACGGCTACAAGGTGCCGCTGACGAGCGCTGTGGTCCGCCGCACCCTGACCGAACTGGTGGCGCGGGCCTAGGAGCTGCGTCCCACAGCGGATCACGCGAAACCGCGTATCATTTCGCCCGTGGCCGACCGAGACTCGCTAGACGGCACCGGGATCCTCGTCTTGACCGGAGTGTTCATCGCGCTCGTCATCGACGGGATGGACCTGCAGATGCTCGCGCTGGCGCTCCCCAGCATCACCAAAGAATTGCGGTTGTCCAGCGTCAGTGCCGGTGCGCTGAGCACCTATACCTTGCTCGGTATGGGGATCGGCGGCATATTGGCCGGCTGGCTCGCCGATCGCATCGGACGCGTGCGCGTCGTCTGGTGGGCCGTTCTCGTCTTCTCAGTGCTGACCGGCGTCATCGCGCTCTGCCAGACCTACTGGCAGATTGCAGTCATGCGCTTCGTGTCGGGATTCGGGATCGGTTCGTTGTACAGCATCGGGACGCTGCTCGCCGCCGAATACGTCCCCACCAGAATCAGGAGCACCGTGCTCGGCACGCTGCAGGCGGGCTGGTCGGTCGGATATGTAGTCGCGGCCCTGCTTTCCGCCTACATGCTGCCGCGAATCGGATGGCGGCCGCTCTTCGCCTGCGCGGTCGTTCCCGGCGTTGTGGCGCTGGCGTTGCTCTGGCGCGCGCCTGACCCTCCGAGTTGGATCGCGACCCGACGAAGCGTGACACCGGCCACTGCAGGCGCGAGCACGCTCGGTGTGTTGTGGGCGGATCGTCGGACGCGGCGTACGTTCCTGCTCTGGACGCTCGCGGCGATTGCGTTGCAGTTTGGCTACTACGGCGCAAATACGTGGCTGCCCAGTTATCTCGTCAAGGATCTCGGCGTCAACGTTCAGAGCATGGGCTGGTACGTCGCAGGGACCTACACCATGACGGTTGTGGGCAAGATCATCACCGGCTACCTCGGCGACATCTTCGGCCGGCGCGCGATGTGGATCGCGTCGGGCGTCCTGACGGCGATTTACCTGCCGATTCTGGTGTACGTCGCGGCTCCGGCCAATGTGGCGTACCTGCTGTTGATCTTCGGCTTCTTGTACGGTGCGCCCTACGCGATCAACGCGACGTATTTGAGCGAGAGCTTCCCTGCAGGCGTCCGCGCGACGGCGGTAGCAACGTCGTACAACCTGGGACGCGTTGGATCGATGCTGTCTCCGGTACTCATCGGCATCGCCGCCGACAACCATTCAATCGGGCTCGGGATTGCGCTGCTCGGAATTTCATACGCGATTTGCGCACTGGTGCCTGGCCTGTTCATTCCGGAGCAGATGTTCGACCCACAGGCGGTGACATTTCCGCTACTCAGTGGCGCGAGCGTTTCGGCTTCTCGAGAAACGCCGGCCTGAACGCTCGCGCCGCACACAACGGATCTCACCATGTACTACGAAACCGACAAGAACGATCACGGCCTGCGTTACAACCCGCTCAAAGCCTGCGTCGTACCGCGTCCGATTGGCTGGATTTCGACAGTGGACGCCGTCGGCGTCGTCAACCTGGCGCCGTTCAGCTTCTTCAACGTGCTCAGTTACGATCCTCCATTCGTGCTTTTTTCCGCCGGTCTTCACGAATCAGACGGCGACCGGAAAGACTCGGTGGCCAACGTCGAAGCCACCGGCGAGTTCGTCTACAACATGACGACGTGGGCGCAGCGGGATCAGATGAACGAAACGGCGCGCATTGTCGATCGGAGTGTGGACGAAATGGCGGCGGTGGGCCTCGAGCCGCTGCCCTCGCGTCTGGTACGGCCGCCGAGGATCAAAGGCTCACCGGTGCACTTCGAGTGCACGCTGCACCAGGTCATCGCTCTTCCCGGCCGCAAACCGTCGTCGAATCACTCCGTGGTCATCGGCCGCGTCGTCGCCGTCCACATCGAAGACGATGCGCTGACGGCAGACGGGCGCGTGGACATCCTCAAGCTGCGGCCGATCGCGCGCCTCGGCTACAAGGACTACACCACCGTGGAGTCGATGTTTCAGATGGAGAAGCGCACGCCCGAGGACCGATGATCCCGGATGCCGCGACTACCGGCCGACGCTACGGCGCTTGGCCCTGATCTCAAAGGTGATCTGGCCGAAGAAGCCGAGCACGCCGACGTGGCTGGCGTCGATGCTGTCGCCCGACGCGTTGCGCACCAGCAGAATGACTCGTTGAGTCTTGTCGTTCAGGACCGCCACGCAACCGGCGACGTGCGGAATGCCGCCCGGGTCCAGCGCGATGATGCAATCGTTCGAGTAGGTCTGACCGGTGTCGAAAAACGAGCTGGGAACGCCGAGTGCGGGAAAATAGATGCTGCTGAAGGGCACCTTCAACTCCATCGTGATCCCGGAGGCGCCTGCCGTGTTCGGCTGAAAAAATGCCTTCTTGATGCGGAAGTCGACGGTCACCGTGTCGGTGCCGATGCGCTTGTAGCGAAACAGCAGCAGGTCTGCGGCGGCGACGCTGACAGTCGCGGTGGCTGGCGAGGGTTCGAAGAGACCGAACTTGATACGGCTGAGAGGAAGATCGATCCAGGCCATCGCTGCCCTCCATCGGAAAATCTGCCGCGTGGAGCAGGAGTGTGGCGGGAAGCGCGACCGCTGTCAAGGATCACCGGTGGCGTCGCCCAATGATGTCCGCGATCGATGTCATCGGAACATCTGGAAATCTGCGATGGAGGTCGGTCGGTGCAAAGGCCAGATCGCTGGTGTCCATGACCACCGCCGCGCCCATCTGACGCGCGCGATTCGGCTTGATCGGTCGGAGCGCGATCGCCAACAGACGCAGAGCCGTTCGCGGGACGTGCCTTGGTGGAGCCGTTCGGCCAGATGCCTGTTGCAGCCGGGCAGCAAGCGAGTTGAACGACACATTTTCAGGGCCGCCGATTTCAAGCGTCGCGCCACGCGTTGAGCCGTCTACGACCGCTCGCTCGACGACCGCCGCCACGTCGGATACCGAAACAAAGTTGATCGGGTTTTCGCCTCGACCGAAGATGACCGGCGGGCCCGAAGTACCTGCCGTCTGGTCGAGCATGTCGAGCCAGAACTCAGCGAAAGCTGTGGCGCGAACGATGGTCCAGGGCACTCCGCTGGCTTTCAGCTGTTCCTCGGCCGCGTGCTTCATCCGAAAGAGCTCGATCGGATGATGCGCGGATGCGCCGACGATGGACATCATCACGACGGTGGCATTCGCGGCCGCAGCCGCGTTGACCAGATCGCGATTACCATCGCGATCGACGGAGGCCGGCGAGACATCTCCGATGTCACCGAATCCGTGAATGGCGGACACGACGATCTCGACACCGGCCATTGCGGCGTCCAGATGGCCGTGACGGACGTCGCCTTCGACCACCTCGATGCCGCTGTCCTGGAAATGATCAGTCCGCCGGCGATCGCGCGTGAGCACGCGGACGCTCAAGCCTCGCGCCCGCAGGCGCCGCACGATCAGCGTGCCCAGGCGACCGGTTCCACCGGCCACGAGGATCATTTCTGCTCCAACGAAGCAGGTGGCGATCCCGCCGCACCCACCTGGCGGCGCACTGCGCCGTCAACGTTCTCGCCGCCTTCCTGAACCGGCTCGAGGTAGAAACGCGCCCACGCCAGCAGGTCGTCGGCCACTCCGAAAATGACAACGCCGCGCATGACGTGCACGGAGCCGTCAGGACGCGTGCCGCGGTGCTCCCACTCGCTCCAGACTTCGTCGCCGTTGACGGTAGAGCGCAACACTCTCGCGGTGACGTCAGGAATCGCGGCGAAGATCTGCTCCCAGTTCCGGCGGACCTGTTCGCGCCCCGTGAAGCCGCGCTCGGGATGAACTGGCGTGTCGTTCCGGTAGTTGGGAGCAAAACAGCCCACCAGCGTATCGATATCGTGCGCGTTGGTCGCCCGCTCGAGTCGCGTGAGCACCCCCGCCCCATTGGTCGCGTCAGCAACTGGCATCAAGGCCTCCCTACAATAGATACAGTGTTACTGTAATTAAATGTATAGTCTGCTCAATGACCGCGAAAGTCAAACGCGCGCGGCGATACGACTCGACCCGACGCCAGGACGCCGCGCACCGAAGGCGGGCCGCTATCGTCGAGGCCGCGAGGCATCGCTTTGTGCTCGACGGGTTCGCCACGACGACGATCGCGCGAATCGCGCAGGACGCCGGCGTCTCGGTCGAGACCGTCTACAAGACCTTCGGCAACAAAGTCGCGCTGGTAAGGGCGATTAGGGATCGTGCCCTTGCCGGCGAAGGGCCGCTACACGCTGAACGTCGATCGGATCGGATGCAGACCGGTGAACGCGATCCGCACCGGATCATTCGCGGCTGGGGAGTCTTGACGATGGAGGTGGCGCCGAGGGTAGCGCCGGTGCTGCTGCTCGTACGCGATGCGGCAACCAACGATCCCGAGTTGTCGCAATTGCAGAAGGAGATGGATGCTGCCCGGCTGACTCGAATGGAGCACAATGCGCGAACGCTGCTGAAGGGCGGACACTTGCGGGACGGCGTCACGCTGGCCGCCGCGACTGACGTCCTATGGACGTACAGCTCGCCCGAACTCTACGAACTGCTGGTCATCCGACGAGAATGGTCAGTCGAACGGTACGGGCAGTTCATCGCGGACGCGATGATCGCGGCGCTGCTGCCTTCCTGATGGCAGTGGAGTCCTTGATCCGCGACGCGCGTCGTTCACATGGTCCCTGCCGCGGCGCTCATGATCGCACCGATGTTCTCCGGCGAGAAGAACTCGGCGGGCGAGATCGTGCCCGCATTCATGCGGACAAAGCCGTCCATGGCGCTCTGGTTGCCATGGATCGCAGCAAACAAATGCTGCTGCTCGGGAGAAGGCGGCTCCAGCGTTGCCAGCTGGCACGTGAATTTGTACATCGACTGTACCTGCTTGTCGCGGGCACGCTGGTATTCGCTCATCGCGTCGTCGAACTCACGAGCACTGCTGAATGCCTGATCCAATGCAGCGGCACACAGCTCGGCGTCGCGAAAGGCGTCGGTGATGCCCTGCGCGGTAATCGGGTCCTTGCTGTACCCCGCATCCCCGACCAGCGCCCAGCCAGGACCGTACGGCTTCCGAAAGAAATTCGGCACGGCCGCACCGGAAAACGCAGCGACCAGTTTTGCACCGCGGACGCGTTCCGCGAATCCAGGAGCAAGGTCGAACATTTTCAGGAAATTGCCCTGGACGTCCTTTTTGTTCGATTCAAATTCCGCAAACGGCCAGCCGCCGACGGTGAGCGTCAAGTCGTCATGGGTCGGAGCCGCCGCGAATCCGCGCCGGGGGCGGATGTAGGTTTCGAACCGCCCGTTCATCGGCAGGCCGCTCCAATAGCTGTAATAGCCCGCGAGCAGCTCCGGTCGCTCGTTGTACTGGTCGGGTCGAACCGCCTTTGCCACTGCGGAATAGCGACCATCCGCTCCCACCACCAGTCTGGCCCGCTCCGTCACCGGCCCACCACCGCTCGAGTGACCCTTGATGCCGACGACGCGACCGTCTTCGATCGAGAGCTCGTCCACCGTGAAGGCCTCGCGAATCTCCGCCCCGGCCTCGGCCGCCGCGTCAACCAGCAACTTGTCGAGCACCGTCCGCCTGGCGCAGTACGCAACCGGTGCGTCTGCAGTGCCCGGCGACCCGGCGAGCGTGAAGGGACCGAAGTCGAACGTGTAGGTGTGGATCGGCGGGCATCCCGTCGCCACGAGACGATCGAGCAGCCCCCATCGCGAGAGAGCAGCGGCGCCGAGCGGGTGCAGGACGTGCGAAGAGACCGTATCGCTGGGGAATGTCGCCCGATCGACCACCAGCACCCGGTATCCCTTCCGGGCCAGAAGCATCGCCGTCGGCGAACCTGCGCAGCGCGCTCCTACGATGATCACGTCGTATGCGGCACTCATGTCTGCATCTCCTTCGGCTTGGGGATGCAAGACTGTCACTCAGCCGATGTGATTAGCAAGGAGATAGCGACGTGCGGACCGCGCCCAGAACATCGCCCGTCAGGCCACCAGCCATGCGCGGGCGGCAGTGACGGCGTCAGCGTCGAAGAATTCGACCGGCCCTTTTCGCAGGTCCGCTGACGCGAACATCATCGCCTCGCTCCGCCAGCGAGGATCACCGACGATGGCAATGCGTTCGATGGCGTCGCCGTGCGTTACGTAGAAGGTCAGGTCGCCCCAGTCGCCCTCTCCCCATCCGTCAAATTGCTCCAGCACGAACAGCAGCCTCACCGATCCGGTTTGTTTTATGTGGGGAGTCAATTCGTCCATGCATCGATCGAGTTCGGCCTTCCGCAGCGTTCCGCGGATCTCCACTCGATGGACGTTCCCGCCCTCGTGGTGCATCGTGACAGGCATCAGTCCTCCAGAATCAGGTCGTCGCTGCGGCGCCGCCCATGAAAGCGTGAGTGATGCCGTGGGCGGTGATCGGGCCCTTACTGTACCTCGTATGCCCGATCAGAGCCGAACCCGGAGGGCGAAGACTTCGATTTGGATTGCTAGTTGCTATCGGCGATCGGCGACACGTTCCAGCGGTGCTTGCAGGATGGACAGATGAACCACCGGTCGGTGCTCGGATTGTGTTCGACGTCTTCTTCCGGATATGCGAACTGACACTTCGGGCACGCGAACGCCTTCGGCGTCTTCGGCACGTCCGCGATCGGCTGGTTCGAAGCGTTCGTCATTTCGCCTTCAGGCAACGGCTAGAAGTGGCTGAAGAGCCCGATCAGAATGATGAACGGAATCGGCACGCCGAGTAACAGCAACAGGATTGAGCGCATTCTTCAGACTCCGTTCAAGCAACGGTTGTTAAACAGTAGCCACGCTGTCGCGCTGCCTGCCGCCAACTGTGGCGGCAAAGCTTGCACTGAACGCGCCGACCAGCAGCGCCAGGAACATCCAGTACATCGAGTGCGCGAGAGATTTTCGAGCGAGGTCCGCATTCTCGAGTCCCCGGCTATAGGCCTCGTCGACGCGCCTCTCCGCTTCCGCCTGGCTGACGCCAGTCTTCGTCGCGACCACCTGCGACAAATAAACGCGGTCGGCGCGCGGCATGCCGCCCTCGGCAAGGTCCTCGGCGAAAATGGTCCCGACCTCTGAACGAGTCGCGGCCGCGGTGGGATCGGCGTTCGAGGTTGGCGTGCGCAGCAGCGTGTCGGCCAGATAGCCGCTCGCTCCGCCTCGAGGCGAGGCTTGCGGGTCCTCGTTCGCCGCGGTGGATCGCGCCGCTCCGTTGATTAGTGACGCCGCGGCCGAGGTCAGGAATGCGGCCGTGATCACCAGCGCCACCGCCCACACCAGGAACCCGTGCGCGGTGTCGCGAAAGTACACCTCGTGCGTGTGCAGGCTCACCCATTTCGTGCGGAGCCGTCCAGCCAGGTATCCGCCGATAGCGGACGCCACGATCTGAACAACGACGAACCATCCGATGGCGCCCCAGCCGACGGCCGATGCGGACGCGCCGGTATTCGACCATGGCGAGATGGCCGACAATCCAATGCCGGTGCCCAGCGCGAGAAGCGCCAGCGACAACGCCATTGTCACGAACGCGCCGCCGAATACGGCGCTCCATGTGACACCGGACGAGTGAGCCTCAGTGTGTCCCGAGACGTCTACAGATCCCTGGAAGCGACCGGTTGGTGTGGAAAGTACTGGTTGTGCCATCTATACCTGACCTCTTTGCGCGAACTCTGCATGTTCAACGCCAACCGCTGCGACTCCGAGCCGAGTCTAGTGAGCCTCCGCGGCTGAGTCGCCGTCGCGCTTGTCGTGTGCCTTTGCCGCGCGACGTCCCGAATCGGTCAGCGCCCAGTCCTCTTCGAAGACGGCCTGCATCTGCTTGACGACCGGCGGGTCGGTGACGATCACCCCGACCTCTCGTCGCGTGTCGAGTTCCAGACGCCGGAGGCTCTGACTGCCGAAGAATGCCTTGTGACCGTCCCGGATGATTGCGCGCACGTGCAGCCGACGTCCCGGGTATCGCTCCCACGCCAGTGACGACTTCTTGCCGCCGACCTTGCCGATGATCCGGACGTCGATGCCCTTCTGCGCGCGCTCGGCGAGCAGCCTCAGCATCGCGGGATCGCTGACCTCGGGGTCGTAAATCAGAATCTGCTTGCGGGCGCCTTTGATGAACGCGCCCAGCCGATCGCGTGCGTTCTGCGGGCTGACGATGAAGCGATCGCAGCCGCTCGAGTAAGGCTGCCGCGTGCAGTCGGCTTCGAACAACTTGACCGCTTCCTGCACGAGTTTGTGATTTCTTGTGGTGGCGCCGAAGCTTCGACTCTTCGCGATGTCGAGTCCGGTGAAATTGAACCCGTAGACGTGGAGCGTCTTGCCGTCCACGACGAGCATTTTGGCGTGATACCGCACCAGATCGTCCGAGGTGCGGGACACCATGACCCCGTTCTCCAGCAGCCGCATTTCCAGCTTGCGCAGGCTCTTCGCACCGCCTTTGTTGGTGTGCGCAATCAGCGCTCGAACGACGACACCGCGGGCGGCGGCGCTTTCGAGGCTGCGGGTTACCTCCTGGAGATCGAGCCTGAAGATCAAGACGTCGATGGTTTTCTTGGCGTCCCGGATCGCGGCAATCACGGGCGCCAGGCCGGCGTCGGGCTGAACGATCAACTTCACTGGCTTAGAGGCGGCCGGTCAGCAGGAGGACGACCAAAACCACCAGCACGAGACCAAGCGTGCCGCTGGGCGCGTAGCCCCAGTTCTGGCTGTGCGGCCAGGTTGGAACCGAGCCGATCAACATCAGCACGAGAAGGACAACGAGAACGGTTATCACAAGCACTCCCTTGCCGCCGATCGCGGGCCACACCCTGTCGCCCGCGTCGCCGCCATGCGATCCGTCACAACCGCAATTGCAGGGCCAAGCCTGACCTGTGAGATTGCCGAACAATCGCCGCGGATCCGTCATCGGATGCCCCTTCGGAAACCACGTCCGGGCAAACTCAGGCAACCGATTACCCACGCCACCGGTCGGCGAAGCCCATCAGCATTTCTGCTCTGGCATGCGTTGGACACCCACCCGCCGAGCAGGCGGCATTGTTGTTGATACGTCACCTCCGTGATGACACGGGCGGCAGCGCACGCGCCACGGCCTCGGCCCCAGCCGCGGAGACGCACGGCGACGGCGACGGCGAATGACGCGACCCCGAATGCTGGATCGCGGGCGACTCAGGAAGCGGCCGAGCGGAAAAACGTTGCCGCCGTCATGGAGGTCGAACGCGCGACGCGCGACAGCCGTTCGTACGTCGAGCGCATCACCGACGCTGTCAGCGGCGTCGCCGGCAGTCCCATCTTCATCGTCGCGCACGTGCTGTGGTTCGTGGTCTGGATCGGCGGAAATACCATCGGCGGATTCCGGTTCGATCGCTACCCGTTCAATCTGTTGACCCTTGCCGTGTCGCTCGAGGCCATCGTCCTGACCGGCTTCGTGCTGATGGCGCAGGCGCACATGACTCAGCAGGCCGACAAGCGCGCGCATCTTGATCTCCAGGTCAACCTGCTCGCGGAGCAGGAGCTGACAGCCATCCTCAGGGTGCAGTGCCTGATGGCTGAACGCGCCGGCATCGACATCGCGCAGATCGATCCGCGCATCGAGGCCCTGCGAAATCGCACCAACGTGCAGCGGCTCGCCGATGCCATCGATACCGGAATGGCGTCAACCCAACAACCAACAGGAGGCAGCAATGAATAGACGAGTGGCGCAACTCGCCGTAGTGGCGGCGATCACCTTCATCTCGGCCGTCGGCGTGGCGAAGGCAGCGGACACGCCCGACTCGTGGGTGACGATGAAGACGAAAGTGTCGTTGATGACGACCGAAGGGGTCACCACTTCCGATCTCAATGTCGACACCGTCAACGGCGTCGTGACCCTCCACGGCAAGGTCGCGTCCGAGGCGCAGAAGGCGAAGGCAGGAGACGTGGCCAGGCGGATCGACGGCGTCAAGGAAGTCAAAAACCTCCTGCAGGTCGTCCCCAAGAGTGAGCGTGCCGTCGTCGAGCGGTCAGACGATCAAATCAAGGCGGGCGTCGAAGCGGCGTTCAAAGCGAACCGACGCGTCAACGACAGCGGCATCAAAGTGGCGTCGGTGAACAAGGGCGTCGTGCTGCTCTCGGGTAAGACGAAATCGTGGGAAGCGCACCTCGAATCGGTTCAGGTCGCTGACGCTGTGAGAGGCGTCCGGCGCGTCTCGACGGAAGTCGAAGTCGTTCCCGGACCGTAACGTCCAGGCACCGCGGGCAATCAAGATCTAAGATTGGGCGTGCTCGCCCGGTTTTCCTCCTCCAAGCGATCGGATCGATTGCGCGCGACCGGCTGGCTCGTCCTGGCGTCAGGCTTCGCCATCGCGGCGGTTTGGTACTGGATCCAGGTGCGAGGCGCGGACATTGTGCTCGACGATGCGAACGCACTCGGTTACCAGCGGTCGCTCCAGCACGGGATGGGCGTGATGATGGGACCGCTCGGCGCCATGCTGACCGAGTGGCAGGCGGACCTGACGAGCCCGATCGGCCAGGCGCTGATCATCGCTGTGTGCGCCGGGCTCCTCGCCGCGTATTTCTTTCGTGTGGCGTGGGTCATTGACGCCGAAATCGGCGAAAAGTAGCCAGCCGCTGTAATATCCCGCCATGAATCGCATGGCTCTCCGCTGCGCCGCCCTCGCCGTATTGTTTTTGGGTTCTGCCTTGATTCCGATCGCCGCCGCCGGCGCGGACAACTGGACCCAAATTGCGAGCTTCAGCGGAACCGGCGACAAGCCGGCCGATACGCCGTCGTTCACGACCAACGGCGGCAAGCTGCGGTTCGTCTTCACAGTCCAGCCAAACAGCTCGGGGCCCGTGCCATTCCTGTCGAAGATGTATCCGAAGGGCTCGCCGGCAACGGCCAATGAATTGCGGCGAACACAGTGCATCGACTGCAAAGGCAAGCAGACCGACGACCTCGGCAACGTTCGCACCGGCAGCTACTACCTGCACGTTGTCACCTCGCGGCCGTGGACGCTGGTCGTCGAGGAACTGAAATGAGCGCCGCGAGAATCGACAGAGCCGCGCCGCCGCCGAGCAACCACACCGGCGACGAAGTGACAAGCCCGGGTCGCAGGTCGTATTCGATCGTCAGATCGCGCTGCGTCGTGTCGCGCCGCTGCGCCGTGATGACGATGCGATCGCTGACGGGAACGAGGGCATTGGCGAGGTAGACGCTCGCGTCCTGCGCATACATGTTTCGGAACGCGAGACGGTGCCTTCCCGTGCTCGGGACAGGCACCCGCGCGGACGACTGCAGCTGAATCGTGCCTTCGCCGCGCCGCACTTCGTCTAATCCAGGGAACGTGGACTCCACCGTCTGTAGATGGAGCGGCCGGCCGTCGAGTTCAACTACGACTGCATCGAGCACACGCGCAGCGTATGCTCGCCTTTCCGCCGGCGACAACACGCCGTCACGATCACGGTCGATGTCTGCAATCGTCGCCTCGGCCACGGCGATGCCCGGCGTCAGGTCGAGTTCGAGATCCACGTGGCCTGGTTCGACCGCGAGCCGTGCCGCCATCAGATGCTCGTCCCGTCGATGGGCCGATGCGGTGGTGCCGACGGCGAGTGCACTCGTCAGCGCGAGCACCCGAGCCACGGTCCTACCGCCGCGCAAATTTCACCCCGTAGTCGTTGGTCGGATCGCGATAAATGGTGTGAATGTGATCGACGCTTTCCTGCGGAGCGTATTCGATGACCAGCGTCGGTCCCTGAATTCGAAAGTACGCCGCGCTGCCGTTGGTCGTCGGTCCGCTCCACGCAAAATAGGTGTCGTTGAGATGCGTCCGCAACTCGGTCATTCGTGGCTCGGCAAATGTCTCGTTCATGATGCCGCTCCACTCCCGCACCAGATCCCACAGCATCGCCTGCTGCGAGTTGGAAAGCGCGGAGGCGCGAATCCCTTCGGGTTGAATCGTCCTTCCATCCTGGCCGGGTCCGAGCACCAGATCCGAGACGCGGTAGCCAAGAATCGCCTGGCTGCGCTGCTTGTCGTCGAGCGCGTTGATCAGTGCAAAGCCTTTGTCGTTCTCTCGTCCCAGCGGACGAATCGTCTGTCCTTCGAACGTGTATGTCGCCGGCTGTGCCGCAGGAAGACTTGGCGCCATCGTCGCCTGGCTTCCGGCGAGGGTCAGGTTGATCGCCAGATGATGTCCGCCGAACTGCAGCATCCAGGGAGCCGTCGCCGACGGCGTTCCGACAAATGCCAGGTAGTACTCGTTCTCTCCGAACGCGGGCGCTCCGCCGGCGCCGCCAGGGACGCCCGGCCCGCCGCGTCCGCCAGGCCCGCGGCCGCCGGGTCCACGCCCGCCACCGGAGCTTTCTGTTTTTCGCAGCGCCTCGTCACCTCGCATGATGTCCGTGACTTTGCGATAGCCATCACGGCTGAGCGCGACCGAGAGAATCGTCATGACGGCGGCACGCTGCGCCGGTGTGACGTCCGCGAGGCGAAGCCCCTCGCGCCGGAACATCGGGCTCGGAAAGTTGGACCATCTGGTCTTCTGGGGACCATCGAACGGAAACTGAACCTTCGCCCGGCCGGCATCGTCGAGCACGCTCAACAGCGCCTGCGACGCAGCAACGATGCGGGCGGTAACGTCCGCCGGAGCACTGGAGGTTGAAGAAGGCGTCGGACGCTGCGCGATGACGGTCGTGGCGACGGCCACGAACAAGCCGGAAACGACGATGACGATTCGAAAGGGTGAAGGCATACGGAAACCTTATACGTCACTTTTGACGAGACGATGACAGCACCGTGAAGAGTCGAAGGTCACTGGCATCAATCCCAGCTTGCGGGTATGGGGAATGTCCGGTAGAGTTCGCGCCCGTGTTTCAGAATGCCGCGTTAGACGTCGCGATTGGGCTCGTGCTCATGTACGTACTGCTGAGCCTGGTGTGCACGGTGGTCAACGAGTTCATTTCGTCGCAGCTGAGTCTTCGGTCGAAGTCGCTCGCCAGCGCGTTGCGCGAGATGCTCGACGACCCTGATGTTCGCGCGGCCTTCTACAAGCAGGGATTGGTGGCGAGCGCCATATGCGCGGTGAAGCGGGCGACGCCGCTGATGGCGCCTTCGACTCCGTCCACGCCAGCAGACGCGGACACAACGGCACGCGCTTCGATCGCCCCTGGCGCGGCAGCTCCCTCCAGCGACAGCGATCACCTGTCGTACCTGTCGACGGAGACGTTCGTGCTGGCTCTGTTTGGAACTCTGATCCAGCCGACGACCGCGCAGCCGCGTCCGGGACTGTCGGAACTGGAAACGGCGATCGCCGCACTGCCGGACACGAAGCTGAAGAGCGCGCTGCACGCCTCGCTCATTTCCGCTCAGGGTGACTTCGAACACTTCCGCACGAGCGTGGCGCGGTGGTTCGACGATTCGATGGACCGGCTGAGTGGCGCCTACAAGCGCAACCTGCAATTCATCGCCATCCTCGTCGGCTGCCTGCTCGCGGTGATCGTCAACGCCGACAGCCTGGCGGTGGGCCGGGCACTGTGGTCGGATGGTGCGCTGCGCGCGGCGATCGTTCAGTCGGCTGACGCGACCGCCAAAGCTGGACTCGCCACAAACAATCCATCCGCGCCTTCAGTGAGCGATGTCGGCGCCGCCTTCGCCAAGGCCGATAACGACCTCCGTCCGCTGCCGATCGGATGGCCGGCGTGCCAGTCACACGATGCGCCCGGCTCGGCGGCCGCTGCCACATCGACTACCAACGGCCGCACCGCCACCAGTTGTCCGAGTGACAACACCGCGTGGTTTTGGTTCGCCCTGGACAAGATCTTCGGATTGTTCGCGACCGGCCTCGCCCTGTCACTCGGCGCGCCGTTCTGGTTCGACCTGCTCTCGAAGTTCGTGAACATCCGCGCTGCCGGAGTCAAACCGGAGCGCGCGACGGCCAAGTAGGCGGCCTCCCGATGAAGGCCACAAACGCCTGAGCCGTCCTCTTACCGAAATTGCATACCCAGATCAGCCACTGATCTGGCAATCATCAGGGGTCACCAACGCCACAGAGGCCCAGACGTTGAGGGAGAAATCATGAAAGCCCGTGCGACCATATCGACAAGTCGACGGCTACACCTCACCCGCGCGATCCTGGCGGGCTGTTGTTGCGTGTGGGCTGCGGCCGTAACCTTCGGTCAGACCCCGCCGCCGGCAGAGCGCATCGCCGCGATCAAGGAATCGCTGGCGAAGAATCAGGCGGCGCTCAAGCAGTATTCCTGGATCGAGACGACGCAGACCAGCCTGAAGGGCGAGGTCAAGAAGACCGAACAGAAGCAGTGCTCCTACGGCGCCGACGGCAAGGTGCAGAAGACGCCGATGCCCGGCGCGGCGCCGCCCCAGCAACCTGCGCCGGCATCAGGTGGACGCGGAGGTGGACGCCTGAAGCAGAAAGTCGTGCAGAACAAGGTCGAAGAGACCAAGGAGTACATGGAGCAGGTGGCGGCGTTGGTCCAGGCTTACGTCCCACCGGATCCGCAGAAGATTCAAGCTGCGGGCGCGGCCGGCAATCTGTCGGTACAGCCAACTGCAGCCGTCACCACGATGACCGTGAAGAACTACCAGAAGGCGGGCGATTCGCTCGCCATCGGCCTCGACTCGACCGCCAACACGATGCGCAGCGTTCAGGTCAGTTCCTACGTCGAGAAACCGAAAGACGACGACGTGACCTTGAACGTGACGTTCGCGAATCTGGAGGACGGCACCAGCTATCCGCAGAAGAGCGTGCTGGTCGTGGCAGCCAAGAACATCCAGGTCACCGTGACCAACTCCGGCTACAAGAAGAACGGAACGTAACCGCGATCAATGTACGCCGAGTTGAAGCGGCGCGGCGGGCAACGTCACTGGGATTTCGGTCACCACTTCCTGTTGACCGAGGGCGAGGGCGAACTGGTAGAGCCCCGCTTCGAGCAACGGGACGTCACGAAGCGTAATCAGCAGGTAGTCTCCTGTCTGCTCCACCTCGAACCCATCATCTCGCGGTTGGGTCCACTGGCCGCCGGGCGTGCCGATCGCGACGCCGACCCGCATTTCATCGCCAGGCCGCGCATCGACCAGGCGCGCCACCATCATCATCTGCTTGATGACGAGCGGAAGCGACGGCACCGGAAAGTCGGTGGCGACGCCGATCAGCGACACGCGGTCCTGGCGATCGAGAAAGGCCGTCTCGCACAGGAGCATCCAGTCAATCCTGGCCATCAGTCGCGACTCGCCGGTTCGCCTGCACGCGAACCGAATGTAAACGATCAATCAATCGGATGTAAACGGCTTGAAATCGTTACTATAATACCCGAATCACCGCTGACCAGTGGAGCCTCCGCGATGCGACATCCGCTCGAGTTTGATGCCACCGAAGCTACCGGAAGAGCGCGTTTCAGCGTCATCCAACATGTCTACGCGCCACTGATGCTGTCGCTGCCGGTCTCGCTGACACTCACCGCCGCTCTTTTGTTTGCCATCACCATTGGTGCGTTACCGGTCACGCCCAGCCATTCCATGGACGCCCGATTCGCCGACGCGTTGACGCTGCTGCCGCAGTTGTTCGTGGTGTGCGTATCGGTCTGCTGGCTGCTCTTCGGTCTCTGTATGCCGTTCTCGGCGCTGCGGCCGAGCCGGACAACCGGGATCGAGAGATGACGACTCAGCAGACGCCGGCGTGGCTGGACCGGCACGACGTGCTTGGCTCTGCCGTCCGATACCTCTCGACGATCTCGCCGAGCTTCAATTGGGTTGGCGTTTACGTCCTCAAAGGCGATACGCTCGAACTCGGTCCGTACATCGGCGCGGCCACCGAGCACACCCGCATCAAGGTCGGCGTCGGCGTGTGCGGGACGGCGGTCCTCAGGAATCAGGATCTGAACGTCCCCGACGTCAGCGCCTCGGACAACTACCTGGCCTGCAGTGTCGAAACGCAGTCGGAACTGGTCGTGCTCGTTCATCGTCGTGACGGCCAGATCCTCGGACAGATCGATATCGACAGCCACCGGCGCGCCGCCTTCGGACCGGCCGAAGAAGCCGCGGTGAAAGCGGTCGCGCGAGAGCTGAGCGAGTTCTGGCCAACATAGCCTCGAGAAGGAACGCCGATGACCACCGTGGCAACTAAGTTCAAGCCGGCGACCACGTAAGATCGGCAGCGTGGTCCTGCTGCTGCTCGTCTACGCCGCCGGTGTCCTGACCATCGTCAGTCCTTGTATCCTGCCGGTGCTGCCGTTCGTGTTCGCGCGAGCAGACCAGCCGTTTGCGCGCAGCGGACTGCCGCTGCTAGCTGGCATGGCCGCCACCTTCACGCTGATCGCGACGCTCGCGGCAGTCGGCGGCGGCTGGGCGGTCAGCGCGAACCAGTACGGACGAGACCTCGCGCTGGTGATGCTGGCATTCTTCGGCGTCACACTGCTGGTTCCCTCACTTGCCGCGCGACTCACGCAGCCCTTGGTCTCCCTGGGCGGGCGTCTCGCAGGAGCGGTTGATCGCGGTGACGCGACCTCGAGATCCAGTATCACCTCGTCGCTGCTCCTCGGCGCCGCAACGGGCCTGTTATGGGCGCCATGTGCCGGTCCCGTGCTGGGCCTGATTCTGACCGGGGCGGCATTGAACGGCGCCAACGCGCGAACATCGTTCCTGCTGTTGGCGTACGCCGCCGGATCGGCGACGTCGCTCGGACTGGCACTCCTCGTCGGCGGACGTGTGTTCGCGGCGCTGAAGCAGTCGCTCGGCGTCAGCGAATGGATTCGCCGGGCGGCTGGTGTCGCAGTGCTCGCGGCCGTCGCGGCGATTGCACTCGGACTCGACACCGGTTTCCTCACCCAGGTCTCCTTGTCCGGAACATCGTCGATCGAACAGCGTCTGCTCGATCGGTTTCACCCCGCACCTGCGGCTGCGCCGGCGATCGCGTCGGTAGCGGCGCCCGATGGCGCCGCGATGACGAGCGCCAAGCCGGCGACGATGACGACGGGCAAGCAGGCGAGTCATGTTGAAGACTTGCCGGTCGAGGGTTCGTTCCCGTCGCTGTCGGGCGCCGTCGAGTGGCTGAACTCGCCGCCACTGACGCCGAAGGCGCTGCGTGGAAAAGTGGTGCTGGTCGATTTCTGGACCTACTCCTGCATCAATTGCCTGCGGTCGATCCCGTACGTGCGTGCCTGGGCGGACAAATACAAGGAGCAAGGACTCGTTGTCATCGGCGTCCACGCGCCGGAGTTCGCATTCGAGAAAAATGTCGCGAACGTGCGCAAGGCAGTTACGGACCTCAAGGTCGACTATCCCGTCGCGATCGACAACAACTACGCGATCTGGCGCGCGTTCAAGAACGAGTACTGGCCGGCGCACTACTTCATCGATGCGAACGGCCAGATTCGGCATCATCACTTCGGCGAAGGCGACTACGACGGTTCGGAGCGCGTCATTCAGCGATTGCTGGCGGAGAGCGGAAACGCCAACGTCGCCGCGGACCTGGTGGCGGTCAACGCGACCGGAGCTGAGGCGGCGCCGGACATGACCGATGCGTTGTCGCCCGAGACCTACCTTGGCTACGGGCGCGCCGAACATTTCGTCTCGCCCGGTGGCGCAGTGCTCGCGCTGCCCCATGTTTACGAACCGGGAAAGCCGAAACTGAATGAATGGGGACTGGTCGGCGACTGGACCATCCGCGAAGAACAGGCTGAGTCGTCCTCGAAGGACGCCGGCATCGTCTACCGCTTCCACGCCCGCGACCTTCATCTCGTGCTCGGACCTGGTCGCGACGGCAAGCCAGTGCGGTTCCGGGTCTCGATCGACGGCGCTGCGCCAGGCGGCAGCCATGGGAGTGACGTCGATGCGGATGGAAACGGTACCGTTACCGGCCAGCGTCTCTACCAGCTGATCCGCCAGCAGGGCCCGATCCGGGACCACACCTTCGAGATTCGTTTTCTCGATCCCGGCGTTCAGGTCTTCGCGTTCACGTTCGGCTAAGGGTTTCGTATCGACGCGAACTGCCTGTTTGGCAGTAGGCTACGCAGGAGGAGCGGGCACACCAATGCTTCAAAAGCGTCACCTCGCCGTCTGCGTTCTCGTCCTCGGTTCATCCCTGCTCGCGGCAATGTTTATTCAAGGACACGCTGCGGCAGCGTCGCCGTACAGCGCTGTGCCCGGCTGGGGACAGCTCGCTCCTCCGCTCAAGTGGGGAGAGGTTCCCAACGTCGCGATCGACCCGAAGGGAACGGTCTTCGTGTTCACGCGCAGCGAGCCGCCGGTCATCGAGTTGAACGCGGCCGGCCGCGTGCTGAAGACCTGGGGCGATCACATGTTCGTCTGGCCGCACGGCATCCGCTTCGATCGCGGCGGCAATCTGTGGATCACGGACGGCCGCGCCGCGGACGGCAACGGCCAGATGGTCTACAAGCTCAGCGCCGACGGCAGCAAGGTTCTGCTGACCCTCGGCACCAAGGGTGTCTCGGGCGACGGACCGAACCAGTTCAACGGTGTCACCGACGTGGCGATTGCCCCGAACGGCGACATCTTCGTCTCTGATGGCCACGTAAACAGCCGCATCGTCAAGTTCACCGCCGACGGCAAGTTCGTGAAGACGTGGGGCAAAAAAGGCAGCGGTCCCGGCGAGTTCAACCTGCCGCATTCGGTCGTCTTCGACTCACGCGGGCGGCTGCTGGTGGCCGATCGCTCCAACAAGCGGATCCAGTTGTTCGACCAGGATGGAACGTTCCTCGAAGAATGGAAGCAATTCGGCGAGGCGAGCGGCTTGTTCATCAAGTCTGACGACACGTTGTACGTCACCGACTGGCAGGACAAGAAGGCGATCTTCATCGGCAGCGCGAAGGACGGATCGATCAGGCAGACCATCGAAGGCCTCACGCTCGCCGAGGGCCTGACCGTGGACGCGCAGGGTAACATCTACGCCGCCGAAACGTTGCCTGGGCGGATCGGAGACCTCGTCACCGGTTCGACGATTCGAAAACTCGTGAAAAATTGACCCGCGGCGTTTTCACGAACGCGACGACGAACAGAATTCCGATCAGCAAGTCCGGAGCGATCACCACCGTGTCCACCGGAGCGATGCGCTGCTGCACGAAGAGCACCGTCATGGTGAGGACGTAAGCGAATTTCTCCAGCGCGCTCGGGATCATCATCGTGCGCAGCCGTACCGGGTCCGACCCGATGACGATGAATGCGCATTGCCACACCATCGCCACCGCCAGGAATCCGTAGAAGAACTCCGGGTGCGTGATCGGTGCTGCGCGCATGCGCCCGATCGTTTCGAGCAGGAAGAACATCGGCGTGAGCACGAGGAAGCCCCAGGCGCCGGCCGTGATGAATACGATTCGTGCGAATTTCACCTCGATCTCCTTGGCCGAATGGTCGCTGAACAGGCGACAGCGACTCGAGCGCGTGGCGCGCTCGGTATTCCCAAACAGATAGGTCGATGAAATCGGGATTACTTCGTCTGACGGCTGGGCAGGCCGCGATGTTCGCGCCGGCTATCGGCGCGCGGTGAGTAGAAGTGTGCCGTGCTTTGATGCGCCCGTTAGTGGGAGCAACCGCTTCATTCGAGAATAAAGGACAGATACATCAGCCGGCCCTCGCGCTGAATCTGTAACGTGACCGGCGATCCCGGCGGCAGGGCGCCAACAGCGTCCTTCAGTGCGAGCAGGGTGACCGTCATCCGGTTGTTGACGCTGCGAATGACGTCGCGCGGCTGCAGCGGAACCTCGCTGGTTGCGCCCTCCGCGCGAGCGATGACGATGATGCCGAAAGGGTCCCTCAGGCCGGTGGCGACGGCGGCGATCCGTTCGTCGATCTCGACGCCGAGAATCCCGAGCCTCGGCACCAGGCCCTTCTCTGGATCCGCGGTCGCCGAAACGCCGTCGAGGCCGCTGCGTTCCTCGACCGTCGCCACACTCAACGTCTGCTCGGCCCCGTTCCTGATCACCACCAGTCGCACGTTATCGGTGGATTCCCGGAGACGGAGACTGTAGCTGACGCTCGGCAGGTTATCGGCGGGCTGACCGTCCATCGACACCAGCACGTCGCCGACCTTCACCCCGGCCTTCTCGGCCGGCCCGCCGGGAAAGACATCCGACACGATGACGCCGTAATTTCTCACGAGTTTGAGTGAGGTAGCCATGCTCGGCGTGATCGTCTGCAGGCTGACGCCGATTTCCTGCCGCCGCAGATGGCCGAACTCCTTCAGCTGACGGAAGACGGTCCTGACCGTCGCGCTCGGAACCGCGAACCCCAACCCTTCGTTTCCGCCGGACTGGGACAGGATGAACGTGTTGATTCCAACCACTTCCCCGCGGATGTTGACGAGCGGGCCGCCGGAGTTGCCCGGGTTGATCGGCGCGTCGGTCTGGATATAGATCAGCGGCGAATCCTGATCGATCTGTCTGGCGACTGCCGACACCAGGCCGTGCGACAGGCTGTTGCGCAGCCCAATCGGACTGCCGAACGCGAACACTGTTTCGCCCTGGCGAACCTGGGTGTAGGTCGCGAGCGGCAGGGCCTGCAGCTTCTGGCCGTCAACTTTCAGCAGTGCCAGATCCAGCTCGGCGGCGACGCCAACGATACGCGCGTTCACCAGATACGATCGACCCGACAGCGCCGTCGCGAGCGTGCCGTCCGCGTTGTCGGCCGGCAGCACGATCTGAACGCGCTGTGCGTCGTTCACGACGTGCGCGTTCGTCATGATGTAGCCCTCGGGATCGATCACGAATCCCGAGCCGACCGACCGCTGACGTCCGACGACGGCGCTGGCCTCGCCGCGGGGCCCTTCCTGCGCGCCGTAGCTGCTGACTTGAATCTGCACCACGCTGGGCCAGACTTTTCTGGTCAGCGCGTCCACCGCTTCGTTCATCCGGGCCAGTGGGTCTTGGGCCGCGGCCGGCACCGGCCGCTGACCGGCGTGGACGGGTACGGCGGGCTGGACGAGGACGCCTCCGAGTAAGGCGAGCGCCGGGGTCGTCCAGAGTCGGCTGGTCCAAGTCCTCATGGGTCCTCTCCTGCTCGGAGGCACCGACGTGCCGTAGACGGGCAAGCTGATAGTGAGCGGCCGAATCTCAGGGAATCTTCAGACAGGCTATGCGAGTTTGGCAAGGCCGCACAAGAGGACGTCTTGCCGCAGAGAGCCCCTCAGCCGCTAGGTGCGTCTCCACCGCGGTAGACGATCGCCGTCGGCCGCATTTCTTCGTCCAGATAACCGACGGCAAGGGTGCGTGAACGGACAAACCAGCCCCTTACCGTGATTTGGTGCTTTCCGTCCCGGACGCCGACGACCTCATTTGAGTCAATTTCGTAGGACCTGACCAAATTGTAAGAAAAGACTATGTAAACGACCCGGACCAGAGTAGATTTGCGCCGTTTCCATCACTGACTCGTAAAGGAGTTTGGGTATGAAGCTAAGCCGAATAAGGGTTGTCGCCTGGATCTTCGCGCTTTGCGCTCTCTGGCCGGCTGCGGCCCACGCACAAAGCACGCTGACCGGTGTCGTGAGGGATACGTCGGGCGCTGTTCTGCCGGGTGTGACTGTCGAGGCATCCAGCCCCGCGCTGATTGAGAAAACACGCTCCGTGACCACCGATGAGACAGGAGGCTACCGCCTGGTGGACCTGCGGCCTGGCAACTACGTCCTCACCTTCACCCTCCAGGGCTTCGCGCCACTGGAGCGGCAGGGCCTCGAGCTGCCTTCCAATTTCACCATGACCGTGAATGCCGATATGAAGGTCGGCAGCCTCGAAGAAACGCTGACCGTCACCGGCGCCTCGCCGATTGTGGACGTACAGAGCACGACCAAGTCGCAGGTGCTGACTCGCGAATCACTCGACGCCATCCCCACCGGCCGCACCATTCAGGGCATGGGGCAGCTGGTCACCGGCGTGAGCCTGAACCAGCCGGACATCGGCGGCTCGAAGGCCATGCAGCAGACGTACATGTCCGCGCACGGTGCCGGTGCCTCGCAGACGACCGTGCAGGTGGATGGCCTGCTGGTGAACGGCATCGACGTGGACGGCGCGGTGCAGAGCTACTTCAACAGTTCGATGAGCCAGGAAATGGTCTACACGACGAGCGGCGCGTCCGCCGACGTGTCGGGTGGCGGCGTTCGTCTGAACATGGTCCCCCGCGACGGCGGCAACATCTTCAGCGGCAGCGTGTTCGCGGGCTTCCAGAACCAGAGTTTTCAGAGCAACAACGTCGGTCCCGATCTGATCAGCCGCGGCCTGAAGACCAGTGACGGCATCCAAAAGCTGTATAACCTCGAAGGCGCCGTCGGCGGTCCGATCAAGAAGGACACCGTGTGGTTCTTCGCCTCGGCACGCAACTTCGTCCTGAATACGTTGCCGGCCAACACGTTCTATGGCATTGCCGGCACCGAGACGCCGACCGCCGCGGCGAAGCCGAGCACCGAGGATGGCGTCGACCCGCAAAGCATCCGCAGTGTACAGGCGCGTGTGACCTGGCAGCTGAGCCCGAAGAACAAATTCGCCTTTTACAACGATCGCCTGCTCAAGAACCGCGGGTCCGCGATGACCGCCGGCTTCGATCCCAACGAGGCTGGCATCGTCTGGACGTCGCCGATCTATACCACCGGCTCGGTCAAGTTCTCGTCCACGGCCACCAACAAGATCTACATCGAGGCCGGTGCCTCGACCAACTACGAGCGCTACAACACCCTGTATCAGCCCGGCCTTGCGCAGACGCCGTTTTCACCCGCCTGGTACACCACTATCAACAAGAACGATACGGCGCTGGGCACACAGTGGGGGGCGGGTGCGACCAATCAAGGCATGTATCCTGACCGCTTCGCCGCCATGGGCGCCGTGTCCTACGTGACCGGCACTCACAACATCAAGGTCGGCATGCAGGACACGTGGGGCCGGTACGTGCAGTTCCGCAGCGCCAACGGCGATCTGCGCGCCAACTTCCTGAACGGCGTCGCCAGCACCGCGACCATCCTCAACACCCCGGTCAACTTCCAGGACAACCTGAAGGCCGACTTCGGGATCTACGGCCAGGATTCCTGGACCCTCAACCGCCTGACCATCAACTACGGCGCACGCTGGGAATACTTCGCCTCGGGCGTTCCGCAGGAGAGTTCCGGTGTCGGTCGGTTCGTGACAGCGGTCCGGAACGTCGCCCCGATCGACATGCCGACCTGGACCAGCATCGCGCCGCGCGGCGGCGTGGTCTACGACCTGTTCGGCAATCAGAAGACCGCGCTCAAGTTCAGCATCGGCCGTTACGAGCAGGCAGGCACCACCGGCTTCTCGAACCGCTACAACCCGCTGGCGCTCCAGACGGTCAACGTCGCCTGGACCGACTTGAACCACGACGGTGTGCCGGACGGATCAATTGGCTGCGTTTACCTTCAACCTGGCTGCGAGATGAACCTCGCGGGCCAGCTGCCGAAGAATTTTGGCCTCGCCAGCCTGCCGACGTTCGATCCCGACATCAAGCGGATGTACAACATCGAAACCGCGATCAGCGTCCAGCAGGAGATCGTCAGCGGGGTCTCGGTCACGGGAGGATGGTACAACCGGCAGTACCACAACATGTGGCTGCGGACCAACACCGGCGTCGGCTTCTCCGATTTCACGCCGTTCACCGTCTTCAGTCCGATCGACGGGACGCCGATCACCTACTACAACGTCAGCGCGGCCAAGGCGTCCCAGATCACGACCAATCTCGTGGACACCAACGCGCCCAACCGCACCGACAAATACAACGGCTTCGAGTACAACTTCAACATGCGGCTGGCGCATCACATCACGCTCTTCGGCGGCGGCATGAGCGAGCGGATGCTCTCGAATTCCTGCGACGACAACTGGAATCCGAACCTTCTGCTCTACTGCGACCAGAGCAAGAGCGGGCTGCCGTTCCGGACTCAGTTCAAGATCGCCGGATCGGTGCCGCTGTCTTACGGCATTACTGTCAGCGTGGCGTTCCAGAGCCTGCCCGGATATCTCTACGGCACCTCGTCGGTCGGCGCGTTGACCGGAGTGTCCGGTCCGAGCGGCGCACCAACCGCGGCGCAGCTGCTCGCGCCGAATGGTGCCGGCTCGGTGCTGCTGGTGACGTCCACCTCGGTCTACACCACGTGTCCCGGTAACTCTGCCGCCGCCGGCTGCGTCGTCGGAGCGAAAATCGATCCGGGCCTGACCGTGGCGTCACTCTCGATTCCTCTGAAGGCGCCGATGACCGAATACGGCGACCGCATCAACCAGCTGGACCTCAACGTGATCAAGTCGTTCAAGTTCGACAAGCTCACGATTCAGCCAAAACTCGATATCTTCAACGTGTTGAACCGGGCGCCGGTGACCGCCGTGCTCGGCCTCAACTACGGGACCGCAGCCTACAATCAGCCGTCTGTGGTGTTGAACCCGCGCACGCTCCAGCTCGGCGCGATCATCAGGTTTTAATCGCTTCAGATCAGGGGACGAGCCGTCCGGGCTCGTCCCATTTTTTTCGATTGTTAATATGCCTTGACAGGCATATTCTATTCAGGCTATATATCTCACATGGAATGTTCAACGATGGTCATCGCGGATCCCAACCTGGATCCCAACAAGGTGCAAGCATGAAAAGAGCGGTCGCGAGCCAGGACCTCTCGGCAGCCGAACTCATCTCGAGGAGAATCGCCGACCTCGGTGACTGGCGTGGCGAGATGCTGAGCAGAATGCGGAAGCTGATCAAAGCAGCGGATCCGGAAGCCGTCGAGGAGTGGAAGTGGCGGGGCGTACCGGTCTGGTCGCACGACGGCATCATCTGCACCGGCGAGTCGTACAAGAAGGTCGTCAAGTTGACCTTCGCCAAGGGCGCGGCGCTGAACGATCCGAGCCGCCTCTTCAACTCGAGTCTCGACGGCAATGTTCGCCGCGCGATCGACATCCACGAAGGGGAAAAGGTCAACGAATCTGCCTTCAAGGCGCTCGTTCGCCAGGCCGTGGTCCTCAACCGCTCAGGCAAGGCCACACCCTCGAAGAAAGCGAAACGTTAGGAAGAATCGAGCACCATGTCTGTCCTGGAAACATCGTTTGCCATCGTCGCGGAGCCCAACCGGCGGGCCATCCTGAGCCTGCTGCTTTCGTCCGAGCGCTCGGTCGGCGAGCTCGAGCAAGAGCTTCAGCTGGCCCAGCCGTCGGTCTCCAAACATCTGCGAATGCTGCGCGAGGCCGGGTTCGTGGAATCACGAATCGACGCACAGCGGCGACTCTATCGCCTGAGACCCGAGCCGCTGATGGAACTCGATGCCTGGCTCGTCCCATTCCGGCGCTTCTGGTCAAAGCATGTCGATGCGCTGGAGAAACATCTCGACAAGATGAAGAAGGCACCCTCTATGAAAGGAAAGAAACGTCATGAACGCAAGTGAGCACTACGTCCCCGGCGCCGCTGGCGGCGCTGAAGTTCGAAAAGACGGCGAGAAATGGACGCTCGTCCTCGTCCGCGATCTGAAGCACCCGCCGGCAAAAGTGTGGTCGGCGCTGACAGACCCGGAGCAGTTACGCGAATGGGCTCCGTTCGATTCCGACCGGAACCTCGGCACGGTTGGCACCGCGAAGCTCACGACCGTTGGTGCGCCGGCGCTGCATGTGACCGAGGGCCAGGTGAAGCGGGCCGACGCACCGAAGGTGCTCGAATTCAACTGGGGAGGTCAGGACATCCGGTGGGAGCTCGAGCCGCTGGGAGGCGGCGGCACCCGGCTCACGCTCTTCCACAACATCGATCGTCGATACATCTCGATGGGCGCCGCGGGCTGGCACATCTGCTTCGATGTGTTGGATCGATCTCTGGCGGGTCAGCCGATTGGCCGCATGGTCGGTCCCGACGCGATGAAGTTCGGGGGCTGGCAGCGGTTGAACGCCGAGTACGCAAAGCAGTTCGGCGCGCAGGCCCCCGGCGGCCCGGGCGAGGGGGTCTGAACACACCGCGCTCTGGGGGAATCGTGACCGGCTTCCCCCCAACGCTCTCGTGCTTGTCCTGGCGCGGCCTCAATGCCGCGTCAGGTGATCGCCGGCTTGAGCCATGGCTGGTGTCGGCTCGCCAATTGCGGCGGAGTACAGGATGTATTTGAAGGGGTCGGTGTTCTGATATTTCTCCATCAGCTTGAGATACACCAGGCGCTCGGCTTTGGTGATGGCCTCGGTGCGCCCAAATCGAGCCTCGGACGACTTGAGCAGCGAACTCGCGAGCTCGTATTTGCCGTCCGTCGTCATTCCGTCCACCGCGCGGACGAGTTGTGCCTCCGTGAGGCCCAGATAGTCGACGAATAGCTCGGCGCGGTCTGAATCACCGAGATGATCGAGACCTTCGAGATCTGCCTGCCAATAGCCGACGTTCTGATGATAGAGCCGGTCGATGACGTGTTCCCGCAAGAGCAGATACGGCAGGAATGTGTCCGGACGTCCATGAATGAGATCGGGTGGGATCAGGTTCGCCTGATGGATGAGCGCACGAGCGTCACCGCGGCGGATTGCCGTCAACACCTCTTCGCGCAGCCAGATGAGATGGGTCTTCAACTGCGCCAACATGTCTGGAGACGAGAAGTTTCGCGTGAGCGGCTCATGTCCATGGAGCATGTGTCGGGGATTCTTCTGCACGACGAGGTCAATCGCATCGAGCAGGCCTTGCAGGTCACCTTCCACCGCAAAGGGCGCGCCAAGGTAGGGCATGATGAAGTCGCCGACAAAGAGCACGCCCAGATCCGGCACGTTGACGAATAGGCCGTCGCGTGTCTCTCCGCCCTGAATCGGGATCAACTCAATCCGTGTGCCGCCGATGCTCAACTTGGTGGCGCGATCGATGGTTACGTCCGGTTTGAAATTGCGAACGTCTTCGGGGTTGAAGCGCTCGCCAAAGAAGTGCGTCGCGAACGATCCAGGGGCGCTGAGTTCGCCGGCTATTTCTTCGTCATAGTTGCTTCGAGCGTAAAAGCGTGGCTCGGGATCCAAGCTGCGGAAAAAGGTCTGTCCACCGATGTGGTCCCAATGGGAATGGGTCACGAAAATTGTCGTCAGACGCGGCAGATGAGGTGCGTAGGCGCGCAACGCCTCATACGCGAGCTTGGCGGAATCGGCCCTGGTTCCCGCATCGATACCGATCAACTCCCGTCCATCGTCGGACACGACAAAGTAATATTCGGTGAACTCAAAACCCGAGAGCGCGTAGACGCGGCCCGGAACGATTTCGGCAATGCGACGCGACGCAAAGGAATGTCCGGACGAAGGGCTTTCGGACATCGGCGTGGTCAGGGTCACCGGCTTGTCAAAACTCTCGTAGCCGCTCTGGCGGAGGTAGTCCTGAGCCTTGGCCTGGTCGCCGGCGCCAAGCGCGAGCTTTCCCAGCTGAAAGTCCACCTCCCGCAGCCAACCGAGTTGTGGCGCCTTGTCCGCATTTGCCGAGCACCACGCCAAGTCCTCCTCCGCCGTGCGTCTTTGCTGGAAGAAACCAGGAAGCTGTGCGCGGACGACGCCAGAGATCCAGTTCACCACAAAGATCTGACCGCCCGAGAGCCGCCTGGCCTCGTCCAGTGTTGCGACTGTGTCGTTGACGTAGCCGAGCCGGTGGAGCACGGGCACTGAAGAGGCGTGCTGCGCTCGCAAGAGACCGATAGCGCTCAGGTAGAGCGCCTTTTGCGGATCGCTCAGACGAGGCCCGAATTCGTCCAACCGCGCCGAGAGAAATTCAACACCTTCGGCCGCGTGGTTGGCGTTGGCATAGGCCCCCATCAACAGAAACAGCAGCTGCGGATCCTGGGGAGGCGCGACGCGGTTGACGGTTTTCAGGTATTCGAGCTCGACCTGATATGAGCTCGATTGAGGCTGTGTGCTGCGGCGTGCGCCGCGGGTCGAGCTTGCGCCAAGTTCGACCAGGAAGCCCGCGACCGTCAGGAGCGCGATGAATAGATAGAGCGTGTTTCTCATGACAAGCGTCCTTTCTGGAGCCAGAGCCATTTATATGTATATACATATATTTGCGCTAACAAACGCTACGCCGCGTTTGCCGCGCTCGTGACGCGTGCGACCGTCGCCTGCATTTGTTTCCACGTCGCCGGGCCTAGCGTTTTCCGCAGGCGATCTTCGGCCGCCTGCCAATAGCGTTGGGCCGCGGCGACCTGTCCCTTCCCTGCCGCCGTCAATCCGAAGACGCGTTGGCGTCGATCCTTCCCTGGCCTGACGTAAATCCAGCCCTGCTTACGCAACAACGCCAGTGTGCGCGTGAGGGTGGTGCTGTCCATGGCAAAGCCGGAGCTCAAGGCTTTCTGGTGGGCCTCGCCGACGATTCCGAGGGCGACCAGCAGGCCGAATTGCGTGATTTCGATGCCGACGTGGCGTAGTTCCTCGTCATAGATCCGAGTGACGAGTCGGGTGAGACGGCGAAGGTTCTGACACGCGCAGGGGAGCGGAAAGAGTCCGTTGGCGCGGGAGGCCTTGCGAGTCGCGGTGTCCACAATAATATGTATATACATCTTTCAGAACCTGGCGTCAACTGAGGCAGTTCCGCTGTTTTCTGATGCTTGGACCGACGCCCCGAATTACTCGAGCGCTTTGAATCGCTCCAGGGTCACGGCTCGAACACCTTGTCGAGCAGCACACGGCCGTAGGTGACGAATGGCGCGCCATCGATCGACAGCTGCATGTCGGTCTTGTAATAGGCAGGCGAACTCATCTCGGTGACGCCCTTGAACCGAATCTTCTTGCCGGCGAAGGTCGTCACCAACGGCGAGGGATCGTCGCCGAAGTGATGGTGGAACGTTCCGCCGAGCTCTCCACCGACCGGACCGGTTCTGGCAATCGTGTAGCCGCGGCTGTCCTTCTCGCTCCAGGCGAGGGTCTTCTTGATCGGATCGTAGGTCGCGGAAATCGTCCGCGTGAACGGCTTCCCTTCAGGATCCTCGCCCTTCATCGTGCCTTCGTAGAGACAGCCGTTCTTGTCGTTGGATTTGATCGTCAGGGTCCCGACCGATTGGCCTCCCTGGCCAAGCGGCGAGTCCTGGACTCGCATGTCGAAATTCCAGAGGCCTACGAAGTATTCCGGATCCCAGAACATCATCTCGTCGCCCGGCCGCGTCGGCCGGTCGAGTGCGTTGTAGGCGTCGTTGGCCTGGCGCTGCTCTGCGGTCAGGCATCGGCCGGTGGCCGGCTTGTACGGCACGACCGTGGAGGTTTTTGGATACGGTTGCTGCTGCTGCGCCGCCGGATGAACGGCGACAAGCGTTGAAACGGTGACGGCCATGGCGGCCGCCACTCCAAACCCTGCGCGCATCAGAAGGTTGTTCCTCTGGTTATCGATCGACCGCGGTGGACGTTCCGCAGCTTTCGTCGAGCACGACGACCGACGTCAGGTTGATCCGGTTGGGACTGCCCGGAATCCAGACGCCCTTCGCCGCCACCCGATGATTGGGCGCCAGCGCTCCCGTCGAGTTGATTCGCTCCACCGGGTACAACGCCTTCCGTGTATCGAACTGCAGCGCCTGCTCCGGCGACACGAAATCGGCGACGCCGACAAGCTCGAACACGTCGGATCCTGCTGCCTGCTTCGCGGCGACTTCCTTTTCGTCCTTCGTCACGTTGTGGCTGACGCGGGGTATCGTGCCTTCGGTGCCGTTGCCTTCCGGCCGGGCAGGCGCTTCCTTCGGTGGAAGCGCCGCCAGCTTCGCGGCGCTGGTCATGCGCCAGCTCACCGGCGAACTGCCCGGCGCCACACAGCCGACGACGGTCGTGATCGGATTGTTCTTCGAAGCTTCCTGCTGCGCCTTGCGGAATTCCGACACGGTCAGATTCGGATCGGTCTCCGCATCGTAGGTGACTTCCGTCCACGCGTTGTACATCTCGTCCCAGGTCTGCTCCGACCAGAGCGCAGGACGGTTCGGCATCGGATTCACCCGGTTGTGCACCGAGTTGTCGTAGTGGCCGACCGTTTCGAGCACGGTGCCGGCGGGCAGCTTGTACGGCTGGGTCGGAATGTAGGTGTTCTGCCAATTGAAGTCGTACTTCGGCACCGACAGCAGAATCTCCTCGTGACCGTCCGGGTACTTCGCGATGTAGGTCATGTCCTTGCCGCGCAGGTGCATGTGCGGCTGCATCGTGTTGAGCGTCACGTCCTGCGTGAATGGCTGGATCGCGGTGATCTTCCAGTCGGCCGCGCCCGGCGGAATCGGCGGCAGATTGGCGGTGCTCCCGACTTCGTCGGCTTCGATGATGTGTTGACCGGAGCCGTTGCGGATGATGTGCACTTCCTTCTGCACCTTCTCCTTCGGCGCCAGCCAGAGCCCGATGCGCTCTCGATCCTTTTCCGGCTTGCCATCCGGCGAATAGTGCACTTCCCACATCAACGCGTTGCTCGCGCGAATCCGCTTGGCGGAGCCCGGCGCGAACTGCTGGAAGTCGGCGCCCGGCAGGTAGAACATCAGCCGCTCGTCGTCTTCTTCGGTCGGCTGCCGCGTCTTGTTGATGACCGGCACCTTGTCGCCGGGTTTGGCGTTGAACCGGGCCGCGACGTCACCGGTTTCCGGAGCACCGTTCGCCCGAAGGTTGCTGCTCAGATTCGTGCCCAATCCGCTCAGGACGTTGACGATGCTGCCGTCCTCGTAGGTGGGAATGTAGGCGAGCTCGGGGCCGCCCGGCCACGCGACGCTCTTCTTGAGCGTGGTGCCTTCCGGCAGCTTCCGTCCGTACAGCGCCGAGTGATGCGTCACCGCTCGATTCGTCGGACGGATCTGCAGCGCTTCGATGAACACGTCTTCCTTGAACGGGTTGTTGTCCCACACCCGGAAGATCGGCACCTGACCCTCGGCCGGCAACTCGTATTCGGTCGGCATCTCGATGATGACGTCAGGCGGGCGGCCGTTCACCAGCCGCCAGCCGCCATCGTCGTACTTCGGCATGGCCGGCGCAGAGCCGGTGCCTTCCTTGATTCCGCCGTCCACCCACGCCGCGATCGTCTCGACCTGCTTGGGCGTGAGACTCGTGTCATTACGGTAGTGGCCCCACCGGCTGTCGGCGGACCATGGCGGCATTTCGTGCTTGGTCACGCGCAGCTTGATCGACCGGGCCCACGGCCGAACCTCGGCGAAGCTCGTGAGCGACATGGGGCCGCCGGCACCTGGCCGATGGCAGGTCGCGCACTTCTCGAACAGGATTGGCGCCACGTCGCTGTTGAACGTCGGGGCGGCTGCACCGTCGGCCGACAGTTTCACGCTCGTCCTGGGAATCGCGACTGTAGCAATGGCGACGGTGCATCCGACGAGCACCAGGCCCCTGACGCGGGCAGCAACATGTGAGTCGAGCATCACCGGCTCCTTCGCCAACGTCGTGTTGTGGCGGCCGTATTATGCCTCAGCGCGCTCGACGATTTCCAACTTGGGCCTCGACCTCGGCTGCCGCTGGTCACCTCTTCAATGCCTGGACCACGAGCACGGCTCCGATCACCACCAGGCCGCCATAGACGACCGTGATGAAGCGGTCACCCTCCATCCGTTGATTGATGAAGCGGCCGGCGACCGTCGCCACCGCGACGCCTGGCAAGGACCACAGGAAATACCGCGTCACCGTGGCCGTCCAGAGTCCAAGCGCGGCATAGCCGGCGAGGCCCATCAGGCTGACGGGCAAAAAATAGGCCTGCAGGGTGGCGCGAAAATGTTGCGGCGACCATTTCCGCAGCGCCCCGTAGATGGCCAGCGGCGGACCGTTCATCCCATACGCGCCGCCGAGAACGCCTGACACGAAGCCGCACGCCATCAACCAGCCCGTATGGTCGTTGGCCAGGCTCCGGCTTCTCCCGATCACGAGGGAATAGATGGAAAAGAGGATGATCACCGAACCGAGCAGCAGCCTGACGAGGTGATCGTCGGCGCGGGCCAGCAGGATCAGGCCGAGCGGGAGGCCCAGGAGGGCCGCGAAAATCAGTCCCGCAGCGGCTCGAAACTGCACGCCCTGCCAGTCCTGCGCGATCACCGCTCCCGCCACCACAATGGAAACCAGCACCGCTAACGGAGCGGCGACTTCGACAGGCGTGCGAAGCGCCAGGAGCGGCACCGCCACCAGTGCCTCGCCGAAACCCAGCGTCGAACGGATCAGCGTGGCGACGAAGATCACGGCGATCACGTACATCGCGGTCGAGTTGAAGGCGACTTCAGTCACGAGCGTTCATGCGCGCCTCCGGCCACGAGTCCACAGCAGCCCCAGCGAGACGATCAGGTAGGTCGATGCAGTCCAGAATGCGAGGCTGCCAATGGCAACGGCGACTTCGACGACGCGGCGCCCAGCGTCGGGCGGCAGGACAAGCGCAACGAGGAACCCCGGTATCAGTAAGGATTCATTCCGCGCGTGAAACCACGCCGGCGCAGCGCCGGCTCGAAGCACCCAGGCCACCACAAACGGGCCGAGTCCGAGTATGCAACCGATGACGGCCGCGAGCGTCAACCTGCCGGGCATGACTCAACATTACTTGAATGCGGGGCTGCCCGGCGATGTCGCCGAGCGCGCCGAGCGCCACTACTTCGAGTCGTCGTCTCGATAGCCGACCGGACTTCAGCCGCGGCTAGCCCTTTTTGCCGGACGGTTCAGGCTTTGACGTCGTGGTGACGGCGTCTTTCGCACGCGAAAACGCCTCCTCCGCAACGGTGACCGTCGCTTCGAGTGTCTCGCCCATCGCGCGTCCGACCGACCGGCCGGCGGACTCCACCGCCGCCACGATGGTGGAATCGTGAGTGTCGGTTTCGGTCTGCGCCTTCGTAACGGGACGCGTGACCGCCTTCTTGATTTTTGTCGCCACTGTTCGCGCGGCGCTCGCGACCTTCCCGGCGGCCGTTGGGCTGGTTCTCCGTCTGGCCTTTTTGGCAACCTTGGCTCTCCGAGTGCCCTTGGCTTTTCTGGTGCCTGCCTTTTTCTTGCCTGCAGCTTTCTTCGTCACTCTCGACTTCTTCGATGCTTTCGTCTTCTTCGCCATCAGCCCTCCATAGACTCGAACCGCTCCACCCGCCGACAAGCAATCGCACTCAGCCGCCAGAGCAAGAGGGATGCCGCTTGCGTCGGGCTGATGTCGCCGGACTACTTGACGGAATACTTCGTAAACGCTCCGCCCGCCTGGACGAACGAGTTCGGACCTTCCGCCGCGAACACGTTTCCATCGGCGTCAACCGCCACGCCTTCGCCCGCCACGCCCTGATAGACGCGATCCTCGCGCTCGAACGGCGGGATGAACGCGACGACGCGGTCCTCGTTGACGGACCCGATGCGCACGCCATCGCGCCAGTTCGGGTGATTCAACGGACCGGACTCCGAGTCGATGACGTAGAGCGTCTCGCCCTTGATGAACAGGCCGCTGGGACGGCTGAACGCATAGCGTGACTCGAGGTATTTTCCATCCTGGTCGAAGATCTCGATGCGGTGATTGCCGCGGTCGGCCACCCACAAGCGGCCTTTCGAATCGAACACCAGCGCATGCGGCGTCCGGAACTCACCGTGCTTGACGCCGATCTTTCCCCACGACTTGATGAACTTGCCATCAGGCGAGAACTTGCTGATGCGGCTGGTTGCGCCTCTGGCGAGCCCCTCGTTGATCGCCGCGTTCGTCGTCATGCCCTGAGCATCGTGTCCGTCGGCGACATAGATGCTGCCGTCGGGTCCGACCACGACGTCGTTGGGCTGGTTGAACTGACCATCGGCGTTGCCCGGCTTGCCGGCCACGCCCAGACTCATCAGCTTCTCGCCCTTCGGGCTGAACTTGTGGACCTGATGTCCTTTCGTGCCGGCTTTGTTGCCTGAGAAGTCGGCGATCCACACGTTCCCGTCCTTGTCGACCGAGATGCCGTGCGGCGTCACCATCACGCCCTTGCCGAAGTTCGCGAGCACCGCGCCGGTGCGTCGGTCGAATTTGAAGATCGGATCGACCGCGCTGGTGTTGCAATCGACCGCGCCGCCGCCCGCGCCACCGGCGGCACCGGCGCCGCAGCGTTCGTACGCCCAGACGTTGCCGTCCTTCGGGTCGATGTCGATGCCGGCGGTCGTGCCCCAGGAGCGCCCGGCGGGCAACTGGCCCCAGTTTCGAGTGACGTGCGGCGCTGGGTTTGGAAATCCTGCGCCGGTGACTTCATTTCCAGACGCGGCAGCGGACGCCGGTGCCGCCGCGGCGGGCGCGCGATCGGCAAGCGCCCCGGCGACGCACCCGACGACGAGCAGCGTGGCGCCGGCGCTGACGAACGGATGCGTGAGTCGTGACGTAGCCATGTGTCTCCTCGAGAACGCGGCCGGCCCCACGCCGGTCATCGGCGTGCTAGTAGACCGGATGAAGGGGTCATGCCGCAAGCGAAAGCCGCGGACGGCGACGTTATTTGGTCGCGGCGAGCAGGTCCAGGATGGCCGTCGTGACTGCTTCCGGTTTCTCGTGCGGCACGAAATGCCCGGCGCCTTCCACAATGCGTTTGTCGATGAGCTTCGGCAATGTCGTTCGCTCACCGGTCGTGATCGCCGCGGCCGGCCGGCCGAACGCATCGTCGGCGCCGTGGAGTGTGATCGTCGGCACCAGGATCGGCGGCCTCTTCGCCAGTTGCCGTTCAGTCTCGAGAAAGCGCGGCTCGCCTGGCGCGTTGAGGTTGCGGTGCCGGTAAGAATGAATGACGCAGTCAACGAAGTCAGGGTTGTCGAACGACTTCGCCGTGAGGTTGTACATGTCCTCGCTGAAGCGCCAGGTCGGCGACCATTCCCGCCACATCAACTCGCACAGCCCACGCCGATTCTGCTCGAGGCCGGTGCGACCGGCGTCAGTATTGAAGTACCACTGATACCAGAGCCGACGGACGGCTTCGGGCGGAGCGGCGCCTGCCGGCGTTACCGTGTTCTGAATCGAATAGCCGCCAACCAGCACCGCGCCACGGACGCGGTCGGGATGGAGCGCCGCGGCCACGGCGGCCGCTCGGCCGCCCCAATCGAAGCCGGCGACGACGAAACGCGGCAGCCTGAGCGAGTCCGCGAAGTCGATCACGTCCTGTCCGATCGCCGCCTGTTCCGCCGTGCGGGGCGCGGCAGGATCCAGGAACCGCGTCGGTCCGTATCCGCGCAGGTAAACCGCGAAGGCGCGGTATCCTGCCTTCGCGAGCGACGGACCCACGCCATCGTAGGCATGCGCATCATCGGGAAAGCCGTGCAGCAGGATGACTGGAACGCCGTCCGCTGCGCCGCTCTCGTGATAGCCGATTTCGAGGATGTTGGTGCGAACTGTCTTGACCGCGGGCGCCGAAGGCGTCTGTGCGCCGAGCCGCTCGATCGAGGCGGCGGCAAGGAGGCCGGATGCGCCCTGAATGAAGAGTCTGCGATCCATCGAAACAATCTTACTGCCAGGGATCAGGTGGACCCCGGCGCTATAATCCCGGACCATGAAGATGACACGTCGGGACGCCGTTGCCTCGTTCGCGCTGCTGGCGGAAATCGTCGCGTCCGGCCGTCTCACCGACGCGCAAACCCAGGCCGCGCCGGCCACGACCGCTCCACCTCGGCCGCCGGTGTTCACGCATGACCTGCCGAATCTCACAATGGACGGCTGGGAGGTGACGGTGAGCTACGTCGACTACGCGCCGGGACGCGTTGGCGCGGCCCATCATCACGCCGGCTTTGTGCTCGCCTACGTGCTCGAGGGCGCGGTCGTTACCAAGATCTCCGGACAGGGTGAAGAGAAAACCTATGCGACCGGACAGATGTTCTACGAGCAGCCCGGCGCCACCCACGAAGTCTCGAGGAACGCGAGCCAGACGCAGCCGGCGAAGCTGCTGGCCATGATCTTCGCAAAGAAAGGCGCGACACTCACGACGCAGGGTCCGGCGGGCACCGGCCGCGGCGGCGTCTAGTCAA
>DASXGC010000238.1:0-20694 GCA_036489235.1 Vicinamibacterales bacterium
GATCTCCGCGATCATGCCGCGGGCGGCAAGCTGAGGATCGGCGAAGAGCTCGGCGAAGTTGCGGACCGACCCGCACGGCACGCCGGCGCTGGTCAGGCGATCGATCCAGTGCTGCCGTGGTTTGGCGCGCAGGCGATCGGCGACGAAGGGACGGAATTCTTCGTACCCGGTGACGCGCTGCCGATTTGTGGCAAACCGCTCCTGCTCGGGCAATTCGGCGACCGCGCAGAAGCGGCGCCACTGTTCGTCGTTGCCGACCGCCAGCACGAAATCTCCGTCGGCAGCCGCAAAGGTTTCGTACGGCACGATGCTCGGATGACGGTTGCCAAGGCGCGCCGGCACGTTGCCGCTGGCGAAGAAATTGCCAGCCTGATAAGTGAGCAGCGCGGTGACCGCGTCGAGCATCGCCATGTCCACCTCCTGGCCCTCGCCGGTGCGTTCGCGAGCCAGCAGCGCGACCGCGACGCCGTACGCGGCGAATATCCCCGACACGATGTCGGCGATCGCCACGCCCAGCCGGTACGGCGCGCCGTCGGCAGCGCCGGTGATACTCATCAGACCACCCTCAGCCTGCATTACGGCATCGTAGCCGGGCTCCTTCCATCGCGGCCCGGTGTGGCCGAATCCGGAGATCGAGCAGTAGATGAGCCGCGGATGCTGTGCGCGCAGCGATTGATAGTCGAGTCCGATCTTGGCGAGCGTTCCCGGCCGGAAGTTCTCGACCAGAACGTCGCTCATCGCGATCAGCTTGTCGAGTACGGCACGCCCCTCCGGATTCTTGAAATCCAGGGTGACGCTTTCCTTGTTGCGGTTGATGCTGAGAAAGTACGCGCTCTCGCCCTCGAGGAACGGCGGGCCCCACGCGCGTGTATCGTCGCCTTTTCCCGGCTGTTCGACCTTGATGACGCGGGCGCCCATGTCGGCGAGCAGCATCGTGCAATACGGCCCGGACAGCACGCGCGTCAGATCGAGAACGGTGGTTCCGTCGAGTGGTGGCATCGGCAAGGGGTGATTATCGTCCACGACGACCGTGTCCGGCATCCCGCGCGACCGTCACCAGATCCGAAAGCAGCGCGTAGGCGGTCTGTGTGAGGCTGCCGCCACGCTGTACGATCGCGATTTCCTGGAGCAGATCGGTCTGCAGAATCAGCGCGTTCTGCTGGCCTTCGAGGCCTGCCAGCAGGTCGTCGCCGGGCAGCTCGATCGGTCCCACCCGCGCGACGATGCGCCGCCCCTCGCGGTGGGCTTCGGCCACCAGTTTGATCCGTCGTCCTTTGGCGCGCGCCGCGATCGCCTTCCGCCCGGTAGTCTGTGAGATGCCTCGCCGATCGACCGCGTGCGGCGTGAGCGAGGCGCCGAGCAGAACGTTCGCGAGCGCCGCCGTCTTGGCGGCGGCGTCCCATCCGTCCACGTCCAGCGACGCATCGGCCTCCGCAATGCCTGCGGCCCGCATCCGCGCCAATGCCGCATCGAACGGCTCGCCTCGCTCCATCGCGGTCAGGATGTAGTTGGTCGTGCTGTTGACCACGCCGCGAAATCCGTGGACTCTGACTGCCGGGAGCGTCTCGCGCACGAGGTTGAAGATCGGGATGCCGTCCATCACCGCGCCTTCGAACAAAAACCGGCGCCCGGCTTTTCGCGCCGCCGCGGCCAGCGATCGATACGCGAATGCCGCCGGACCCTTGTTGGCGGTGACAACGTGCGCACCGCCGGCGAGCGCGGCACGGACGTGCGCGATTGCGGGCTGCCCGCGGGCGATGTCCAGCGGCGTCATCTCGACCACGACGAGACGGCCTTCGCGCGCCGCCGCGCGATCGACACGGCAGGCCTCGCGGATGAAGTCGCTCGTTGAATTCTTGATGGTTGGATTGTAGTGTCCGGCTTTAGCCGGACCGAATCGACCCGGGCCGCGACTGGCCACCACAAACCGCGGTCCCTCTCGGCGCGTCGCGATGCCGATCACGCGCGTGCGAATGCCGAAGTGCCGCGCAAGTTGACCGCGCTCCTCGTCGAGCAGCGCCACGAACCGCTTCGCGACGTTGCCGTATCCGATCAGCAGGAGATCGAAGGTCACCGCAGGTCACGCGAGCGCGGTCAGCATCTCGTGCAGCCGGTTCAGGCCCTCGCGCAGGTAGTCCGGCTCGTCGCCGAATCCGATCCGCAGGTAGCCGTCCATTCCGAAATGATCGCCTGGCACGATCAGCACGCTCTTGTCGCGGCGAAGCATTGTGACCAGGTCCGTCGAGTTCATCGGGTGCTTGTAGTGGACGTAGACGATCGCCCCGGCGTCCGGCGCCGCATACGAGAACATGCCGCTTCGCGCCTCGAGCCACGCCGCGATGATCGGAAAGTTATGGTTGAGAATGGTCCGTGTCCGCGTGAGGATCGTCTGCCGGCGCGCCGGTTCGAGCGCTCGTCGCGCCAGGGTGTCGCTCAGGGCCCCCGGCGAAATCGTCGTGTAGTCGTGATACGACCAGAGCGCAGCGATGAGCGACGGCGGTCCGACCACCCAGCCGACCCGCAGTCCTGGCAGTCCGTAGGCCTTCGACAATCCGCTCGTGACGATGACCCGTTCGCCGCGGCCCCACATCGTCGGCGTTTCTTCGCCATCGCGTTCCGCGCCACGATAAATTTCGTCGGACAGAATCCAGCTGCCGTGGCGCGCCGCGATCGCGGCAATCCGATCGAGGTCGTCAGCGAGGAAGCGTGCGCCGGTCGGGTTGTTCGGGTTGCAGATGATGATGAGCTTCGTGCGCGGCGTGACCAGACGATCCAGGGCGTCGCAATCGATCCGCCAGCGGTCGCCGGCATCGACCAGCGGCCATTCGCGAATCGTGGCGCCGAAGGCACGCGTCAGACCCCACGTCTGCATGTAGTTGGGTGCCATCATCACGACTTCGTCGCCGGGCTCGACCAGATTCCAGGTGGTGATGTAGTTCGCCTCGGAACCGCCGTTGGTCACCTGGATGTGGTCGGTCGTAGCGCCCGCGTACAGCCCTGCGATCGCCTGACGTAATGGCGCCGTGCCATTGGACTGGATGTAGCGCAGGCCCTCCATCATCAGCGCTTCGCGCGATGCCGCATCGTCCACCAACTCGCCGAGGCGCAACGGATGGACGCCGCTTTCGGAGAGGTTGAACTCCACCTGATTTTCGTAGGTGGATTGCATCCGTTCCATGGCGAATTGTTCGAGCTTCATGGCGCTCACTGTACTGCGCTTTTGCGTGAAATCGGACCTTGTGGTCCTGGACTATACTGGCGCCTCGTGACCTGCGTGGCGCCGACTCGCAGGCGACACAACCGTGCACGACGGTACGATGACCTCCCCGACAGCGCTGAATCTGGCGCGTATCCCCGCCGGCGACTTTCTGATGGGCGCAGCTGACGCCGAAGAGGACGAACGGCCGGTCCATCGTGTTTTCGTCAGCGAGTTTTTCATCAGCCGCTTTCCGGTGACGCAGGACGACTACGCGAAATTTATCGTCGCGACCGGTCGGCCCGCGCCGACGGCGGAGAATCTTCCGCTGATTGCCGAAGGCGACCGCGACACGACGTTTCGCGAACTGGCCGCACCCTACGTCTGGGAGCAGAACCAGCCTCCGGCTGGTCGCGGAACCCATCCCGTCGTGCTCGTTCGCTACGAGGACGCCGTCGCGTATTGTCGTTGGCTGTCAGACGAGATCGCCCGCGTGGTCCGGTTGCCGCGCGAGGCGGAATGGGAAAAAGCGGCGCGCGGCGGAATCGAAGGGCAGCGCTACCCGTGGGGCAACCAGATCGACGGATCGCGATGCAATTTTCTGACTGACGCGACGGTCAAGCGTCAGCGCGGGACCCGTCCCACCGGAATGTATCCGCCGAATGCGTACGGGCTTTACGACATCTGCGGAAACGCATGGGAATGGATTTCGGACTGGCACGGCGCCGACTACTACGCCGTCGGCGAAACCCGCGATCCATCCGGCCCCGAATCCGGCCACCTCCGTATCGTCCGTGGTGGATCGTGGATGAACTACGACGTGTCGATGCTGCGATGCGCGTATCGCCATAAAGTGCCACCCGACACCTACGCCTATAGCATAGGATTCAGGATCGTATGCGAGCCCTGACCCGATCGAGATCGAAGCCAGGCACTTCGGAGGTCGCGGTCAGCTTGACCGCCGACGGTTACCTCAAGGCGCGCCGCCACCTGATGCGGCGCGACCCGATTCTCGGCGCGGCAATAAAACGCATCGGCCACTGTCGAATGGCCGACCGCCAGCGTACTGATCATCTGACCGCGCTCATCGGGGCAATCGTCAGTCAGCAGCTGTCCACCAAGGCGGCGGCGACCATCTTCGGCCGCTTCGTCGCGCTGTTTCCCGAGAGCAGAATTCCCGGTGCCGAGGCGATCGCGGCACAAAGCGATACGGTGCTGCGCGGCGTCGGTCTCAGCGGTCAGAAGGTCGGCTACCTGCGGGATCTGTCCGCGCGAATCGCCGACGGGCGGCTCAATCTGGACGAACTGGAATCGCTGCCGGACGATCTGGTGATCGAGCGTCTGGTCGCCGTGAAAGGCTTCGGGCGTTGGACGGCCGAGATGTTCCTGATGTTCCGTCTGCATCGGCCCGACGTGCTGCCCGCCGGCGACCTCGGAATCATGAATGCGATGCAGCGGCTGTATCGCCTGCGAAAACGTCCGGATTCAAAGCGAATCCACAAGATTGGCGAGGCCTGGAAGCCGTACCGCTCGGTCGCGTCCTGGTATCTGTGGCGGACACTCGAGGAGAATTCAAAGCCGAAAGCAAAGAGTTAGTTCTTCATCCACAGCAGCAGGTAGCCGGCCGCTATCGCCAGCAAGGTTCCACGTTCGCTGAACAGAGTCGCGCCAACGGATGCTCCCTCAGAGACTCCTCGTCCTCCGCGATCGCGGCGTTGAAAGGTCGGGATCCATCGCGGCACACGGAACTGATAGTCCCTGTATTCCTGACCACGCCTCGACTCGAGCAGCTGTTCCTCCCAGCGCACGATGGCGTGGTACTCGGCGCCGAGCAGGACGAGGATGACCGGCGCCAGCCACACGAGCCGGGCCGTCAGCGCAAACCCGATCCACAGCAGGATATTGCCGATGTAGAGCGGGTTGCGGACCAGGCCGAAGGGCCCGGTGTCCACCAGCGGCCCGAGACGGTCGCTCCGGGTGCGCGAGATGACGCCGATGTGGTGCACGCCCCAGAAGCGGATCGCCTCCCCGGCGAGCGTGACCGCTACGCCGGCCCCAACTATGACGGGTGAAGTCCACGCCTCGCCGGCGGGGATGATCAGAATCGCCAGGACGAAGGGCATTGGAATCGAAGAGCGGTGCCGGAAGAGCCACCCGCCTATGCGGGTCGTGATGTCGGGTTCGGTCTGCACGAGGTGGCCGTCAGTTTGACAGGGTTGTCGGGGTTGGTAAAATCAGGACTAGTTCGGTCGTATATCAAAAATGACACTGCCGGAAGCCTCGTCAGTACTCACGCGCGCACCCGGTTCGTCTGTTCTGGACATGATCGGGCGCACGCCGCTGGTGCGCCTGCACCAGTTCGAGCGCCAGACGCCAGGCGTCGAGCTGTACGCGAAGGCGGAATGGCAGAATCCGGGCGGGTCGGTCAAGGACCGCGCCGCGGCACGCATGATCCTGGACGGTGAGGCGACGGGAAAGCTCACCCGCGACCGTACGATTCTCGACGCGACCTCGGGCAACACCGGCATCGCTTACGCGATGGTCGGCGCGGCGCGCGGTTACAAAGTCCGGCTCTGCCTGCCCGAAAACGCCAGTCCCGAACGCAAGCTGATCCTGAAAGCGCTTGGTGCGGAACTGACGCTGACCAGCCCGCTCGAGAGTACCGACGGCGCGATCCGCGAGGCGCGGCGGCTGTTCGCGGAGGATCCCGACCGCTACTTCTACCCGGATCAATACAACAATCCCGCGAACTGGCAGGCGCATTACGACACGACCGCGCCCGAGATCATCGAGCAGACCAGCGGTCGCCTGACTCACTTTGTCGCTGGTCTCGGAACCAGCGGCACGTTCGTCGGTACCGGACGGAGGCTGCGGAGATACAGCCCGAGCATCAAACTGATTTCGTTTCAGCCCGATTCGCCGTTTCACGGTCTCGAGGGACTGAAGCACATGGAGTCGGCGATCGTGCCGGGCATTTACGATCCGACGCTCGCCGACGAAGACCTGCGGATCGACACCGAGCGCTCGTACCAGATGGTGCGGCGTCTGGCCCGCGAAGAAGGATTGCTCGCGGGAATCTCGTCAGGCGCTGCGGTCGCCGCGATGCTGGACGTCGCGAGCCGGCTCCACACCGGCGTCATCGTCACCGTCTTCCCGGACGGCGCCGAAAAATATCTGAACGAAAAATTCTGGACCGCCGATGAGTGAGCGTCGTCTAACTATTACGGCAGCCGTCGATCGCGCGATTCGGCTCCACGGTCAGGAAACCTACCCGCACGAATGTTGCGGCGCGTTGATCGGCAAGGACGATCACGTCAGCGACGTGGTGGCGCTCCCGAATACGACCGAAGAAGGACCGCGGCGGCGGTTTCTGGTGCGGCCGTCCGATTACCGGCTCGCCGAAGCGCGCGCCACCGAACTGGGCGGCGAACTGCTCGGGTTTTATCACTCACACCCGGATCATCCGGCGCGGCCGTCGCAGTTCGATCTCGATCACGCGTGGCCGACGTTCGCATACATCATCGTGGCAGTGGCGGCGGCAGTCGCCGAGGCGATGACGGTCTGGTACCTGAAAGACGATCGTTCGAGTTTCGAAGAGGGCAGTCTGAATCATGGCGAAAATTCTCATCCCGACTCCGCTCCGGCCGTACACCGATAAGCAGGACTCCGTTGACGCGGCCGGCGCTACGGTAGGCGAACTGCTCGCCGATCTGACGACGAGACACTCCGGCCTCAAAGCTCACCTGTACAACGAGCAAGGCAAGCTGCGCAGCTTCGTCAATATCTATGTGAACGACGATGACATCCGGTATCTGCAGAAGGAGGCGACGCCGGTCGCCGCGGGCGATACCGTCAGCATCATCCCGTCGGTCGCCGGCGGATCTCCCGCTGTCGAGGAGACGTCCGGCCTTGGACGCATGGGCGCCGAGCTGACCAACGACGAAGTGAAGCGCTACAGCCGGCATCTGATCATGCCGGAGGTGGGCGTCGACGGTCAGCGCAAGCTGAAGGCCGCGAAGGTGCTGCTGATTGGCGCCGGCGGACTGGGATCGCCGTCCGGCATGTATCTCGCCGCTGCCGGCGTCGGCACCATCGGCATCGTCGACTACGACACCGTGGACTTCAGCAACCTGCAGCGACAGATCATGCACGGTACGCCGGACGTCGGCCGTCCCAAGCTCGATTCGGCGAAGGATCGGCTGCTCGCCATCAACCCGGAGATCGAGGTCAAGACTTACAACACCGCGCTGTCGTCGGAAAATGCGCTCGAGTTGTTCGCACCGTACGACATCATCGTGGACGGTACCGATAATTTTCCGACCCGCTATCTCGTGAACGACGCGTGCGTGATTCTCGGCAAGCCGAATGCCTACGGCAGCATCTTCCGTTTCGAGGGCCAGGCGTCGGTGTTCGCCACCAAAGATGGTCCGTGCTATCGCTGCCTGTATCCGGAGCCGCCGCCACCGGGACTCGTGCCGAGTTGTGCCGAGGGCGGAGTTCTGGGTGTGCTGCCGGGCATCATCGGCGTGATCCAGGCGACCGAAACCGTGAAGCTGATCATGGGTATCGGCGAACCGCTGATCGGCCGTTTCCTGATCTACGACGCCTTGAAGATGCGCTTCCGCGAGCTGAAGCTCCGCAAGGATCCGGATTGCCCGGTCTGCGGCACTCACCCGACCGTCACCAAGCTGATCGACTACGAACAGTTCTGCGGCGTCGTGCCCGCCGCACCGGAGCCTTTGACCGTGAACAACGCGACCGAAATCACATCCGTCGAGCTCAAGCAGCGGCTGGACCGCGGCGATACGCTCAAAATCGTCGACGTCCGCGAGCCCAACGAGTATCAAATCAATAAAATTGCCGGTTCGACGCTGATACCGCTCGGCGATGTGCCAAAGCGCTATAACGAACTCGACCCCGAGGCCGAAATCGTCGTCCATTGCAAGATGGGCGGACGTAGCGCCAAAGCGGCCGATTTCCTTCGTTCGGTTGGGTTTAAGCGGGTTCTGAACCTGAAGGGCGGCATCCTCGATTGGATCGACAAAGTCGATCCCAGCCAGCCCAAGTACTGATCGGTGTCTGGGGCGTCGAACGGTATGCTAATATACGACTGTAGCGGTCGGATATGTTGAGGCTTTCAAAAAAAGCGGATTACGCCCTCATCGCCATGAAACATCTGGCGGTTCGCGGGACCTGCAGTTCGTCGAGCGCGCGCGAAATCGCGGAGCTGTACGACATCCCCATCGAGTTGATGGCGAAGGTACTGCAGCGCCTGGTGCGGAGCGGGCTTCTGGCGTCGCAGCAGGGGACGCGCGGCGGCTATCAGCTCGGTCGCGTGCCGACCCAGATTTCGGTCGCCGACGTGATTCAGGCGATCGACGGCCCGGTCACGGTCACTGCCTGTTCGACAGAAGAAGGGCAGTGCGAACAGTACGCCAAATGCAACGTGCGCGATCCGCTGTGGCGCGTGCGCGAACGGATTCTGAGCGCGCTGGGGGAGTGCACGATCGCGGAGCTCGCGGCGGATCCGCAGGTGCCGCCGCCGCCGACGCCGGCGCGCCCGGCTGTGTTTCATTCGCATTTATAAACGCGGCCCCTGAACGGGCCGCGCTACTGCAGATGTAGGGCGGGCCTTTGAGTCCCGCCGAGAGAGAAAACGATGGCAATCAAACTTCCGATCTACATGGACTATCACGCGACGACGCCGGCCGATCCGCGCGTGGTCGAGGCAATGCTGCCGTATTTCAGCGAGCACTTCGGCAATGCCGCCAGCCGCAACCATCCGTTTGGATGGGAAGCGGAAGAGGCCGTCGAGAAGGCACGCAAGCAGGTTGCCGATCTGATTGGCGCCAATCCGAAGGAAATCATCTTCACGAGCGGCGCCACCGAGTCGGACAACCTCGCGATCAAGGGCGTTGCCGAGATGTACCGCGAGAAGGGCAACCACATCATCACCGCGGTCACCGAACACAAGGCGATCATCGACACCTGCAAGCGCCTCGAGAAGGACGGCTACCACGTCACCTATCTGCCGGTTCAGAAGGATGGCCGGATCAGCCTGGACGACCTGAAGGCGGCGATCACCGACAAGACCATCCTCATCTCGATCATGGCGGCGAACAACGAGATCGGCGTCATCCAGCCGATCGTCGAAATCGGCACCATCGCGAAGGAGAAGGGGATTCTCTTTCACACCGACGCAGTGCAGATGGTCGGCAAGGTCCCGTTCAACGTCAACGACCTGAAGGTCGACATGGCCTCGATCAGCGCGCACAAGATGTACGGCCCGAAGGGCGTAGGCGCGCTCTACGTCCGGCGCCGCAATCCCCGCGTGCTGCTGTCGGCGCAGATTGACGGCGGCGGGCACGAGCGCGGCATGCGCTCGGGGACGCTCAACGTCACCGGCATTGTCGGTTTCGGGAAGGCGGCGGAAATCTGCAAGGCGGAAATGGCGACCGAAAGCAAGCGGCTCAGCGATCTGCGCGATTACCTGAATCAGAAACTGCACAACCAGCTCGACGAGCTTTACATCAACGGCTCGATGGAGCATCGGCTGCCCCACAACCTGAACATCAGCTTCGCCTACGTCGAGGGCGAATCACTGTTGATGGGCATCAACGACGTTGCGGTATCGTCCGGGTCGGCCTGCACCTCGGCCAGTCTCGAACCGTCGTACGTGCTCAAGGCGCTCGGCGCCGGCGACGATCTGGCGCACTCGTCGATTCGATTTGGCCTGGGCCGCTGGTCCACCAAGGAAGAAGTTGATTACGTCGCCGACAAGCTGACGTCGGTGGTCACCAAGCTGCGCGACATGTCACCGCTCTACGAACTCGCCAAGGAAGGCGTCGACCTATCCACGATGGTGTGGCAGACGGATAGTCACTAAAAATCGGCGATCAGGCGATCGAAAATCGCCGATCTTCAGAGGACACACAACGGCTTATTCAGACAAAGTGATCGACCACTACGAAAACCCGCGCAACGTCGGCTCGATGCCGAAAGACGATGTCAACGTCGGCACCGGCCTGGTCGGCGCGCCGGAGTGCGGCGACGTCATGAAGCTACAGGTCAAGGTCAACCCTGCGACCGGCATCATCGACGATGCGAAGTTCAAGACGTTCGGCTGCGGTTCGGCGATCGCCAGCTCCAGCCTGGCCACCGAGTGGCTGAAGGGCAAGACGGTTGACCAGGCCCTCGCGATCAAGAACACCGACATCGTCGCCGAGCTGAGTCTGCCGCCGGTCAAGATCCACTGCTCGGTGCTGGCCGAGGACGCGATCAAGGCGGCGATCACCGACTACAAGAAGAAACAGGCAGAGACAACGTCCGCCGTGAAAGAGACGCGGGCGACGGTCTGAAATTAGAGGATCGGTCTCTAGACTTTTTATGATTCAGATCAGCGACGGCGCCGCTCGTAAGATCCGCACCTTGATGGCCAAGCAGGGCATCGACGATGGCGGATTGCGCGTCGGCGTCAAGGGCGGCGGCTGCTCGGGGTTGAGCTACACGTTTGCGTGGGAGCGTCAGGCGCGGCTTGGCGACGAAGTGTTCGAAGGTCCGGACGGCGCCAAGATTTTCGTCGACAAGAAGAGCCTGCTGTTCCTGAACGGCACTGTGCTCGACTACGACACCAATCTGATCAGCAAGGGCTTCGTGTTCAACAACCCGAACGCGAAGACCTCCTGCGGTTGCGGCAGTTCGTTCGGGGCGTGACCCCGACGCTGCAAGCCTGCCGCAATTGCGGCGCGGGCGCGCCGCTCGATGCGCATTTCTGTCCGCAGTGCACGAAGATTCTGCCGCTCCCTCGCCAGGCCGACTACTTCAGCTTCCTCGGACTTCCGCGCAAGCTGACCATTGCCGCCGACGACCTCGAGCAGCGCTTCCGGAAGTTGAGCCGGCAGTTTCACCCGGACTTCTTCCACAACGCCACCACCGCCGAGAAGCGCGCCAGCCTCGAACGATCCTCGTATCTGAACGACGCCTACAGGACGCTGAAGCAGCCGGGCGGACGGGTCGAGTATCTGCTGAAGATCGAAGGGCTGGCGCCGAAAGACGAGCGGGAAGCGTCGCGCCAGGTGCCGCCGGCACTGCTCGAGGAAGTGTTCGCGCTGAACGAAGAGCTCGACGAGATTCGCGAGCAACGGGAGAGCGTTGTTGGACAGGCTCGCGACGCGCGAGCCGGGCAATGGCGGGACCGGCTCGAGCGCGCGCGGCAGCCGATCGAGGCCAGGCGGGTGGAGCACGAAGCCGAACTACAGGCGCTTGGCGCACGCTGGGACGCACTCGTGGATGCCGGTTCGCCCGAAGCGGATCGCCGTGCCGTCCTCGAATCGCTGCGCGACCGGTTTTTGGAAAAAAACTACATCGCCAACCTGCTGGCAGGAATTGAGCGGGAGATGAGTTCGTGAAGTGCATCGACGCACACGGCGCCAGAGACTCGAAGGGCTGCGAGATTTGATATGAGCAAGGTTGTCGGCATCGACCTCGGCACTACGAATTCGCTGGTGGCCTATGTCAAGGACGGCACCCCGCTGGTGATTCACGACGACCAGGGGGACGCGCTCGTCCCGTCGATCGTGTCGGCGGCGGCGGACGGCACCATCCACGTCGGACGAGAGGCCGAACGTCGCCTGCTGACCGACGCGCAGCGCACCGCGTACTCGGTGAAGCGGTTCATGGGCAAGGGCCGGGAAGACGTGCAGCACGAGGCGGAGCACTTTCCGTTTCGCGTCAGCGGCGATGCCGGCGGTGTGGTGCGGATTGGTCTCGGCGATCGCGAGTTCACTCCGCCTGAGATTTCTGCGTTCGTGCTGCGCGAGCTGAAGCGGCGCGCCGAAGCGTTTTTCGCCGAGCAGGGCGAGTTCGACAACGAAGTCGATCGTGCGGTGATCACCGTGCCGGCCTACTTCAACGACGCTCAGCGGACCGCGACGCGCGATGCCGGACGGATCGCCGGCCTGGAGGTGTTGCGGATCATCAACGAGCCGACCGCGGCGTCGCTGGCCTACGGCCTCGACAAACGCCACACCGGCCTCATCGCCGTATTCGATTTCGGCGGCGGCACGTTCGACATCTCGATCCTCCGGGTCGAGGACGGCGTGTTCCAAGTGCTCGCTACCAACGGTGATACCCATCTTGGCGGTGACGATATCGATGTGTTGTTGATGGATCGCGTGCTGGCGGCAATCGTGGCGGAGCAAGCGTCCGGGATTCGGGCGGAGCAAGTGTCAGGGGTCCGGGCAGAGCAAGCGTCAGGGATCGGGGCGGTGCAAACTCCGCCCCTACAGCCGGGTACCGACAGTGTAGGGGCCGAGCTTGCTCGGCCCTCGGCGGAATCGATTCAGGAAATCCGGAAGGCGGTCATCCAGGCGAAGCTTGATCTTTCCGACCGCGACGCCACCGACATTCGTGTCGGCGACGGCAGCGGTGGACTGCTCTACACGGAGCAGATCACGCGAGTGGAATTCGAAGCGCTCATCCAGCCGATCATCGAGCGGACGCTGGGACCCTGCCGCCTGGCGCTGGCCGATGCCGGCCTCGAGGCAAAGCAGATCGACGAGGTCGTCCTGGTTGGCGGATCGACACGCATTCCCGCAGTCCGTCGCGCGGTCGCCGACCTGTTCGGCAAAACGCCGCACAGCGAGCTGAATCCGGACGAGGTCGTCGCGCTCGGTGCGGCGGTCCAGGCCGACATATTGATCTCGGGCAACCGCGACATGCTGTTGCTCGACGTGACGCCGCTCTCGCTCGGCATCGAAACCATGGGCGGCGTGGTGTCGAAGATCATCATGCGCAACTCGACGATTCCCGCAACCGGCACCGAGATGTTCACCACCGCCGTCGACAACCAGACCGCGGTCGACGTCCACGTGCTCCAGGGCGAACGTGAGCTGGTCGCCGACAACCGTTCCCTCCATCGATTCAAGCTGCGCGGGATTCCGCCGATGCCGGCCGGCATGCCGCGAGTCAGGGTCCAGTTCCAGATCGACGCCAACGGCATCCTCAGCGTCACCGCCCGCGAAGAGCGCACCGACATCGAGCAGACGATCGAAGTGAAGCCCTCGTACGGCCTCACCGACGAGGAAGTCGAGCGCATGCTGCTCGACTCCTTCGAACATGCCGAGGCCGACATCGCGGCGCGGCTGGTCGTCGAAGCCCGCAACGAAGCCGAATCCGTCATTCACGCCACCGAGAAGTCGCTGCGCGCGCCGGACTTTGCCGAGGTCGAGCACAGCGAGCTCGCCGCCGGCGAGCGGCAGAAGATTGAATCGGTGCTGGCCGGCCTCAAGATGGTGATCAAGTCCAACGATCGTGAGACGATTCAGAAGTGGACCCATGCACTGAACGAGGCCACACAGCACCTGGCTGAAGTGATGATGAACCGCTCGGTCCGGGCCGCCCTGACCGGCAAGAACGTAGACGAAATGTAGCGCGAGGCTTCAGCCGAGCGAGTGAGAATATGCCCAAAGTCACATACATCATCGACGGCGAAGAGACGGTCATCGAGTTCGAACACGGCGAGGTGCCGTACTCGAATCATGGCAAACCCGAATCGTTTCTCGATCTGGCCAAACACTTCGGTGTCCACCTCGAGCACGCCTGCGGCGGCAGTTGCGCGTGCACGACCTGTCACGTCATCATCCGCCAGGGCGCCGAGAACCTCAGCGAGATGCAGGACGACGAGGCCGATCGGCTCGACACGGCGTGGGGCCTGACCGCGCAATCGCGTCTCGGCTGCCAGGCCGTGATTTCCGGTGATGTCGTCTGCGAGTTGCCCATGTACACTCGAAATTACGTGCAGGAAGGCGGCGGCATCCAACTGGGCAAGTCGGACCCCAAGACGCGTAAGCCGCAGGAGGTGACGCCTTGAAGTGGACCAGTTCAGAGGACATCGGCATCGCGCTCGCGGAAAAGTTTCCCGGCGTCGATCCCCTGACCGTGCGCTTCACCGATCTCCGCGACCGCGTGCTCGCCCTGGACGATTTCGACGACGACCCGAAGATCTCGAACGAGTCGAAGCTCGAAGCGATCCAGATGGCGTGGTACGAGGAATGGAAAGAGACGCACGGTTAGAAGTCTGAAATGCCCAGCATCTTTCGGCCCGGCATGCGCGCATACTTCGTCCCGCTGGTCGCCGGGCTCGTTCTTGCGGTCAGCGCGTTTCTGCCGTGGGTCATCGTCGGTGGGGTATCGATGACAGGCGTTCCGGACACGGCGGCGATCTGGGTTGCCGGACTCGGTACCCTCGCGGCGATTCTCGCGCTCCTCAGCCTCGTCACCAGAAAGAACTCACGCCACCCGCTGCTCATCATCGGACTCTTCTCGCTCGGGATCATGTTCCTGTCCTGGCGGGTGATGCCGCAGACCGCCGGTGAGCGCGCCCTGACCATCTCCCAGGCGTTCGCGATCGTCGAGAACACCCCTATGGTGTCCTCCGAACAGGCCGACGTCGGCCTCGGAATCTACCTCGGCCTGGCGGCCTCCAGTGCCCTCGTCCTCTTCGGCCTCACCATCGTCGTCAAGCGCGCAACGCAGCCTTACGCCGTCGCCACCGCTGACGATGATGTGGATTGATAGTTACGGGTGCGAGGTGCTACGTGCGGGCGGCGTGCTGGTGCGAAGTGCTTGGTGCGATGCGCCTGTGCGAGGTGCCTGGTGCGAAGTGCTAGCCGCGGCGTTGCGACCGCTGTGAGCGTCGAGCGATGCGCGTTTTAATCGTTGCCGCGACCACCAGCGAGATCGCGCCTATCCTGACGGCGTTTTCTGAAGCGCCGGCGCACAGTCTGCAGATGCGCAGCTTTACATACGCCGGCAGGACGGTTGATGTCCTGGTGACCGGTGTGGGAATGGTGGCAACGGCGGCGTGGTGTGCGCACGTTCTCGCGCAGGCGTCGTATGACTTCGTGCTGGACGTCGGGGTTTGTGGATCGTTCGATTCCGCGTTGACTCCGGGGACAGTAGTCCACGTCACCTCCGATCGAATCGCGGAGCTGGGCGCCGAAGATGGCGACCGATTTCTTCCGATCGACGAGATGAAGCTGCCCTGCGAATACGAATTCGTCAACGAGGCGCCGCCGGCAAATTCCGCACTCGAGCAGTTGCCCGACGTCAGCGGCATCACCGTCAATACCGTCCACGGCAATGCGGCGTCGATCGCCGCGGTCCGCGAGCGGTTTGCGCCTCAGGTCGAGAGCATGGAAGGCGCCGCGTTCATGTACGCATGTCGCATCCAGGACGTCCCGTTCGCTCAGGTCCGCGCCGTTTCGAACATCGTGGAAACCCGCAATCCTGCTGCGTGGAAGATGGCCGAAGCGATCGAGCGACTGGGGCAGGCGACGCTGGACATCCTGAATCAGTCGTGACCACGCTCTCGCTCGGTTTTTCTCCGTGTCCAAACGATTGCTTCATGTTCGATGCGATCGTGAATCGGCGCATCGATCTCGAAGGCCTCGAGTTCGATGTTCGTCTGGCTGACGTCGAAGCGTTGAATACGGCGGCGTTCGGCGGTGACGTTGACGTCACGAAATTGAGTTATCACGCCTATGCCTACTGCGCCGGCGACTACGTGTTGCTCGATGCCGGCTCGGCGCTCGGCCGGAACTGCGGTCCGTTGCTGATCTCGAAGCGCTCGATCGCATCCAGCGAGGTCGCGGCCGGCGGCCTGCGAATCGCGATTCCCGGAAAGTACACGACGGCAAATTTCCTGATGGGCCTGGCGTTTCCGGCGGCCCGGGACAAAACACCGCTCGTCTTCTCAGCGATCGAGCCGGCGCTGCTGAACGGCGAGTTCGACGCCGGCGTGATCATCCACGAAAACCGATTCACCTATGCGGCCAAGGGGCTTCAGAAGATCGTTGACCTCGGTGAATTTTGGGAAGGCGAAACCGGTGCACCCATTCCGCTCGGCGGCATCGTCGTCAGGCGCGCGCTGCCGGAGGCCGTGAAGCATGCGGTGAATCGGGTGCTGCGGCGCAGTGTCGAATATGCGTTTGCCAACCGCTCCGCCAGCTTGCCCTACGTCCGGGCGCACGCGCAGGAGATGAGCGAGGACGTCATGTACAGGCACATCGATCTGTACGTGAACGAATACTCCGTGAGCCTCGGCCCGGAAGGCCGCCGCGCGGTAGAAGTGCTGTTCGACCGCGCCCGCGCCAGCGGAATCGTTCCACCAGTAACCGCGCCGCTGTTTTTGTAGTACCGCGCGCCGCGTCGCTACGGGAGCGCCGCCAGGATCTCGTGAATCTGGCGGACGCCGTCGGTCAGGCTGGCCGGGCCCGGCTGCAGGATGTAGGTGGACTTGATTTCGTAGATGCGATCGTCGCGGACCGCACTGACGCGGTCCCATCCTGGCCGTGACTGAATCGTCGCCTTCTTCATTTTCTTGCCGCACCACGATGCGAAAATGACCTCTGGATCCCGCCTCGCCGCCTCCGCCGGATCGACGATGCGATCCTTCGCGAGGCCGGCGCGCGCCAGTTCCGGGAAAATCGGCGCACCTCCGGCGATCGTGACCAGCTCTTCAACCCACCGGATTCCGGAAATAAGCGGCTCATCCCATTCTTCGAAGAATACGCGACGCCGCTGCGGGAACGCGTCGCCTGAGGCCCGGATGCGATCGAGATCCGCGCTCAGCGAGTCGGTCAGCGCTTCCGCCTTGTCCTGACACCCGATCAGCCCGCCCAGCATCCGGATCATTTGCATGATCTCGGCGACCGACCGTTGATTGAACGTGACAACGGCGATGCCTCGGCGAATCAACTCCGCGACCAGGTCGGCCTGAAGATCTGAGAACGCCAGCACCAGGTCCGGCTTCAGCGCTTCGATCTTGTCGAACCTGGCGTTGATGAACGCGGAGATCTTCGGCTTCAACCTCGCCTCGGGTGGCCGCACCGTGTAGCCCGACACGCCGACGATGCGGTCGCCTTCTCCGAGCAGGTACAACGTCTCGGTCGTCTCTTCGGTCAGGCAGACGATGCGTTCCGGATATGTGGTCTGAATCATTTGGCCGCTGGTTTCATCATTGTCGTGGATCAGGCCACCCTGCTAGCCAGAGGTTGTGTCCTCCGACGGCATTTTGTAACATGCCTTCAGGCCGCTTACGCCAGATTTCCGCGTCATAGAACAGTGCAGTCACGCCTCGCCTCCGCCGGTCTGCTCGACATCGCGCACAAGCTCGATCAGGGTGAACGTCTCGATCTGAGCGACGGCGTCCGTCTGTTCGAGAGCCCGGACCTGCTGGCGCTGGGCTGGCTGGCCAATCGCGAGCGCGAGAAACGCCATGGCGGCAAGACGTTCTACAACTACAACATCAGACTCGAAGCGACCAACGTCTGCGTCGCCAGTTGCCTGTTCTGCGCCTTCGCGCGCCTCAAGCCAGGTGACGATGGCGCGTACACGATGACGTTGGAGGAAGTGTTCGACAAGCTGCGCAGCCGCGCCCACCAACCGCTCACCGAGGTGCACGTCGTCAATGGCCTGCACCCCGACTTGCCGTTCGAGTACTACACGCAGTTGCTGCGCGGTCTCAAGAACATCCGTCCAGACATTCATCTGAAATGTTTCACTGCCGTCGAGATCGCATTCTTCGCGGATCTCTACGGGATGACCGATGAACAGGTCCTGCGCGAGCTGATGACGGCCGGGCTGGACTCGCTGCCCGGCGGCGGCGCCGAGATTTTTGCCGATCGAGTCCGCAAGAAGATTGCACACGACAAATGCGGGTCGGATCGCTATCTCGAAATCCACCGCACCGCGCATCAGCTCGGCATGCGTACCAACGTGACGATGCTGTACGGGCATATCGAGACCAACGAAGAACGGGTCGATCACATGATGCGGGCGCGGGCGCTGCAGGACGACACCGGCGGTTTCCAGGCGTTCATCCCGCTGGCGTTTCATCCCGACAACAACCAGATGCGGAAGCTGCCGGCGCCGACCGCGGCTGACTCGCTGCGTGTCCACGCGGTGTCGCGGCTGATGTGCGACAACATCGCGCACGTGAAGGCGTTCTGGATCGCCACCGGCGTGGAAGTTGCACAGACCTCGTTGTGGTACGGCGTGGATGACCTTGACGGCACCGTGCAGGAAGAGAAGATTTATCACATGGCTGGAGCGCGCACGCCGGAGGCGATGACTACACGCCAGCTCGAGCGGCTGGTCCGTGCTGCCGGACGCGAGCCGGTCGAACGCGACACGCTGTACAACGTCGTTCACGCCGCGCCCGCATAGAACGTCGGGGTCTGCGTAGGGGCCGACCTTGGTCGGCCCACATCCGCGCCCAACCATCGCGCCGTTATTCGCGTCCCGAATCACATGCTCATTCCGCTGATTACTGAATACGAAAAAGCGCACATCTCGGAGCGGCAGCAGCTGCCCGAGCGCTACCTCGGCTTGTCCGACGAGGAAATGGATCGCCGGATTGCCGCGGCCAAGGCGACGCTCGGACGCCGCCTGGTGATTCTAGGACATCACTATCAGCGCGACGAGGTGATGAAGTTCGCGGACTTCACCGGCGACTCGTTCAAGCTCGCGCGTCATGTCAGCGAGCGTCCGGACGCCGAATTCGTGGTGTTCTGCGGCGTGCACTTCATGGCCGAGAGCGCGGACGTGCTCACGACCGACCAGCAGCAGGTGATTCTGCCGGACCTCGCCGCCGGGTGTTCGATGGCGGACATGGCGGACGCCGAGCAGCTGGAGCAGTGCTGGTCCGATCTCAACGAGATGTTGGGCAGCGCGGGTCCGGCGAAGTCAGGTCCGGCTGAAGCCGGACACTACGCGCCGTCGGATGCGACGTCGTCTGATGTAGTGTCCGGCTTTAGCCGGACTGGTGTAGCGCCGCCCGATGTAGCCTCCGGCTTTAGCCGGATCGGCATCGTCCCGGTCACCTATATCAATTCCGCTGCCTCGATTAAGGCGTTCTGTGGCGAGCATGGCGGCACGGTCTGCACATCTTCGAATGCACCAGCGACGCTGAAGTGGGCCTGGGCTCGCGGAGAGCGCGTGCTGTTTCTTCCCGACCAGCATCTCGGTCGGAATACGGCCTACGCGCTTGGCGTGCCGCTGGACCAGATGGTCGTATGGGATCCGAACGAAATCTGGGGCGGTCTCGAGCCCGAGGACGTGCAGCGCTCGCGCATCATCCTTTGGAAGGGGCACTGCTCGGTGCACACGCGCTTCACCCCGCGGCAGATCGATCAGGTCCGCGCACAGCACGCCGGCGTCAGGGTCATCGTCCATCCCGAAGTGCCGTGGGACGTGGTCCAGGCGGCGGACGATTCCGGGTCGACCGAATACATCATCAAGACCATCAGCGAGAGTCCGGCCGGCTCGACTTGGGCGGTGGGCACTGAGCTCCACCTCGTCAATCGGCTGGCGCGCCAGCTCGAGCCTGACCGAACGGTCCTGTCGCTCGATCCGTTCGGCTGCCTGTGTTCGACGATGTTCCGGGTGTCGCCGAATCATCTGCTTTGGGTGCTCGAGGGCCTGGTCGCGGGTGAGGTGCACAACCGCATCGTCGTCCCGGACCACCAGAAGCATTGGACGCGCGTCGCCCTCGATCGCATGTTGTCGATCCACTAGCGCCTGAAGTACGATCCTCCGGTTGTACCGTCCCGATCGACGCGACAAGGAGGAACGTCAGATGGCTCATTCGCTTCCGCCTCTTCCATACCCGACCGATGCGCTCGAACCGCACATCGACAAGCTCACCATGGAGATTCACCATGGCAAGCATCACAACGCCTACGTCACCAACCTGAACGCCGCGCTCGACAAGCATCCCGAGCTGCAGTCGAAGAGCGTCGAGGATTTGCTGCGCGACATCAACACCGTGCCGGAGGACATTCGCACGGCGGTCCGCAACAACGGCGGCGGCCACGCCAACCACTCGATGTTCTGGCAGATCATGGGGCCGAATGCGGGCGGCGCGCCAAGCGGGGCGATCGCCGATGCGATCAACGGATCGTTCGGCAGCTTCGATAGCTTCAAGGATCTGTTCGCCAAGGCCGGTGTCGGCCGCTTCGGCAGCGGCTGGGCGTGGGTCATCGCCGCGGGCGGCAAGCTCGTGATCGAGAGCACGGCGAACCAGGACAGCCCGTTGATGGAAGGCAAGAAGATCGTCTTCGGGATCGACGTGTGGGAACACGCGTATTACCTGAAGTATCAGAATCGCCGGCCCGATTACATCGGCGCCTGGTGGAACGTCGTCAACTGGTCGGCGATCAACAAGCGACTGGGATGAACCGAGGCAGGTAGGGCCAAGGCGGGTCTGGCGGTGCAGGCAGGTCGAACAGACCCGCCTGCCGTCAGTCCCGCCGCTCTGTTGGCGCACCGGCCGCACCAGCCCTCGTCGTATGTCCCTAGCTACCGTCCTCTTCCTCTTCCTCGCCCATCTCGGCGTCGGCATCGTCTGCACGCTGGCGCTGGTGTCACGCGACGCCGGTGTGAAGTTTTTCCGCTTCAACGCCGGTCTCGCCGCCATTCTGATGGTGATTGCGCTG
>DASXGC010000258.1:0-4232 GCA_036489235.1 Vicinamibacterales bacterium
TGAAAGACGGGGCGCCGAAGGCGGACACGCCACCGGTGTTCATCTACAACACCGGCGAGAATCACTGGGATCGGTTCAAGCAGTGGCCGCAGGCCTGCGACGACGGCTGTGCCACTAAATCGAAGCCGCTTTATCTGACCGGCGATTTCGGCCTGTCGTTCAGCAGACCGTCGCCGGCCGGAGCCGCCCGGACGTCGTTCGACGAGTACGTGTCCGATCCGGCGAAGCCGGTGAGTTATGTTCCGCGTCCGGCGCGGTTCGCGGACGGGTCAGTGTGGCAGCGCTGGCTGCTGATCGACCAGCGCTTCGTGGCCGATCGCCCCGACGTCCTGTCGTACGTGACCCCGCCGCTCACCGAACCGGTTCACGTCGCCGGCGCACCGATCGTGAACCTGATGGCGTCCACCAGCGGCAGCGACAGCGACTGGGTGGTCAAGGTCATTGATGTCTATCCGGACGAAGTACCGAGCCAGCCGGAGATGGGCGGCTATCAGCTGAGTGTGTCCATGGATATTTTCCGTGGACGCTATCGCGAGAGCTTCACCACCGCCAAGGCGATCACGCCGAACACGCCGCTCAAATACACGTTCGGCCTGCCGACCGTCAATCACGTATTCCAGCCGGGACACCGGATCATGATCCAGGTGCAATCGAGCTGGTTCCCGCTCTACGACCGGAATCCGCAGACGTTCGTCCCGAACATCTTCTTCGCGCGTCCGGCGGACTACGTGAAGGCGACGCAGCGGATTTATCACAGCCCGGAGGCAGCGAGCTTCATCTCGCTGCCGGTCGTCAGCGGAAAGTAGGCGGCGCGCCCTCGCTTTCGTCCGGCGGCATGGCTATCCATTCACGCGCCAGCGTATAGGTGGCGGCGAGAAACACCGGCCCGATGAAGAGGCCAAGCACGCCAAAACTGATCAACCCGCCGATGACACCGGCGATGATGAGCAACATCGGCAGCTGCACACCTCGACGGATGAGAATCGGACGGACCACATTGTCGAGCGCAGCGACCGGCAGCCCCCAGATCAACAGGCCCGTGCCGAAGACGGCGTTGCCGCTCCAGTACAACCAGGCGATCGCGGGGATCAGGACGGGCAACGGCCCGAGCTGCGCGATGCCCAGCGCGAACATGATCGCCGTGAGCAGCCCGGCATGCGGCACCGAGCTCGCCCACAGCCCGGCGCCGGCGAGAACGGATTGCACGAGCGCCGTCACGATGACGCCGAGTGCGATGCTGCGAATCGCCTGGCCGGCGAGGCGGATGACCCGTTCCCCGCGCCCGCCGCCGATGCGCCGTCCAAATGCCAGCACTCCGCCTGCCGCCGTCTCGCCCTGCGCGTAGAGGATCGCGGTCAGCGCCAGAATCAGCACGAACTGGACGATCAACCGGCCGATGCCTCCGGTGATCGAGATCACCCATGCGGCGGCGCTGCGCGCATACGGCCTGGCGAAATCGGCTATGGCTTGCGGTCCGCCCGCGGCGAGTTCCTGCCACCGGGCGGTGACTTGATCGCCAACGAGCGGCACGCGGGCGATCCAGGACGGCGGCTCACCGAGGCCACGGACGATGAAGTCCTGCAGCAGCGCCGGGCTTCCACCGGCGCGTAGCAGCGCGTTGATCGCCACCGCCAGAGGGACGATGAACGCCAGCAGGATCAGGACCGTCATGATGAAAACGGCGACCGGACGTCGTCCCCCGGTCTTCTGCTGCACGAGCAGCAGCAGGGGCCAGGTAGCGACCACGATCGTGGCCGCCCAGACCAGGGCGCCGAGAAACGGCAGCAGCGTCCAGAAGCTGCCGACCAGCAGCAGCCCGATCAGCAGGATCAGCAGCACAACCCGCGTGACGTCGTCTGATGGTTGAGGTTTCATAAGGCTACCGCCGTTTCAGAAGGGCCGCCGTGCTCGCTCAGGGAATGACCTGTTTGGCCAGCGACTGCTCCACGGCTATCGTCTGGTCGATCGGCAAGCCATGCACCGATACGGAGAAATACACGTTCCCCTTCTTCGCGGTCAACACCGGAACCCTCGTGCTCTGCACTGCCGCGTCTCCGATGCCGGCAACCGGCTTGACGTCCGGACGCGCACGCTGAGCCGCAAATCCCTTCTCGTCCATCAGGATAATCGTCACACTTTCGCCAGCTCCCTGTTTGTATTTCGTTGGCGTCCAGATACACCGATTGGCGCCGCTCGAGGCTTTGGCTTGCGGCACGCCCAAAGCCGCCGCCGCCTGACCTGCAGTCAGCATCGAGCAGGGATCGGCCGCATCGGCGCGGACGGCGCCAAACATCACGACACCGAATAGCACCACACAAGTCGCAAGAGCCGTGCAGGGTGTCAGCCTCATACAACCTCCTGTCAAAAATGACTCGATGAGTCGGGCTCAATCTCCATCGTCCACACAAAGCCCTGATGGAACAGCCTCGACGACGCGTGGTCCATTCTCGTCTAAACTTGCGGTATGCGGATGCTGCTCGTGTGCATCGCCGTCCTGTTTCCCGCGATGGTTTTCGCCCAGTCGCCGCCAGCGCCGTCGCCGCCGTCACCTGACACACTGGATCGCATCCGCACTGCTTTGTCGTCACCTCCAGCGCTCGACATGCAGACGCCTTTGTGGGAGCCGACGGAGACGCCTCATCAGTTCGGCATCTTCACATTCAAGACTCCGGATTCAGGTGGCGAAGCTCTGCGTCTGTCTGTCCCAATCGGCGAGCTTGTCACCCGAGCCATCAGGTCCGTCAAAGCCGCCCAATATCACCGAGCCGAGCGGAAGGCCCGCGAAGAAGTCGCGGACGTGGTGCAGCAACTCGACGCCTTGGCGCCGCAGAAGTAATCACCGCTCGCGGTCGTCAGCGGGCCGACGTTTCCGAGGTTGCCGGAGTCGCACGCCGGCTCCGACTCTTCGAGCGTGACGAAATTGATGCAGTCTGCGTGGCTAAGGTTTGGCTAAGTTTCTGGCAAATCCCGAAACCGTTCGCAGGGAATGTGCGGCCCCACTAATTTTTTGAAACGCTGTCTCGATGGTTGGCTGGGAGCACCCGGTCCGCCTCGGAAGTTTCAGCCATAGTTGAAATTCAGCGGCGGCTCGGATGGTCTAGTCTGATTTGGTTCCTCCAATATGACTCATCACGTTGATGACGGTGCCGTTCGGATCGGTCACGAAGAATCGCCGGACACCCCACGGTTCGTTCGTGAGGGGATACACGACATGGAGCCCACGCGAGACCGCACGCGAATGAACGTCGTCGACATCAGCGACTTCGACGCTTATCTGCGGAAGAATCGACGACGAATCATCATCCCTCATCAGAGTCACCTGAGCAGTCGGATTGCTCGGCGACACTAATGTCACGATGAAGCCCATGTCCATCGCGACTTCCAAACCCAGGACCTCGACGTAGAACTGTCGGCTGGCGTCGAAGTGCTTCGACTTGATGTCGGGTACGATCCTTTTCACGCTCATCTGGCTACCCCACTGGTCACAGCGCCACGGCGGCTTCGACGTTGACGTGATCTTCGGAGGACGTGACATTCTCCGCGACGTTTCCTGCCTAGTGGTTCAGCGGTCGAGGATACTCCCAGTCGGGATGAATTTGATCCCGCCGGGCCCAAGCTCAGAATGTCGCATTGACAACCGGCGCAGAGTTTGCGAGGCTCTTGCCACCGGCCTTAAGAAACGTGGAGAACGTTGCGCCGCCTATCCTTCCTCATCGGCGTCTTAGTGGCTGCGACCGCGTGCGGCAGCTCCTCGACCATGCCGAGCAGCACGGTCAATACCTTCCACGCAGAGGTCACCGATGCAGCCGGCGATGCGGTCGTCTCAGCGGCCGTGCCAACGCCCCCCGACTTGATTCGCGGCACTGTAGATGTTGGCGGTGGCAACCTGACGGTGACGTTCCAATTCGCGCCTGGCACGCTCAGTCCGTCCACGGTTGCGACGATTCTGCTGGATACCGATCAAAACCCGGCGACCGGGTTCGTCAACACCGGCTACGGCATCGATTACGGGATTAGTCTCTACGTATCCACCGCAGCCTTTATCCAACAAGCCAATCTTTCATCCTGTGCCGGCGGCGGTAACTGCTACACGCCGGTAGGCACGGCCTCCATCAGTTTGGGGACCGACACGATGGCGACGACCGTCCCGCTATCCATGCTCGGGAATGCGGTCGGCCGACTCAATTATCGTGTCTTCGCGTCGGTGACTGCCAACCCGACGATCACGACCG
>DASXGC010000453.1:0-2499 GCA_036489235.1 Vicinamibacterales bacterium
TCGTCGCGGACTCTACGGTCAGACCACTGCCCACGTCTCGAACATCCTGGACCTCTCTGGTGGAGCACGCCTCGAACACGAAAATGGCTCGACGGTGCTTGCCGACGGCGTCCCGTCGACGACCACTCGGACCAACGGCGGCGTGTACGGGGAAGCGCGACTCACACTCCACCAGGTGTTCATCAACGCCGGCCTTGGCTACGATCACAACGCGGTCTTCAAGTCGGCAGTCACGCCGCGCGTCTCGGTTGCCGCCTATTTGCGCGATCCGTCGCCGACCGAGATGTTCGGCGACACCAAACTGACCCTCAACGCCGGTACTGGAATCAAGGCGCCGAGCATTGCGCAGGAACAGTCGTCGCTCTACGCGCTGGTGCAGAGCAGTGGCTCGCAGACTGCGCTGTCTGGTCTCGAACCGATTGGGCCAGAGCGCAATCGCAGCTTCGACGCCGGCGTCGAACAGGGCTTCTGGGCCGGGCGGGCCCGGGCTCGTGTCTCGTACTTCGACAACCAGTTCTCGGATCTGATCGAGTACGTGAGCAGGGGCGTGCTGCCGCAACTCGGCATCCCGGCCAGTTCGCTGCCGGCGAGCCAGTTCGGCGCCTACGTCAACTCCTCGTCGTACTACGCGCGAGGCCTCGAAACCTCGGCCGAAGTGAAGCTCGGACCCATGGTTCGCGTGATCGGTTCCTATACCTATTTGCACGCCGTGATCACCAAATCGTTCGCGAGCAGCGCGCTGGCGCCAGCGATCAACCCTGCGTTTCCGAATGTGCCGATCGGCCAGTTCGGTCCGCTGGTCGGCGCGGCGCCGTTTCGCCGGCCATCGAATCTTGGCAACCTGATGGTCACGGTCGCGAAGGGACCGGCGCAGGTCGCGGTTGCCGCGTATTTCTCAGGCAAGGCAGACGACAGCACGTTCATCACCGACGGCTACTTCGGCAACAGCATGCTGCTGCCGAATCACGACCTGGACGCGGCGTATCAGAAGGTCGATTTCAGCGCGTCGTACCGAATCGTGCCCAGCGTCCGTTGGTACCTGAGCGTCGAAAACCTGCTCAATCAGGATTACTTCTCCGCTTTTGGATTCCCGGCGCTCACCCGCGGCGCCCGGACCGGAGTCGCGCTCACGTTCGGTGGCCGCTGAGCAGAAGGCAATGTGCCGTGATGATCTTCCTGGAATGATGGCGAACGGTTGCCGGTGGGCGATGTGTCTGGGCGCGTCGATCGCGTCGATCGCGTCGCTTGCCGCCGCGAACGTGGTGTGGTTGACGGCCGCCGCCGCCGCCAACCACACGACCGGTTGCGTCGATCGGTTCGATGCGGCGACCGATTATTTCCCCGACAAAGCCACGATCGAGGACGCGACCACCTTCAGCGTCGAGTACCGCAAGTCCTACAAAGTGGTGACGGTCAAGGAAGGGTATCCGGGCGGCCCGGCCGAGCGCTATCTTCTGGTGCAGTGCGGTGCGCCCGCGCCGAAGTTGACCGGCGACCTCGCCGCGGCGCAGGTTGTCACCGTGCCGATTACGTCCCTCTTCGTTTTTTCGACGACCCACCTTTCTCTGCTTGCCGATCTCGATCGCACCGATGTGCTGACCGGCGTCTCGCAGGGCGACCTGGTCACCGATCCACGAGCCGCCGCGCGGATCAAGGCGGGAAAGGTGATCGAGTTCGCCAAGGTCGGCCTGGTGATCGACGTCGAGCGCGTAGTGGCGGCGAAACCGTCATTGCTGATGGCAGGCGGCACGTCGACGGCGACGCTTGACGTGATTCGAAATGCCGGGGTGCCGGTCGTCGCCAACACCGAGTGGCTCGAACCGACCGCGCTCGGTCGCGCCGAGTGGCTGAAGTACCTCGCCGTATTCCTGAACGAAGAGCGTCGTGCGCAAACACAATACAGTGCGATGAAAAATCGCTACCAGACCGTGAGCCGCCGCGCCGTTGCCCAGCCGGCGGCTACGCGTCCGCTGGTGATGACCGGCCGCAGTTCACGCGGCGAGTTCACGGTTGCGGGCGGCCGTTCGTATGTCGCGGCACTGATCAAGGATGCCGGTGGCCGCTATGCGTGGGCGGACAACACCTCGGTCGCGGCATTCGCTGTCGATCTCGAGGCGCAGCTCCTGCGTGCGGCCAACGCCGACGTCTGGATCAATGGTGGCGGCTGGAAAAACCTCCCCGACATGCTCGACGATGAACCCCGATATGCGGCGTTCAAGGCGTACCGGCAGGGACAGGTCTGGGTGTACGAACGTCGCCAGACGCCGCAGGGCGCCAACGACTACTGGTCGCGCAGCGTCAGCAATCCCGATGTGCTTTTGGCCGATCTGGTGAAGATTTTCCATCCCGCTCTGGCGGCCGATCACGCGTTCGAGTGGTACATGCAGGTGCCGGCGCGGTAGCGCATGAACAAACGCGAAGCACTGATCCTCGTCGGGCTGGTGGTGTTGCTCGCCGCCGTGTTGTTGCTGTCGCTGGCGCTCGGCTCGACGGCGGTGC
>DASXGC010000063.1:0-9609 GCA_036489235.1 Vicinamibacterales bacterium
TTCCGTCAGCTTCTCCGAGGGCGCCGTGAAAATCTTGTTGGTCCGGTCGCACTCGACCAGTTTGCCGAGCCAGAAGAAAGCCGTGACGTCGGAGACGCGCGCGGCCTGCTGCATGTTGTGCGTGACGATCACAATCGTGTAGTGGCTCTTGAGTTGATAGATCAACTCTTCGATCCGCTGGGTGGCGATCGGGTCGAGCGCCGATGCCGGTTCGTCCATCAGCAGGATCTCGGGCTCCACGGCCAGCGCGCGGGCGATACACAACCGCTGTTGTTGTCCGCCTGACAGTGCCAGCGCCGACGTGTGCAGCCGATCCTTGACCTCTTCCCAAAGGGCCGCCGACTTGAGGCTGGACTCGACGCGTCCGCGCAATTCCTCGCGCGATTGCGTGAGCCGGTTGATGCGCAGGCCGTACGCGACGTTGTCGAAAATCGATTTGGGAAACGGATTCGACTTCTGGAACACCATGCCGACCCGCCGCCGCAGATCGACGACGTCGACGGCCGGCGCGTAGATGTCCTTGCCGTCGATGCACACCGCGCCGGTGACGCGGGCACCGGGCACGATGTCGTTCATGCGGTTGAGCGATCGCAAAAAAGTGGACTTGCCGCAGCCCGACGGCCCGATGAGCGCGGTCACCTCGTTCGGCCGCACCTGGACAGTGATCTGCTCCAGGACACGCCGCGCGCCATAGAAAAAGTCGAGCTTCGAGACGTCGATTTTGGCTGGTCTACCGGGTGCAGGGTCCGGACCGCCTGTCGGGGCCGGCGTCGGTATCCCACGAGGCCTCTCGGTCATCGTCGACATCACGCCTCACGATAGCGAACGAGGGGGCCTGCAACATTTCCGTGGAGTTAAATTGACTTCTAGAACTTGGTAAGGTTATGCTTACCGTAAGTGCAGACTTACACACATGCGCAGATGGACGCGCTCGGCGACCCGACCCGCCGGGCCATTCTCGAGCGCCTGCTTCGTGGCCCACTGCCAGTCGGCGAACTCGCGAGCGGGTTCCCCATCAGCCGGCCCGCCGTTTCTCAGCACCTGCGCGTGTTGAAACAGGCGCACCTGGTCGTCGATCGGCCGAGCGGCAACCGGCGGTTGTACGAACTGGACCCAACGGGTGTGGATGCGCTGCGCGACTACTTCGACCGGTTCTGGAATCACGCGCTCGCCGCCTTCAAGAAGGCGGCGGAGGAGCGCGCCTTACACGAAAAGGGAGGACACGATGGCAAGCGTGGTTGATACGTCGGTGAAGCGAAGTGTGACGGTGAATGCGAGCCTCGAACATGCGTTCGCGGTGTTCACCGAAGGGTTCGACACGTGGTGGCCGCGCAGCCACCACATTGGCAAGTCGCCGATGAAGCGCAGCGTTCTCGAAGGCAAGCCAGGCGGCCGATGCTACACCGAGCAGCAGGACGGCTCCGAGTCCGACTGGGGAACGGTTCTCGCTTGGGATCCGCCGCACCGGGTCTTACTGGCCTGGCAGATTACCCATGAATGGGGCTATCAGCCCGATCTCGCGAAGGCCAGCGAAGTCGAGATCCGCTTCACTCGCGAAGCGGGCGGCAGCACCCGCGTCGATCTCGAACATCGTCACTTCGAGCGGATGGGCCCCGGCGCCGAAATGATGCGGACTGGCGTCAGCGGACAGGGCGGATGGACGGGCCTCCTCGAGGCGTTCAAGGCGCAGGCCGAAGTGGCGTGATGGCCGGTTCGGGCGTTCTCTCAGGCGGGTCGGCGAGGAAGGCGCCGACCTGCTTGCGCAACTCGTCCTGAATGCGATCGATCGAGCGGCGCGCATCCAGGGTGCGGAAATGGAACTCGTCGCCCATCGACGCATACTCCTTCAGCAGGCGCCCCTGATAGGTGCGGAAGCTGTCGTAGATGTCGTCGCCATGCTTCAGGTCCATGCCTGACTCCCAGAAATCCATGCCGCGCGATTCGAGCACGCGTCCGATCAGCGTCTTCACATCGATATTCAGGTAGAACACCATGTGCGGCGCGATCGCGAAGCCGTAAAGGCTGCGCAGCCACTGGCGATCGACGCCGCGCACGCCGGCTCGCGCGAGCGCGGTGAAGATGTAGCGATCCGACAGCACCACGAAGCCGGCCTTGAGCGCCGGGATGATTTCCTTTTCGAGGCGATCGGCGAAGTCCGTCGCGTAAAGCAGGACGAAGGTCAGCTTGTTGAGCGTGTTGCTCGACTTGGCCAGTTCGATGGTCGGCTGCATCAGCTCGGACCGCGTCCAGCCGGTTTCGATGACGCCGTAGCCCTGCACCTCGAGCCACTCGCGCAGCAGCTGAATCTGGGTGCTGCGGCCGACGCCGTCGGTCCCTTCGACCGCGATCAGCTTGCCGGGATAGGCGTGGAGCGGCAGGTACGGGATGCCCTGCCCGTAGTAACGGCCGGCGTGGCCGTTGCCGCTGGCGCCTTCGTTCGGCGCGTCAGACGAGCTCGTCATCGGACATCACCACGGCCTTCACGTCCAGATGCTGCGCGATCACCGCGCGCACCATGCGCTGCTGTTCGGTGATGCTGCCTCTGGCGTCAATGACTTCCATCCCGAATTCGGTCACCAGCTCATCATACTCGTCCAGAACCCGGCCCTGGAACATCCGGAAGCTGTCGGTCGGGTTGGCGCTCCAGCCGAGATCCATGCCCGCCTCGTAGAATTTCAGCTTCACCCGCCGTGCCAGCAGCCGGTCCACCGAGGTTTCAATCGGGACCTTGAAATACAGCGCCAGGTCGGGCCGCACCGCGAAGCTGTACAGCTCGCGGACCCATTGCCGATCGACGCCGCGGGTGGCGTCGCGGGCGAACGCGGTGAAGGCGTAGCGATCGGCGAGCACGATCATGCCGGCCTTGAGCGGCGGGATGATCTTGTAGAGCAGGCGGTCAGCGAAGTCGGTGGCGTGCAGAAGACTGAACGTCATCGGGGTCAGCGCGTTTTTCTTCTTGCCCGTCTTGGTCGCCGCCTTCACGAGCGCGGACGAGTTCCATTCGGTGACGAACACGCGATGACCCTCGGCCGCCAGCCACTTCGCCAGCAGGCCGAGCTGCGTCGTCTTCCCCGACCCGTCGATTCCCTCGACGACGAACAGTTTGCCCGGGTACTCGTGGGGTTGCTTGAGGTTGTTCAGCATAAGCGTTGTGGCTCACTTCGATGCGAAGGGGCTTGCCGGTCAGGCGTTCGAACGGGACCGCGTGACGCGTCGCCGACCAGAGCTCGAGCTCGGCGTCTCCCGAAGTTCGCAACTGCAGCAGATCATCGTCGCCGCGATCGTGGAGCTCGAGGCCGGTGACCGTCTGTGCGTGGCTGCGGTCGAGACTCTCTGCCAGACGAAGAATCGCCGCCAGCGTCCGCACCGCGCGCCGCGTGCGGCGCCGCAAATCACGGAAGCCGTCGTGACGCCGTTTCGGCGTCGCCTGGCGATGGTAGCGTGCGACCAGGGCAATCGTCTCGATTTCGTCCGGTTCGAAGCCGCGCAGGTCGCCGTTCTTCACCAGGTAATACGAGTGCTTGTGGTGGCCTTCGTAGCTGATGTGCACCCCGACGTCGTGCAGAATCGCGGCATACTCGAGCCAGTCGCGCTCGCGATCGGTGAGGCCGTGAATCGCGCGCGTCTGATCGAACAACGCCACCGCCAGCCGCGCGACCTGCTGCGAGTGTTCCGGCCAGTAGTTGCAGCGCTCGGCAAGCTCGAACACACTGCGCCGCCGGACGTCGGGGTAGCGATCGGCCTGCGCGATTTGCTTGCGGTGTCGTGCGATGTAATCGAGGACCAGACCCTCGCGCAGCGACAGGTCGCAGAGCGTGAGCTCCTGCGCGCCGAGCCGCTTCAGCACTTCATCGAGCAGGATCGCGCCGGCCACTGCCAGGTCGGCGCGGCGCGGTTCGAGGCCGGGCACGCGCAGGCGCTTCTCGAGGTCGAGCGTCACCAGCTCCTTGCGCATCGCGTGTAGCTCTTTGGCCGGAATGCGGCGATTGCGGAGCGGTGCGCCGGGCGCTTGTCCGCCGGCCGCCGCGGCGACGGCGCCGAGGCTCATGATCGTGCCCGACGTCCCGATGACGCGGTCGAAACCTGCGCGCGCGATCTGGTTGAGGTACTTGCCGATCTCGGCGTCGATGTGGCGCACCAGCTTGCGCTCGTCGCGCGACTCCAGCGGATCGGTTTTGACGAAGCGCTCGGTCAGCCGGATGACACCGAGCTTGAAGCTGCGTCCGAGCTCGATGGTCGACCCCGCGCCGCGGGTCACTTCGACGCTGCCGCCTCCGATGTCGATGACGACTGCTGCGTCGCGCGACCCGCTGACCCCGTAGACGGCTGCCTGGTGGATCAGACGCGCTTCTTCAGTACCCGAAATCACTCGTGGGCGAATGCCCGTCTGCTGCGTGACCGCGCGTAGGAACTCGCCGCCATTTTCGGCCTCCCGGGTCGCGCTGGTCGCGACGGCGATAACCTCGTCAACCTTATGGGATTCGGCCAGGCGCCTGAATTTCGACAGCACCTGCAGGGCGGCGTGCATCGCCTCGGGAGTCAGGGCCCGGCCATCGAGCCCGCCGGCCCCCAGACGGACCATTTCCTTTTCCCGGTCAATGACTTCGAAGGACAGGTCGGGCCGCACCTGAACCACGATCATGTGCAGCGAGTTGGTGCCGATGTCGATAGCCGCAATGCGCATCGCTGTCCTGTTCTAACTATAATGATTGTTTACGACCTGACAAAAATGCCCGTCTCGACCGCCCGCGCCGCCCTGTTGAAGAAACGCCTCGATACCTTTACCAAAACTCTCCCTGGTGTGGAGCAGGGCGATGTGTCGTCGATCCACCGTGCCCGGGTCGCGTCGCGGCGTCTGCGCGAGATGCTGCCCACACTGCACGTCAAGCATGCGGCGGCGGTCCACAAACTGGGCAAGCGGCTGCGCAAGATCACCAGGCGTCTGGGCGTGGTGCGGGAACTGGATGTGCTGGCCCACGTGCTCGACGAACTGCACCTTTCGCGCGCGGAGCGATCGGTCGCGATCGGCCGCGTTGGGATGGTCGTCGCCAAAGAGCGCGACGCGGCGCGCAAGCGGTTTGCCGCTCACGTGCCGGTCGACGAGATGCAACGGATAGCCCGAAAGCTGCGTCGTGTGGTCGCCGAGCTGGCCGACGCCGCACACGTCGAGCCGACGCACGCGGATCGCAGCTGGCGCTGGGTCATCGAGGCGCGCGTGGCGCGCCGCGCAGCGCACCTGCTCACGTCGGTTACCGAGGCGGGCGCCGTCTACATGCCTGAGCGCCTGCACACCGTTCGGATTGCGACGAAGAAACTGCGCTACGCGGCCGAACTGCTCGCGGAAGGCGGCGGCGACCCGGCGAAAGCGTCCTTGCGGGAGCTCCGTCGCAGTCAGGATCTGCTCGGCCAGATGCACGACCTCGCCGTGCTGCTCGACCGCGTCCGAGGCGTCCAGGCCGCGCTGACACCACCGAACCTCGCGTTGTGGCGCGACCTCGACGCACTGGTCGTCGCGCTCGAAAACGACTGCCGGCGTTTGCACGCGCGTTACATGCGTTCGCGCGACGCGATCGTGGAGCTGGCGACGGGGTGGTCCGGCGTGGACAAAGGACGAACGGCGGCGCGCGCCGATTCGCGCCGGATGAAGGCCAGCTAAACGGTGCCTGGCCGATACGAGCTCTACGTGATCCGTCACGGCCTCGCCGAAGAGCGCAGCGAGGCGTGGCCGGACGACAACAAGCGCCCGCTGACTCCCGACGGCGTGTCCCGCATGCGTAAGGCGGTGCGCGGTCTCGCCCATCTCGGCGTCACCATCGACATCGTCCTGACGAGCCCACTCGTGCGCACGAGGCAGACCGCGGAACTCGTCGCCGGCGGGCTCGAGCCGCGCCCGTCGCTCATCAATATCGACTCGCTGGCTCCCGACGGCTCGTACGCCGCGATCATCGCGGACCTCGAAAAGCATGGCCGTCGTCAGCGCATCGCGCTGGTCGGGCACGAGCCGTCGATCGGCGAGCTCTCAGCCCGTCTGATCGGTTCCCGACACGCGCTCGAGTTCAAGAAGGGCGCGATCTGCCGAATCGATCTCGACGAACTGCCGCCGGTCAGCCCCGGCGATCTGCGCTGGATGCTGACACCGAAGATCCTCCGCAGCCTGCGGAAATAACCTACGCCCGCAGGTAGTCGGGCCGCCAGTTCTTCACGGCACCCTTGATGTCCTTCTGCGTGGTGTATTTGCCCGCCACGATGTCGCGCACCAGTCCCTCGACTTCCGCGTCGCTCGCAAAACGGATCGCGATCAGCTGTCCCCTGGTGAGCGAGTCGATCTTCGGCTGAAGATCGGCCGCGACCAGACGATGGAGGCGCAGTCGCTCCTCGACGCGGATGACGCGATCCTGCACGGAGATCACCATCTGCCGGGTCAACGCTGCCAATCCCAGCAGGGCGAACGCGAGTAGCAGGCCCCAGGCCGTGTAGAACGAAGGCGCCTCGAACACGTGGTAGCCCTGGTACAGGAAGTTTGCGAACAGGATCGGAAGCACGACGAAATGGAACGGGGGAAACCATCGGGTGTGGCTCTGAAAGCTCTGCGCAGGCTCTGCCATGACAATCCTCCTCACGCCCGCCCGGCGGGCAACGTGTTAGACAGACTGTACAGCCGAGACAGCTCAAGGGCCAGTCAATCGACAAACCGGTAGCCGAGGCCGACCACGGTCTCGATCTGGCGTCCGGCGCTGCGGAGCTTGCTGCGCAGCCGGCCCACGTGCACGTCCACCGACCGGGTTTCGACCAGCCGCTCGTATCCCCACACTCGCTCGAGCAACCGATCGCGCGACACCACCCGGTTCTTGTTCTGCACCAGATAGTGGAGCAGTTCGAATTCGCGGCGGGTCAGCCGCACGGGCTCGCCGTCCACCGTGATCGCGATCGCATCGAAATCGGCGACCAGATGTTCGCCGGAGTAGCCGCCGGGTCGGCGCTCGGCGCCGTTGACGCCGCGCCGCAGGACCGCGCGGACGCGCGCGCTGAGCTCGCGGAGGCTGAACGGCTTGGTGACGTAGTCGTCGGCGCCGTGCTCCAGGCCCGAGACGCGATCGTCCTCGCTGGTGCGCGCCGTCAGCATGATGATGGGCACGTGCGGCATGTCCGCACGCGACCGCAGAATCCTGCAGACCTCGAGACCGCCGAGCACCGGCAGGTTCAGATCCAGGATGACGAGATCCGGCGGCCGCTCGCCGATCGCTTTGAGTGCGGCGTCTCCAGATCCCACGATCTGCGCTTCGGCCTCGCCGCCGCGCTCGAGCGTGTGCTTGATGAGTCCGGCAATGTCTTGTTCGTCTTCGACGATGAGAACGCGGTGTCTGGGCATCAACCCCCGAGGTGAGGGTAGTGGTGGAAGATTGCGCCGTTGTTTCCCCGTTGTTAATTGTGGGTTAACGAACCGGAGCAAGAATGGTATTCTCGCAGTGCGTTCGCGTTTTCAGGGAAAGGGAGCACCGTGCGTCAGTCGCTGGCTCGAACACTCTGGATAGTGACCGGTTGGTCCGCCGCAGCGCTGCTGCTGTCGGCGGTACCCGCCTCCGCTCAGCTCTTCCGTCCGTTCTCCGCCGACACCAACAAAGTCCTCGAAGGCAACTGGCAGTCATGTCGTGAAAACGACGGCTCCTACGCCGAGCGTGTCTACGACCACGTCGTCAACGGCGTCGGGCAATTCGAGGTGCACATGGGACCCCGGCGCGAGTTCGCCATCTTCAAGGGCGTCCAGGACGAGCACCGCGAGCACGACTCGCCCGAGAACCTGCTGAAGCCGTTCCGCGTGCCGATGGACGGCGGCCGGGCCAAACAGCGCTGGGAGATTCCCTCGCTCAACCTGGTGTTTACCGCCACCATGGCCGGCGGCTCGCGGACCGACTGCGAGAGCTGGTTCATCATTCTCGAGCCGCTCGAAAAAACGTCGCACTAATGTGATCTCGCCGCTGCGGCGCTGTTACATCGACCGTCTATGCTGCGGTCGATGGGCAACGCCGCACGATGAGCCGGACGATCGCCGTGATCGTCTGCGCCTATAACGAAGCCGCTCTGCTTCCCGGCTGTCTCTATTCGCTTCGGGCTCAGACCCGTCCGCCCGACGACATCCTGGTCATCAACAATGCGAGCACCGACGAGACGCGCGCCGTGGCGTGCGCGGTTCCCGGCGTGCGCGTGGTGGACGAGCCCGAGAAAGGGCTGGTGGTGGCGCGTGAAACCGCTCGCCGTCTCGCGCAAACCGACATCGTCGCCTACGTGGATGCCGACTGCCGCGCGCCGATAACCTGGCTCGAGCACGTGGACGCGCGGTTTTCAAGACCGGACGCGCCCATTGCGGTCACCGGGCCTTATAAGTTCTACGACTGGGATCGCACCGGCCGCACGCTGGTGCGTCTCTACGATGTGCTGGTGGCGCCCCCGACCCACGCGATGGTGCACGACCTTCTTGGACTCGGCGCGATTCTCTATGGCGGCAACTTCGCGGTCAGACGCGAGGCGCTGACGGCGATCGGCGGCTTCGATCGGAGCATCGAGTTCCACGGCGAAGACACCAATCTTGGCCGGCGCCTGACCCCGATCGGACGCGTCGCGATGTGTACCGATTGCTGGGTGTGGACCTCGGCACGGCGCTACCGTGCGATGGGGAAGCGCGCGGTGTTCGGCCTCTACGTGCGCAACTTCTGGTCCGAGATTCTGCGTCATCGACCCGCCGACGACCGTCATCTGGATGTGAGGGTGTAGCGTGCCGGGATACGAGCCGTTCCTGCTTTGTGATTTTCACGTCCACACGCGGTGGAGCGACGGCCGGTTGTCGCTGCGCGAGGTGGTCGATCTCTACGGCAAAACCGGCCGTTTCGACGTCATCGCCATCACCGACCACATCCTGATGAAGCGGGATCTGCTGGCGCGAGCCGGCCGGCTGATCACGCTGGGCCGCCGCGAGTTCTCAGTCACCGAGGATCGTTTCGCGGCCTATCTCGACGACATCGCGGCCGAGGCGCGTCGCGCCAAACGTCTCTACGGGATGCTGGTGCTGCCGGGCGCAGAGATCACCCAGAATCACATCCGCAGCAAGAAGAACTCGCATATCGTCGCGCTCAACATCCGCGAGCACATCAGCGCGGATCAGCCGGCCGAGGACATCCTGCGCGCGATTCGCAGTCAGGGCGCGCTGAGTATCGCCTGTCATCCGCACCACCGGACGACGCGGCGAATGGAAATCGGGACCTGCTATCTGTGGGACCACCGCAAGCGGCTGGCGGAACTCGTCGAAGTCTGGGAAGCGGCGAACCGCGACGATCTGTTCTCGGTGACTAGTCTGAAGCACTACCCGTACATCGCCAACAGCGACTTCCACAAGCCGAAGCATCTGTATTCGTGGAAGACCCTGCTGCGATGTGAGAAAACCTGGGAAGCGATTGCCCAGACGCTGCGGTCGAACGTTGACGTCGCGCTGACGCTCTATCGCAACGGATCGTGGGCGGCGTAATGCGGTCGGCGGTCAGAGTTCGGTGAAGAGGGATCGAGGCCTGGCGGTGGATTGCCGCCTACCTTCGGTCAGTACGCTTTTCGCCGAACGCT
>DASXGC010000102.1:0-5447 GCA_036489235.1 Vicinamibacterales bacterium
GGTGTGGAAGAGATCGGTAGGGTCGGTGTAATCCTTGATCTGTTGCAATCGCTCGTACTCGGCGCCGAAGTCGTAGTAGAGATCCTGCGTGGCCGGCAGACTCATGTCAAGTTGAACGCCGTTTGTGCCATTGTCCTCGAACGAGCCCCAGAACATGCGCTCGTCTGAGCCGTTGCTGAACTCCCCGAGCAAGCCCTTCATCGATGTCTGGAAATTCTCGGCTGCACCTTCGGACCCTGCGTCGTAGAACACATCGAAGACGAGCTGCACGAGCGCGTCCCTTCGTTGCATGTGAGTCGTCTGCTTCGTCTCATTGGCGCCGAATTCGCCGCCACCGATAACCCCCTGGAACACGACTTTCAGGCCGGCGGAGTGGTACGCATCATTAACGAGATCGACGAAGCCATCGCGGAACATCACCGAGAACGGCGCCTTCGAAATGTGGAGCGACTTCTTGTACGGCAGATCGAACTCTCGGCCGCTTTTGGGCAAACCCAGCTCGCCGATCTGGCGGACGCCCTGATCTGCTATCACCGAAAGCGGCTCCGCACCTTTCACTGAACTGGCAACATGAGCCGCGAGGCGCACCCACCAGGGTACCCCCGCGTCAACCGCTCCGACGACCGCCTGGATGTCCGGCAGGCCGGCGCTGTCCGTGCACATGGTCTCGACGAGCAGTGCGGCGGGCCGCGGGAAGTCGCCCGAAACGACAGTGAGAAAGAGATCGATGCCCGGCGGCAACTGGCCGCTACTCTGCCGTTCCGCCCACTGCCGGAAACACTCCATCTCCGCGCGGAAACCCTCCTTGGCGTCGCCGAACTGAAATGCGTACGGATATGCGTACGAATAACCTGCCGAGTCGGGATGTGTGTCGTCGGATACCAAATCGAATGTGATGTCCGTCAGGACGCCCCAGCTGCCAGGTCCGCCTCCAAGCACCGCCCTGAACACATCGTCATCGGTCGGCTGGGCGCCGCCACCGCCGGCGGGCGGCCGGGTGAACGTGCGCTCCACGTACACTTCCTTTCCCGGCGGCGAGTTCGGATCGCACGTCACCATGTTGAACGAGCGAACCCAGTCCAATGTGGCGCCGAGGCTGCGGAGCTGGTGACCAATACCACCAGACTGCACGTGACCGCCGAGGTTCACGAGTGGACATTCTCCGTGCGGGATGACCACACCACGATCGCGCAATTCTTTCGAGACGCATTTCAGTGCGACGCCAGGTCCCACCGAGACCTGGGCCGGCGTCCCTGTGGACGGTGAGAACGACACGCCGTTGAAGAGCGCCATGTCTATCAGCAGCGTGTCGGCGCCGCCCGACGAGAGGCCGCAATACTGGTGTCCGCCAGAACGCGTCACGACCTTGAGGCCATGTGTCGCGGCAAAGGTGACGGCAAGCGCCACATCGGCGGCGTCCTCAGCCACCGCGACCATCTTCGGGGTCATGCGGGCTGCCACGACCGCTTGCGGGTAGGACGAGACGGCGTACTGGTGGATCGCATTCGCGTAGCTCCCGCCGTCCGCCTGGTCGAACACATCACCCTTGAAACCTGGAATCTTGTTGCCGCCGGGGCGGTTACTCGACACCAGGTTGAAGCCCGGCGTCGGAGCCAGGTTCGGCAGGACTGCGACGCCGCGGAGGGAGGCGCGGGACTTACCTCGCCGAACGACTGATTCGCGCGCGACCGCAACCGGCGGCGAGGCCTTGTCGGCCGGGATCGCTTTCGCCATTCGATCCCGCGCCTGCCTGGCGAATTTCGGGGCAGCTTCCGCGTCGAAAATCGACGCGCGGGCGATCACGCCGCCTCCCGGCGCGAGCTGGAGTTCTGCCCAGGCGCGAACGCGGGGAGTCCACTTGCGGCCGGTGCGCGGGCTGACGCCGATCGCGACGTCGACGGCAGTCAGGAATGGGTTCCGAAGCGCGGCGAATCGCCGGGGCGCTGCGTTGCTGCCGAACCGCGACAGAATCTGACCCTGCGCCGCCTCGCCCGGTCCGGTCGCCACCCAGGTGGCGACGCTCGAACCTGGGCCGCGACGGGGATTGTCCGCGTTCTCGCTTTGTGTTCCGTCCACGACCTTCCTCGACTCGAGCACGGCCAGCCTTGCCGTCTCGACGGCCGCATGGACGACGGCTTCGGTCTCGTTGGTGTCGCCGTGTCCGGTAGTGCGGATGATCACGAGCTTCATCGAGTAGGCAGCCGATGTCACACGGACGCTCAGGTCGGTGCGTGCGGGGAATTTCGGCGCGCCAGCGCCGAAGAGCGCATCGCACAGGGCGGCGAACGTCTGCTTTTCGTAGACAGCGGTCCACACATACGTCCAGCGGTCGGATTCGCCGGCCTTCGCGGCGTCGGCGTCGAAAACCAGCGTCGTGATCACCGCCGGACGGCGGCCATCCAAAACGTCGCGGAGCGCCTTGTGGCGGAGCGTTTTCGCTCGTCCCGCACCGGCGCCTTCGGTCGGTACAACAACGGCCTCTACAACAGCGTGACGGAGCCCGAGGCCCTTGCCGCTGCGAAGAAAAGGCGACGCGCGCATGCTGAGCACGCCCGAGGCGACGCTCTGCGTTTGGTTGTCATCCAGCGGCAGGAAGAGATTGCGGCCTGCCAGCGTCCTGGCCACATCGCCCGTCGTCGCGGCTGCTCCGACGGCGATTCGGGTCCTATCGACGGTGATGTCTCGAAACGCCTCGAGGCTGACGATCACGGGCGATTTGCCCGCGGCCGCTGATTTATTCAAAGCCGCCGCCGCCGCGCGCGGCGCGCCAGCCGCCCCGGTCACGTCGGTGGCCGAGACGCTGCGACCGCTTCTGACGAATACGCGTCGATTCGCCGCCTTCGCGAGCTGAAGGGCCTGCTCCACGCCGCCGACCGATTCGGGGACGAGGACGGTCGGCTTGTCGCGGAACTCGGCGTGAGCTTCGTGCGACGAGGTGATGCGTCCCTCGAACGACGATTGCCGGTTACGGGCAGCTTGTAGCGTCAGCTTCTTGATGGCAATGCTCCCTCCGTCGCAGGTCCGATGGACGAGCGGGCGGCGCCCGATACGTGCGCAAGGATCGCGGCTGCGCAGGCAACAACATGACCCTGGCGCCAGGGTGGTCCGAGTCTCTTTCCGAACGCTTTCAATTGACGCTCGAAATCGTCAGTACTTCTCCCGCGGATCTGCGCCGCAGCCTCAAGAACCGTGTCTTTCTCGAAATGGAAAACCGTGATGTCGAGCTGTGCGGCCGCTTGCGTCAGCGCGTGATGGTAGATCATCCCGTCTGCGCGATTCCGGATCCAGGTATTCGCCTCAACCTCGGCGACGGTCTGGGGCCATTCGGCAAGCGGAGGTACCCGAATCGCGATGCCGCGACAGGTGGCCGGCGCGAGCTCTGCGATCAGTGCCGACAGCGCCAATTTGGCGTGTGCGTTGGCCGATGCCGTCACTTCGCGAACGAGTTTCTCGGCGTCTGAAAGCGGCATGTGGACGGCTTCTCCATGATACGGAGAACCCGTCAGGTTCTGACCGAGCAACGCTACCCGTCGTCTGTCGAGGAGGATGTCATCGGAGCCGGACGTGGTGACGCTGACGAAATTGGCCCACGCGTAGTGGTCTTCGATGCCGACGGAGTATTCGCTCATGGAATTGCCGAATGACCTCTCGACGGCGCCGGATGTTAGCACGCCCGCCGGCACGGGAACGCCGTACAAACAAAAAGGGCGGCGGTCCTTCGACCACCGCCCTTCGTATTTCAGCTCTCAGATTTCAGACTTCAACCTGAAGTCCTAGTCTGCCAGTGGATCGCCAGTCCGTGGGCCCAGTGCTTCCTCCGGCTCCACGAAGTACTCCATGTCGCGTTCGAGTTCGAGCTCGTCGTCGCTCGGCTGCGGCAACGCCGGCGGCGGCGGCGGCTCGTCCGCCGGGATCCGCACGTGCCGGTAATACTCGAACCCGGTGCCGGCTGGAATCAGCCGGCCCATGGTGACGTTCTCCTTCAGGCCGCGCAGGTGATCGACCTTGCCGGAGATTGACGCTTCGGTCAGGACTCGGGTCGTCTCCTGGAAGGAGGCCGCCGAGATGAACGAGTCGGTCGAGAGCGACGCTTTGGTGATGCCGAGCAGCAGCGGCCGGCCCTGCGCCGGACGTCCGCCTTCGGTGATCACGCGCTCGTTCTCCTCGAGGAAGCGGAACTTGTCCACCTGTTCGTCGACCAGGAATTCGGTGTCGCCGACGTCCTCGATCTTCACCCACCGCATCATCTGACGCGCGATCGTCTCGATGTGCTTGTCGTTGATGTTCACGCCCTGCAGCCGGTAGACCTCCTGAATTTCGTTCACGAGGTAGGCCTGCAGCGCCTTCTCACCAAGGACGTTCAGGATGTCGTGCGGATTGCTCGGGCCGTCCATCAACGGCTCGCCGGCGCGAACCCGCTCGCCTTCCTGCACGTTGACATGGACGCCGCGCGGCAGCGCGTATTCACGCGGCTCCGCACCCGGTTCGTCCGGCACGATGATGATCTTCCGCTGACCCTTGACGATGCCGCCATGCTTGACGACGCCGTCGATTTCCGAGATGACCGCGGTCTCGCGCGGCTTGCGCGCTTCGAACAGCTCGACCACGCGCGGCAGACCGCCCGTGATGTCCTTGGTCTTCGTGGTTTCGCGCGGAATCTTCGCCAGGATGTCGCCGGCCGACACCATCTCGCCGTCCTGCACCATGAGGTGCGCGTGCGACGGCATCTGGTATTTGCGGTTGACCTTCCCGTCCTTGCCCTTGATCTCCATCGCCGGCTGCTTCTTCTCGTCCGGCGAGTCGACGATGATGAGGCGCGACAGGCCGGTGACTTCGTCGACTTCCTCATGCACCGTGATGCCTTCGAGGATGTCCTTGAAGCGGATCTGGCCCGGTTCCTCGGTGAGGATGCTGAAAGTGTAGGGATCCCACTCCACCATCACCTGGCCCTGCTCGACCGACTGGCCTTCCTTCACCTTGAGGCGTGCGCCGTAGACGATCGGGTAGCGCTCGCGATCGCGGCCCTTGGCGTCCTGCACGATGAGCGAACCGCTGCGGTTCATCACCACCAGGTTGCCGTCCTTCGCCTGCACCGCCTGCAGCCCTTCGAACTTGACGGTGCCGGCGTTGCGCGCTTCGAGGGTCGACTGTTCCTGAATCCGCGACGCCGTTCCGCCGATGTGGAACGTTCGCATCGTCAACTGGGTGCCGGGCTCGCCGATGGACTGCGCCGCAATGACGCCGACCGCCTGTCCGAGCTCGACCATCTTGCCGGTGGCCAGGTCGCGGCCGTAGCACTTCGCGCACACGCCGCGCCGCGACGTGCAGGTCAGCACCGACCGGATCTTCACCTTCTCGATGCCAGCGTCCTGAATCGCCGAGGACGTTTCCTCGTTCATGATCTCGTTCACTTCGACGATGGTCTCGCCGGTGAACGGATCGACGAT
>DASXGC010000111.1:0-29040 GCA_036489235.1 Vicinamibacterales bacterium
AACCTGATGAACGAGCTCGACAAGATCCGGCGCATCGCCGCGCGCGAAGTCGAGGGTGCGCCGCAGGAAGTGCTGCTGGTGCTCGATGCGACTGTCGGCCAGAACGGCGTCACGCAGGCGCGCGAGTTCATGGGCGTCGCCGGCGTGAACGGCATCGTGCTCACCAAGCTCGATGGCACCGCCAAGGGCGGCGTCGCCGTGGCGATCGCACACGATCTCAAGCTGCCCATCCGTTACGTCGGCGTCGGCGAGGCGATCGACGACCTCGTCCCGTTCAGCGCGGACGAGTACGTCGATGGACTGTTCGAGGAGAAGTGGTAGATCGCGACTACATGGAGCGGGCGCTGTTTCACGCGGCGCGCGGCCGTGGCCGGACCAGCCCGAATCCGCTGGTTGGCGCGGTGCTCGTTTCGCCTGATGGGGTCGTGGTGGGCCAGGGCTACCACGAGCGGGCCGGCGAAGCGCACGCCGAGGTCCGCGCGTTGTCGGAGGCGGGGACGCGGGCCAGCGGTGCGACGCTCTACTGCACGCTCGAACCGTGTTGCCACCTTGGCCGCACCGGCCCATGTGTCCATCGGCTCGTCGACGCCGGCGTTCATCGCGTCGTCGCCGCGGTCGAGGATCCGAATCCGCTCGTCAGCGGCCGCGGCTTCGCGTTTCTTCGCGCTGCGGGCGTCGCGGTCGAGGTGGGATTGTGTGCGCCAGCGGCCACCGCGCTGAACCAGGCATTTTTCACGCTGATGTCGGAGGGCCGGCCCTTCGTCGTGCTGAAGGCCGCTACCAGCCTGGACGGTCGGATCGCCAGCCGTCCCGGCGCGCGGACGGCGTTGACGTCCGCGGCGGCAAATCGCCATGCCCATCGGCTGCGCGCCGAAGTTGACGCCATCGGCGTCGGCGTCGGCACCATTCTGGCGGACGATCCCGAACTGACCGTGCGCGGGATTTATCGCGAGCGGCCGCTCACCCGAGTGGTGTTCGATCGCCACCTCCGCACGCCGCCCAGCGCCAGAGTCCTCTCGACAGCTGACGCCGGGCCTGTCATCATCGTGACAACGGCGCCGGCCGCTGACCGGGCGGCGATTCGCCAAGCGCTCGAGGCCCGCGGGGCCGAGATTGCCGTCGCGGACGACAGTTTTCGCTCCGCGCTGCACTGTCTGGGTGAGCGCCACATCGGCTCCTTGCTGCTCGAAGGCGGCGCCGGCATGCATGCCGCGGCCTGGGACGAGCAACTGGTCGATTTCGTTCGCCTCTACGTGACCCCGCACGCGCTTGGCCATGATGGCCTGGCGCTTCTCGGCGACAGGGCATTCTCCACCGCGACGCTGCTCGACCGGCATGTCGAGTCTCTCGGGCCGGACGTGTTGATCGAGGGTTATGTTCACGGGCTTGGTTGAAACAGTCGGCGAATTGATCGAGCGGAAGCCGACGACCGGCGGTTTCCGCCTGCGAATCGCCACGCCTCTCGCGCCCGAATTGACACCTGGCGACAGCGTTGCGGTGAACGGCGTCTGCCTGACCGTGATTCTCGCCGAGCGGGGCGAGTTCCACGCGGATATCGGCCCCGAGACCGTGCGGGTGACGACGCTGGGAGGTGTGGCCCACGGCGACGCGGTCAACCTCGAGCGCCCGCTGCGCGCCGACGGACGCTTCGGCGGCCATTTCGTGCAGGGGCACGTGGACGCCATCGGGCAGATCGAGGAATTGCGACGCGACGCTGACTTTCACTGGCTGACGGTCGGCTTCCCGTCGCAGCTTGCGCCCTACATCGTGCACAAGGGTTCGATCGCGGTGGACGGGATCAGCCTGACGGTGGCCGGCCTGGGCGGGGATCGCTTCGACGTGCAGCTGGTGCCGTTCACCATGGAGCACACGAACCTTGGCCGCGCACGGCTGCGCGATCGCGTCAATCTCGAGTGCGACATGGTGGGGAAGTACGTCGTTCGCGTCGCGGAATTGGCCGGGCTCACGCTCAACACCGTGCGTCCAGGAGAAGTGACACATTGAAACGCATGCACATCGCCAAAGGCGCGGTCAGGAAGGGTTCGCCCTTTGCCCGCATCGAAGACGCGCTCGACGCCATCCGTGACGGCAAAATGATCATCGTCGTCGACGATGAGGACCGTGAGAACGAAGGCGATCTGACCATTGCCGCCGAAAAGGTCACGCCGGAGGTCATCAACTTCATGGCGCGTCACGGCCGCGGCCTGATCTGCCTGTCGATGACGCCGGAGCGGCTCGACGAACTCGAGATCCCGCTGATGGTGACCCAGAACAGCTCGCGATTCGACACCGCGTTCTGTGTGTCGATCGAAGCGCGGGGCCGCACCACCACCGGCATCTCCGCCGCCGATCGGGCGGCAACCGTACTCGCGGCGATCGATCCGGCCACCAAACCGGCAGACCTGATTCGTCCGGGGCACATGTTTCCGCTGCGATCGCGCACCGGCGGTGTCATGGTCCGGACCGGACAGACCGAGGCTGCGGTGGATATGGCGCGCATCGCGGGACTCTATCCCGCCGGGGTCATCTGCGAGATCATGAACGAAGACGGCACCATGGCGCGCGTGCCGGAGCTGACCAAATTCGCCAAGAAGCATGGCCTGCTGATGGTGACCGTGGCCGACCTCATCACCTATCGAACCCGGAACGAATCGCTGATCAAGCGGATGGCGACCGCACGCCTGCCCACCGAACACGGCGAGTTCGAAGTGCACGTATTCGAGGATCAGATCAGCAAGCTGGAACACACCGCGCTGGTGTGCGGCGAAATCGGCGACGGCAGGGACCTGCTGGTGCGGGTCCATTCGTCCTGCCTGACCGGCGACGTCTTCCATTCGGCGCGCTGCGACTGCGGCGCGCAGCTGCACGCTGCGTTGCACAAGATCGCCGCCGAAGGCCGCGGCGTCCTGCTCTACCTGAATCAGGAAGGGCGCGGCATCGGCCTGGCCAACAAGATCCGCGCCTACGAACTGCAGGACGAGGGACTCGACACGGTCGAGGCCAACGAGCGGCTCGGATTCAAGGCGGATCAGCGCGACTACGGTATCGGCGTCCAGATTCTGAAGGAACTGGGCGTGCGATCGATGCGGCTGCTGAGCAACAACCCGCGCAAGCTTGTAGGAATCGAAGGCTACGGACTGTCGGTCAGCGAGTGGATGCCGCTCGAAATCCCGGCGTCTGACTCGACGCGGCGCTACCTGAAGACGAAGAAAGAGAAGATGGGACACAAGCTGTCGTCGGTCTGACGATTGACAGCCGCTCGCCGCGTTCGCTACGATCCATTTCCGCCATCGCGCGGTTCAGTTTCGATAGATCAGCCGATTACACTCCTGTGACTGTCAAAGGCCAACTTCACGCCTGCCGCGATTCGCTGATGGCGGGCATGCGCGCTGCCGCGCGCAGCTCCTCACCCGATCCGAAAGGCGCGGAGCTGCTTCGCGCGTGCCTCGACCTGGTCGAGCATCTGGCCCGGCAATCGCTCGACGTCACCACTGCGGAAGTGGAGACGACGCTCGCGGTGCTCGAACGGGCTTTCAGCGAGATGGGTGACGACGCGGCCGCCCAAGGGGCGGTCTCAGGTGCGCTCAAGAACGCCATCGGCAAACTCCGGGCCCTCAAGCTCGAAATGACCGCCAAGTAAAATCCCGCCGGCCGTTTGACAGCGCTCCGGCCGCTCAGCTACGATAAGGGTTTGCGGTAGAGCAGGTTAGCGGTCATGTTCGACTCCCTTAGCACCCGGCTTCAAGACGTTTTCAAGACGCTTCGCGGCGAAACGCGGCTGACGCCTGAAAACATCGAGGCCGCGCTGCGCGAGATTCGCCTGGCCCTGCTCGAAGCCGACGTCAATTTCAAGGTCGTCAAGGCGTTCGTCGACCGGGTTCGCGACCGCGCGATGGATGCCGCGAACGCCAAGGACCAGCTGCGCGGGCTCGGACCATCGCAGGAAGTCGTCAAGATCGTCCGGGACGAGATGCTGGCCCTGTTCGGCAATGCCGAAGGTGGTCTGCAGGCAACGACCAAGCGTCCGCGGGTCGTGCTGATGCTCGGCCTGCAGGGCGCGGGCAAGACGACGACGTCGGGAAAGCTGGGCATGTGGCTCGCGAAGCAGGGCCGCCACCCGTTGCTGGTTTCGACCGACGTGAAGCGGCCGGCGGCGATTCAGCAGCTGAACGTCGTCGGCGAAAAAGCCGGGTTGCGGGTCCACGACCCAGCCGGCGTCACCGATCCGGTGGCGCGGGCGAAGGGCGCGCTGGCCGAAGCGACGAATCTCGGCTTCGACACGGTGATTGTCGACACGGCAGGCCGGCTGCACGTGGACGACGATCTGATGCAGGAACTGGTCGCGATCAAAGACGTGACCGGACCGTCCGACTTGCTATTCGTCGCGGACGCGATGACCGGGCAGGATGCGATCAAGAGCGCGGGCGAATTCAACGCGCGGGTTGGCGTCACCGGCGTCGTGCTGACGAAGCTCGATGGCGATGCCAGGGGCGGCGCGGCGCTATCGGTGGTTTCGGTGGTCGGCGTGCCGATCGCGTTTGTCGGCATGGGGGAACGGCTCGAGGATCTGGAGCTGTTTCATCCCGATCGCGTGGTGTCGCGCGTGCTCGGCATGGGCGACGTGCTGTCGCTCATCGAACGGGCGGAAGCGGCGATCGACGTCGAGGATGCCGAGCGGCTCGAAGAAAAGCTGCTCGCGAACGACTTCACGCTCGAAGATTTTCGCGATCAGCTCAAGACCATCAAGAAGATGGGGCCGCTCGAGCAGATCATGGGAATGCTGCCCGGGATGGGCAATTTGAAGGCCCTCGCGGAGAACAAGCCGGACGAAAAGCAGATTACCCGGGTCGAAGCGATCATCAATTCGATGACGCCGGAAGAACGCCGGAAGCAGCACCTCATCAACGGCAGCCGGCGCAAGCGGATCGCGAAGGGCAGCGGGACGTCGGTTGAGGATGTGAATCGTCTGCTGAAACAGTTCGTGCAGATGCAGAAGATGTTGAAGTCGCTCGGCGGGATGGCCGGGGTGGCCGGAGGCGGCAAGAAAGCTCGCCGTTCGGCCATGCAGATGCTGCGCAACCGCGGGTGATCCCCGCGGTGTTCGAAGATCGGCGCGACCCGTTCGGGTCGCCGGTCGTGCAGCGAAACAGGCGGTTGGGTTCGAGCCCCGATACGTCATTCAGGAGAAGTGCGATGGTAGCGATTCGTTTGCGCCGGGCCGGTTCCAAGAAGCGTCCGTTTTTCCGCATCGTGGTCACCGATTCCCGCGCGGCCCGCGACAGTTCATTCGTCGAAATCCTCGGACACTACAACCCGCGCACCAAGCCGGCCCTGGTCGACATCCAGAAGGAGCGCGTCGACTACTGGATCAGCAAGGGTGCACAGCCGTCGGACTCGGTCCGGACGCTGATCTCGCGTCATCTGACGCCTGTCGCGGCGGCCGTCGCGCCGGCCCCAGAGGCGAAGTGAGCGAGGTGCCGGCCAGCGCGACCGGCGTTCGCGCAGTCGTCGAAGTGCTGGCGAAGGCGCTCGCCGATCGACCCGACGATGTCCGCGTCACCGAGTCACAGCACAAGCAGGTGACGCTGGTCGAGTTGTTCGTTTCGCCGCAGGACATCGCCAAGGTGATCGGCCGTCAGGGCCGGACCGCGGCGGCGCTGCGGACGCTGGCGACGACTGCCGGAGAGCGCGACGGGAAACAGGTGACGCTCGAAATACGCGAGTCGCGCTAGACCGCGGTCAGATTTTCGGATCGCAGACTTCCATGGACTGGGATGCTATGGCGCTCGTGGGTCGCATCGCTCGGGCGCATGGGATTCGCGGTCAGGTGATCGTCAATCCGGACACGGATTTTCCGGACCAGCGGTTTCAGGAAGGCGCCGAGCTGTTCGTCCAGCGGAACGGCGAGGTCGAGCCGCTGACGATCACGACCGCGCGATTTCACAAGGACCGCCCGGTCATCGGCCTCGCAGGCGTCGAGACGATGAACGAGGCGGAGACGCTGGCCGGGCTCGAATTGCGGGTTCCGGTCGAGCGGCTGGCGGCGTTGCCGGCCGATACGTTTTACCGGCACGACCTGATCGGCTGTCGCGTCGAAACGCGCGACGGCCGCAGCGTTGGCACCGTCCGCGACGTCGAGGGGACGATGGCCGGGAGCCGGCTGGTGGTGGACGCCGCCGGCGGAGAAGTGCTGATTCCACTGGTCGCACCGATTTGCCCCGAGATCGATCCGGCGGCAAAACGGATCGTGGTGGAACTCCCCGAGGGTTTGATCGAAGCCAACGGGGTCCGGCTCGATGACTTTTGATATCGTCACGATTTTTCCGGCGATGATCGAACAGCCGCTGGCACTGGGGATCATCGGCCGCGCGATCGAGCGCGGTACGCTGGACGTGAAGGTGCGCGACTTGCGCGACTTCACGACCGACCGTCATCGGGTCGTGGACGATACCCCGTATGGCGGCGGACCGGGCATGGTGATGAAGCCCGAGCCGATTTTTGCGGCCCTCGATGCGATCGAGGCCGAACGCGGCGGACCGTTGACGGTGATTCTGACGTCGCCGCAGGGAACCCCGTTCACGCAGGCCGGGGCGCGGCGTTTGAGCGGGTTCGAGCACATCGTGGTGCTGTGCGGCCGCTACGAAGGCGTTGACGAGCGGGTGCGGGCGCGGGTGACGGAGGAGCTGTCGATCGGCGACTACGTGCTGACCGGCGGCGAGCTGCCCGCGTTGGTCGTGCTCGACGCGGTCGCGCGGTTCGTCCCGGGCGTCGTCGGGGACGAACAATCGGTGGTGGAGGATTCGTTCAGCCGCGGGCTGCTCGATTTTCCGCAGTACACGCGGCCGGCCGAGATCGCGGTTCGCGAAACGGCCTCGGCGGAGCGGGTGCTCAAGGTGCCGGACGTGCTGCTGTCGGGAAATCACGCGGAGATTCGACGCTGGCGCAAACGCGAGGCGCTGAGCCGCACGCTCGAGCGGCGACCGGAGCTGCTGGCGGACGCGGTGTTGGATGACGAAGAACGGGAAATGTTGCAGGAGCTAAAAGGAGCGAGACATGGGCGCGATTGAACTGGTGGAAAAGGCGCAGCTGGCTAACCGGCCGGCGATGAAGTCGGGCGACACGGTGAAGGTGCACGTCAAGGTGCGTGAAGGCGACAAGGAACGCATTCAGGTGTTCGAAGGCGTTGTCATCGGCCTGCACCGGGGCGGCACGCGCGCGTCGTTCACCGTGCGCAAGGTGTCGTTCGGCCAGGGCGTCGAGCGCATCTTCCCGCTGCACTCGCCGACGATTCAGAAGGTCGAGATCACGCGGTCGGCCAAGGTCCGCCGCGCCAAGCTCTACTACCTGCGCGACCTGAAGGGCAAGGCGGCACGGATGAAGGACGTCGCCAAGGGTTGAGCACAGCGCTTTTTCCATGACCCGCGTTCCAGCGATGCGCACGCTGGAGAACGCACTGCGCCGCGGCGGATTCGCGCATGTCGCCGGCGTTGACGAAGTCGGGCGGGGCTGTCTGGCCGGTCCGGTCGTCGCTGCCGCGGTCGTTCTCCATCCCGATCGGCACATTCCGGGCGTGTGCGACTCCAAGGCCGTGCCCGCGGCGGAGCGCGAGCGGTTGTACGACCGAATCCTGCGTCATGCCATCGCCTGGGCGGTCGCCGAGGCGGATCCGTCGGAAATCGACCGCATCAATATCCATCAGGCCGGGCTTCAGGCCATGCGTCGCGCCGTGCTGGCGCTCGTCCCCGCACCCGATATTGTCCTCGTGGACGCGTTCCGCGTGCCGGAGCTGCCGATGCCCCAGCGAGGTGTCAAGCACGGCGACCGGCGCTGCACCGCGATTGCCGCCGCGTCAATCGTCGCCAAGGTCACCCGCGATCGTCAGATGTGCGAGCTGCACGGCCGCGATCCGCGCTACGGTTTCGACCGTCACAAGGGCTATGCGACCGCCGATCACTTGAGCGCGGTTGCACGTTTTGGCTATTCCGACGTGCACCGGCGGTCGTTTCGCGCCCACACGCTGTTTGATACGATTGAATAGACTCCGCCGTGGCTATTGATCGCGCCGTCACGCTGCGCAACGCCGAGAAGCTGATTCGGCAAGGCAAGCTCGATGCTGCCATCACGGAATTCCTGCGCCTGCTCGAAGAAACCCCCCATGATTGGAACCTCAGAAACACGATCGGCGATCTCTACGCACGCGCCGGGCAAGTCGACAAGGCGGTCGAGCAGTTCATGGAGATCGCCAACAGCCTGAGCGACGAGGGCTCCGTCGCCAAGGCCGGCGCCATTTACAAGAAGATTCTCAAGGTCAAGCCGAACCACGAGCATGCGCTCGTCCAGATCGCCGACATCCTCGGCAGCCAGGGTCTTTACGCCGATGCCCGCGCCCATCTCAAGACGCTGATCGACTTGCGGCTGGGCAAGGGCGATTCGCGTGGCGCGATCCACGCCAAGATCCGGCTCGGCTCGCTCGACCCGGAGGACTACGAGAGCCGTCTGACCGCCGCCGCCGCCCGCATCGAGCTGGGCGATGTCGGTGGCGCGATGAACGACTACAAGAAGATCTCGAAGGAGCTCGCCGCCAAAGGGCGTCAGGACGAGGCCGTCGCCGTGCTGCGCGACGCCGCCAAGCTGAATCCCAACGATGAGGACGTTCGCGAGCGTCTGTTCGACGTCTACTTCACGCAGGGCGACATGACGCGGGCGCGTGAATGCGCCGTCACGGTCGAGCAATTCCGCCGCGTCGCCGCCGCTCTCGAGGCGGACGGTCAGCCCGACGAAGCCCTCGGCACGCTGCGCCAGGCGGCGTCGCTGCACGATTACGACAACGATCTCAAGGCGCAGCTCGCCCGTGCGTTTATCGCCCGCAACAATCTCGCGATGGCAGCGGAATACCTGACCATCGAGACGGCCGGCGACGACCCCGGCCTGTTGATGACGGTCGCCGACATCCAGCTCCGGGCCGACAAGGTCGACGAGGGCATGACCCTCCTGCGGCGGCTGCTCGAGGAGGACTCGAAGCGCCGGGAGTCGATTACGTTGCTTGGCTGGTCGGTGGCCGAGCAGAAGCCCGACGCCGGTTTCCAGGTCATGGAACTGGTCGCCGACAGCGCGGTCGCGCAGCAGGAATGGCACGAGGCGATCGCCGCGCTCCAGGAATTCGTCACGCGGGTGCCGAACCACACGCCGGCGCTGATGCGCCTGGTCGAAATCTGTGTGGACGGGGGGCTCGAGGCGGCGATGTACAGTGCCCAGGCGCAGCTGGCCGACGCCTACATCGCGGTCGGCGCCGCCAACGAAGCGCGGTTCATCGCTGAGGATCTCGTGGCTCGTGAACCGTGGGAGAAGGCGAACATCGATCGGTTTCGCCGCGCGCTGGTGCTGCTCGGCGAGCCCGACCCGGACGGTCTGATCGCGGCGCGGTTGAGTGGCGAGTCGCCGTTCACCGCGACCGATCTCTCGGCGTTCGGAGGTGGTTCCCTGTTCGGCGATGCGCCTGCGGTCGCCGCACCGGCGATGCAGGAAGAGGCCGACCTCAACGCGCTCCACCTCGACGTCGTCGTCAGCGATCCCTTCTCGTCTGCCGAGAGCGATACGCCGCGCCGGTCGCGGCCGGAAGAGCAGCACCATTTCTCACTGAGCGAGAAAGGTATCGACGTCCTGGCCATCCTCGGCCCCGAGCCGGTGGCCGCACCCGAACCGCCGCCGGCACCGACCGGTTCTGAAGTGGACATCACGCTGGGCCTCGACCTGAAGCCGATTCCCGCACCCGCTCCAGCACCGCCGCCCGATCTCGACGGCGTTTTCGGCAGCATGCGGGAAAAGGCCGCACGACGCACTGGTCTCGACGAATCCGAGAAGGAATACAAGCGCGGACTGGCGTTGCGCAAGGCCGGTGACATCGATGGCTGCATCCAGGCGCTCGAGACCGCCTCGCGTGCTCCCAAGCTCCGCTTCGCCACCTCGCGGATGATCGCCAAGCTCTATCGCGATCGCAATCAGCTGCCGCAGGCTCTCGAGTGGCTCGAGCGCGCTTCGCAGGCGCCGGCGCCGACCTCCGACGATGCGCATCAGCTGAAGTACGAGATGGCTGAGGCGCTCGAAAAAAACGGCGACGTCGCGCGCGCGCTCGCGGTCTGCACGCAGTTGAAGGCGGAAGCGGGTGACTATCGCGACGTCACGGAACGGATCGATCGGCTGGCCAAGGTGCAAGCAGGATAGTGTGCTGATCCGCCGATTCCTTTACGTGCTGTTTTTCGTGCAAGTCGGGCTCGTCCTTCTGGTTCTTCCCTGGTGGCCGGATTTCTGGGAACGGAACTATTTCGCTCTGGCCTGGCCTCCGCTGCGCGTCGTCCTGACCAATAATTTTGTTCGCGGTGCCGTCTGCGGACTCGGTGTGGTCAATCTGTGCGCCGGATTCGCGGACCTCGCACAGTTGTTCGCGGCTCGCGAGCCGGAGCACACCGTGCAGGATGGCGTCGGGCAGTCGTGAACCGTCGATGATTTGCCTGGTCACCGATCGCCGGCGCCTGACGGTCGAACCGTCGGCGGATCAGGGGCGTGCCTGCCTCGTCGAACAGGTGAGATTCGCGGTGGAGGCTGGCGTGGACCTGGTGCAGGTGCGCGAGCGCGACCTCGACGCGAAGGAACTGGCAGCCCTGGTCTCGTCTCTGCTCGCGGTGACGCGCGGCTCCCACACCAGCCTGGTCGTGAACGACAGGCTCGACGTCGCGCTGGCCTGCGGCGCGGACGGCGTGCACCTTCGCGGCGATTCGATCGCCGTCGACGACGCCCGATCGCTGACGCCTGACAGCTTCCTGATCGGCAGGTCGGTCCACAGTGTGGAAGACGCGATCCGCGCGGCGCGCGCCGACTACCTGATCGCGGGTTCGGTTTTTCCCTCGGTTTCGAAACCGCAATCGACGACCTGGCTTGGCATCGCCGGTCTTCTGGCGATCGTGCGCGCATCCAGGCCGCCGGTTTTGGCGATCGGCGGCATCGATGACACCCGCTTCGACGAGATTGCCGCAACCGGCGCAGCCGGCATCGCCGCCATCGGACTGTTCGTACGGAACGGGGAGTCGTCTGAATCAGAGTCCGGTGGCGCGTGTCGAACCATGCGGCTTCAGGATCTGGTGGGAAGTGCACGCGCGCGGTTTGACAGCGCAGTGTCGCGTCCCTAACATAGACGGTTGTCGACCTCTCCATGGCAACAGACCGGACGTCCAGTGGTTTCGGCGCCACGCTTCGCGAGGCACGCGAGCGCCGTGGCGTCTCGCTGCGTGATATCGCCAACGCCACCAAGATCTCGGTCGGCTTTCTCGAAGCGCTCGAGCGCAATGACATCGCCCGCTTGCCGGGTGGCATCTTCAGCCGCTCGTTCGTACGTTCCTACGCCATCCAGGTTGGCCTTGATCCTGACCGCACCATTCTCGAGTTCATCGCCCAGTTCCCCAACGATTCGGTAACCGCCGGTCATCCGGTCTCCGATCAGGTCGAGGACAACGAGGCGCTCGAGAGCGATCGCAAGATGGCCGGTACCCTGATCTGGCTCGTCGTGATCAGTGTTCCGATCGCAGCCGCAGTCCTCTACTACGCGACGGTGGCCAATCAGCAGCGTCCGCAGCCGTCCGCGCCAGCGGCGGTCGCCGTCCCTCGACCCGAGACCACGCCCGCGGCGGCGCCGGCGTCGGCCGATCCCGCTGCGCTGACCGAGGCGGCTCCGCCCGCAGCCGAGTCGTCTACCGCGAAATTCCCCTCGTCATCGCGAGCACCGCTGGCGGCAACTTCGGCGGCGGGTTCGGCGGCGGCGACAGCATCGGCGCCGCCGATCGAGAATCCGACCGATCGTCTGACCGTCTCGCTGACGGCGACCCGGCCATGTTGGGTGTCGGCCACCGTCGACGGCCAGAAGGCGATCGAACGTCTGCTGCAGATCGGGGAGCAGAAAACCGTCGAAGTCCGCCGCGAGTTGGTACTTACGGCGGGCGATGCCTCGGCCATTGTGCTGACGTTCAATGGCGCAACCGCCCGGCCACTGGGGAAGGCCGGCGAGGTCGTCACCGCGCGCTTCAACCTCGCCAACTTCAAAGACTACGTGCAGGCACGGTGACCGGACCCACTCCGCTTCTCGATTTTTTCAGGAAAGGCGTCGTCGAGAAAGATGTGCGCCTCGAGGCTGCGAGCGGCGTGCTTGCCCCACGTGCCCATGAACAACTCGCGATCCTGATCCTGCTCGTTGAAGACCCTGATCTCGAAGTGCGGACCACGGCGGAGGACACGCTCGGCCAGATTCCGCTCGAGACGTTGCAGGCGTTCCTCGGCCGGTCCGACGTGCCGGTCGATCTGCGCGAGTTCTTCGGCGACCGCGGCATCTTCCCAGCGGAGATCCCGCAGATCGAGATCGACATCGATGAACCGCTTCTGGACGCCTCGCCGCCGGAGCCGGACGCAAACGAAGACGAGGACCGGGACACAGCGCTGCAGAAGCTGCAGAAGATGTCGTTCACCGGACGGTTGAAGGCGGCGGTCAAAGGGTCGCGCGAGATGCGCGCGATTCTCATTCACGATTCCAACAAGATGATCGCGGCCGCGGTGCTGTCGAGTCCCAAGGTGTCCGGACCCGAAGCCGAGAGCTTCGCGCGCATGGCGAACGTGTCTGAGGACGTCCTGCGCATCATCGCGAGCAACCGAGCCTGGATGAAAGCCTACGGCTGCGTGCTGGCGCTCGTGAAGAACCCGAAAACGCCGCTCGGGTTGTCGATCAATCTGATGTCGCGCCTCGCCGACCGCGATGTTGGCAAGCTGTCGGTTGACCGCAACGTGCCGGAGCCGCTTCGCGGGGCCGCGCGCAAGAAGGTGGTCGCCGCGACCGCCAAGAAGTAACTCTCACTTCCTGGTCTTGTTCTTCCGTCCAGCCCAATCCTTTCGCATCTGGGCCATGCCTTCCATGTAGACGGTGGCCCGCTCGCGTTCCTCTTCCGACGGCATCGACTTCAGCAGGTCCAGCGCCTTGGTCAGGTCCTGTTCGATGGTCTGCTTCGTCGTCTTGAAATAGAGCCGACGGATTTCGGCGAGTTTGTCGTCGGTGGTGAGCATCCGCAGGTTCACGATGATCTCCGATGGCGGCGCAGCGCGGCGCGGAAGTCGTCGAACGATTTCGTGTTGAGGACGTCGGCCGGTTGCAGCCAGGCCCGTCGCGCGGTCAGGACGCCCCAGCGCAGGTACGTCAGCGCGTGTCGCGAGTGGGCGTCGCTCGAGATGACGATCCGGACGCCGTGGCTGTGCGCCAGCCTGGCGTGGACATCGTTCATGTCCAGTCGATGCGCCTGACTGTTGATTTCCATGGCCATCCCGGTTCGGGCGGCGGCGCCGACAATCGCTTCCATGTCAATGGGGTAGGCATCGCGCTTCAGAAGCATCCGCCCGGTCGGGTGGCCGAGAATGTCCACGTGCCGGTTCTCGATCGCGCGGAGGACTCGATCGGTCATCTCCTGACGGTCCTGGGCGAAGCCAGAGTGTACCGACGCCACGACGATGTCGAGGGCGGCGAGGCAGTCGTCTGCGAGATCGAGCGAGCCATCGAGCTTGATGTCGCACTCGATTCCGGCGAGCACACGGATGCCGAGTCCTTCGGCGTCCACTGCGCGGATGCGTGCCGCGTGTGCGAGCGCTCGCGTCTCATCGAGACCGTTGGCCATCGCCAGCGACTGGCTATGATCGGTAATGGCGATGTATTCCAGTCCCGCCGCCTTCGCGGCCTCAGCCATCGTCCTGATGTCGTCCTTGCCGTCGGTCTCGGTCGTGTGCATGTGCAAATCGCCGCGCAGGTCGCGGCGATCGATCAACTGGGGCAGTGTGTGTGCTTCGGCGGCGTCGATCTCGCCGTGCATCTCGCGTAGTTCCGGCGCGATCCAGTCCAGACCCAACGCGGCATAGACGTCTTCCTCGCGCTCGGAGGCGAGGCGGACTTGGTCTTCCGCGCGAAACAGTCCGTACTCGTTCAGTTTCAGACCGCGCGTCATGGCCCGGTCCCGAAGTGCGATGTTGTGCGCTTTGGATCCCGTGAAGTACTGCATGGCCGCGCCCTGGCTCTCGGGTGCGACCAGTCGCAGATCGGCCTGGAATCCGCCCTGGATGAGCACGCTGGAGTGGGCATCGCCGTGTCCCAACACGCGTTCCACGAGCGGATAGTCCACGAAGTCGTCCAGCAGCGAGAGCGGCGCGTTCGACGCGAGCAGATCGACGTCGCCGCAGGTTTCGCAGCCGCGTCGCAGACTGCCGACCGCCTCGATTCGGGCATCGGGCGCTTTCTCGAGCAGGTAGGCAATCAGCGCGCCCGCTGCCTCCTGACTCTGCGAGATCAGGTGGCGGCCGGCGAATCGCTTCCGTTCGTCGAGGGCCTTACGCAGCAGACCCTCCTTCTTGGTGCCCATGCCGCGCAACGCACGGATCCGCCCGTCAGCGATGGCACGTTCGAGATCGTCGAGCGACCCGACGCCCAGTTCCTTGTAGAGCGTGGCCACCGTTTTCGGACCCACGCCCTGCAGTCGAAGGACGTCGAGGATGGTCGCTGGGAACTCGGCCAGGAGCTCCTGATGGTACGGCGTGGCGCCGGTGTCGGCGATTTCGCGGATGCGCGCGGCCAGATCCTTCCCGATGCCCGGAATCTCACGCAGACCGGCCTCGTTCAGCCGGGACAGATCGTGTGGATGATTCGAGGTGATATCGGCGCCGTTGCGGTACGCGCGGATTTTGAAGGGATTTTCACCCTTGATCTCGAGCAGATCGGCGATCTCCCGGAGAATCCGCGCAATCGCGGGATTATCCAAGGCGCAGGCCTTCGGTTTCGATCGAATAGTCGAGCATTCGGGCGCCCCCGGCGGCCAGCGCCTCGGCAATGGCGGTTCGCGCGGACGGAGGACCGAAGCAGAACAGGCAGCCGCCACCTCCGGCTCCGCAGACCTTGGCGGCCGTCGCGCCGGCGGCCGCGGCGCGCGCGATGAGATCGTCGATAACCGCCGTCGTGACCCCAGGCGCCAAACGCTTGCGGTTGTCCCATTCGATGGCGATTTGCCGTCCGACTTCGTCCCAGTCGCCGCGCTCGAGCGCCGACCGCATCGCCACCGCCGTGTCGCGGATACGCTCGAAGCAATCGAAGATGTGGGCGTCGCCGTCGGTGTGGCGCTTGGTGATGTCCCAGTTGTTGGTGCCGGAGTTTCGGGGTGCGCCGGTGTAGGCCAGAACGATGCGCCGTTCGAGCTCGTGGGGGTCGACGTCGATCCCAACCCGCCGGATGCCGGTGACGCCGAGTTCGATGGCGGCAACGCCGCCGTAGAGGGCAGGGCGGTAATCCTGAACGCCGGTCGGGACCCGAATGGTCTGGCATTCGACGTTCATCGCGACCTGCAGGAGATGGTCCGGGTCGGATGGAGCGCCGGTGAAGCGGGCCAACGCACCGCACACGGCGATTGTGAGCGCCGAGGACCCGGCGATGCCCGCTCCCGCGGGCGATTCGCCCCGAGTGGTGAGCGTCGCGTCCTTTAGTTTGTAGTGTCTGGCCAGGAGTGCGAGAAGGGGCAGCTCACCCTCGCCGTTCAATTCGGACCAGTCGGCCGCGGATGCTACGCGATTGGTGTCGAGCGATCTCAGCTCGAGACCGCCGCTGTCCCGGCGCGTGACTTCCACGTGCGCCCGCAGGCTGATGGCGGCGTTCAGGGTCGAGGCGCCCTCGTGAAAGAGGTAGAGCGGCCAGATGTCAATGGTGCCGCCCGCAAGGTCGATGCGGGTCGGAGCCGAGGCGGTGATCCGGGTCACTAGTCGCGGATTATAACTGGTCGGTCGCTGTAGAATCGTGGGCGCGATGTCGCCAGCCGCACTGCGCCGCCAAATCGGACAACTCCTCATCGCCGGATTCAACGGTCATTCGATTCCAGCCGAGCTCCGCGAACTCGCCAGAGAGTTTGGACTCGGTGGCGTCATCCTCTTTGCCCGTAACGTCGCGGAACCGGAGCAGGTCGCCGAACTGGCGTTCGAAGCGTCGCGCCTGGTGCCTGACCTGCCACTCTGGGTGTCGGTCGATCAGGAGGGCGGACGTGTGGCCCGCCTGAAGTCGCCGTTCACCGAATGGCCGCCGATGGCGACCATTGGCCGCAGCGCCGACGTCGACCTCGCGGATCGCTTTGCGCGCGCTCTCGCGGCGGAACTGAAGGCGGTCGGCATCACCCTCGACTATGCGCCGGTGCTCGACATCCTCACCAACCCGGACAATCCGGTCATCGGCGACCGCGCGCTCGCCAGCAAGGCGGAGGACGTGGCCCGGCTCGGCGCCGCGATCGTGCGAGGCCTCCAGGGCGAGGGACTCGCCGCCTGCGGTAAACACTTCCCGGGACACGGCGACACCGCCACCGACTCACACCTCGAGCTGCCGCTGGTCGAGCACCCTCCGGACCGTCTGCGTGCCATCGAGTTCGTGCCGTTCAAGGCCGCGATTGAGGCACACGTCGCGACCATCATGACCGCGCACGTGTTCGTTCCATCGCTCGACGAAACCTGGCCCGCAACGCTGTCGCACCATGTCGTGACCGACCTCCTGCGCCGCGAGCTGGGATACGACGGCGTCATCCTGAGTGACGACCTGGAGATGAAGGCCATCGCTGCCGAGTACGACGTGGCCGCGTCGGCCGTCCTGGCCATTCGGGCGGGCTGCGATGGCGCGCTGATCTGCAGCGGCAACCACGACACGCAGGCCGCTGCTCTCGAGGCGCTCGTCCATGCGGTCGAAGATGAACGGCTGCCACTCGCGCAGGTGGAAGATTCGCTGAAGCGCCATCGCCGGGCCAAAGAGCGATTTCTCGCGGCTCCAGTCGCATCGCGGCCGCCGCTTGCTTCGGCGCTTCGCGCGACGCTGGGCCGGGACGAACATCGCGCGATCGCCGACGAGATGGCGCGCTTTCTGTGATGTTGAAGCCTCGGGCGCTGGCACCAGGTGATCGGCTCGCCATCGTCGCTCCCGCCAGCCCGTTCACCCGCGAAGAATTCGATCAGGGCCTTGCCGAGATCAGGCGGCTCGGCTTCGTGCCGGTCTACGACGATTCCGTGTTCGCTCGCCGGCGCTACGTGGCTGGCGCCCCTGAGATTCGCGCCGCGGCGATTCACGACGCGTGGCGCGATCCTGGAATTGCCGGCGTCATTGCGGTTCGAGGCGGCTACGGCAGCGCGCAAGTGCTGCCGCTCCTCGATCGCGAGCTGGCACGTCGTGCGAGCAAGCCGTTTATCGGCTATAGCGACCTGACGTCTCTGCTGACATGGCTCACGCTTGGCTGCGAGTTGATAGCGTTTCACGGCCCGATGCTGGCCGGACGCCTCGGCCGCGGGAGCGACGGCTACGATCAGGCGTCGTTTCTGAAGGCATTGTGCGATCGAACGCCGATGGGCGAGCTGGCCTGCCCCGGCGTCGAAAGCCTGCGGCCGGGCGAGGTGAGCGGCCTGCTGTTGGGCGGCACACTCACCCAGCTGCTGGCGTCGCTCTCGACACCGTTCGCCTTCGCCCCACCTGAGGGATATGTGCTGTTCCTCGACGAAGTCAGCGAGCGGCCATATCGCCTCGACCGGATGGTCACGCAGCTGCGCCAAACCGGTTTGCTCGCGCGGGCCGCTGCCATCGTCATCGGCGAGCTTCCAAAATGCGACGAGCCCTCCGGGGACCCGACGGCCCGGGCGGTGATGGCGGATCTGTTCCACGATTTTCCTGGCCCGGTCGTGATCGGCTTTCCCTCGGGACACACCATCGGCGCTGCCACGACTTTGCCGTTCGGCGTGCGCTGCCGCGTCATCGCGGACCAGCGGCCGCGCCTCGTAATCGAGGAGGCGGCGGTTGCTTAGTGGTCCTTGGGGCTTGGGGGTTGGGAGTTGGTCCGTACCAAGGACTTGGTCCGTTCCTGGTCCTTGGCCCGTCCGTGGTCCTCGGTCCTCGGTCCACATCACGGTGTCCGAACCAGAGATGGATCCCGGGCCAGAGATGGACCCCGAACTAGAGTTGGACCCCGGATCAGGGGTGGACCCCGGATCACCGGTGGACTCGGGACTCACTGGACCAAGGACGGACCAAGTGCTCGGTACGGACCAAGCCCCAAGCCCCAAGGACCAAGGACCATTGTGAGCATCCACCTGATCGGCGTGTGCGGGACCGCGATGGCGACGCTGGCGGCGATGTTGAAGCGCAAGGGCTTCGACGTCCGCGGCTCGGATCAGGACGTCTATCCGCCGATGAGCGATTTTCTCGCGTCCGAGGGTATTCCGGCGTTTGCCGGCTACGCGGCCGAACATATCACCTCGGACTTGAGCCTCGTCGTCATCGGCAATGCCATCTCCAGGGGGAACCCAGAGCTCGAAGAGGTGCTGGACCGCAAGATCCGGTATTGCTCGCTTCCTGAAGCCATCCGCGAGCACTTTCTCTGGGGGGCGCGGTCGATCGTCATCGCCGGCACTCACGGGAAGACCACCACCGCGTCGCTCACCGGCTGGCTGTTGACGCACGGCGGCGTGGACCCAAGCGTCCTGGTTGGCGGCATCGCCAGGAATTTCGGCGAGCACGGTTCCAGCTATCGTCTGGGGCAGGGTCGCGACTTCGTCATCGAAGGCGACGAGTACGACAGCGCGTTCTTCGACAAGACGGCGAAATTTTTGAAGTACTTGCCCGACATCGCCGTGATCAACAACGTCGAGTTCGATCACGCAGACATTTACTCCGATTTCGACGCGGTCATGCTCGCCTTCCGGCGCCTCGTTCGTCTGGTCCCCCGAAAGGGACTATTGCTGGCCGGCATCGATAGTCCCGGTGCGCGCACCGCCGTCGCGCAGGCAATGTCGCGTGTGGAAACGTTCGGCCTGTCCGATGATGCCGATTGGCAGGCGCACGATCTGCAGCCGGCGGGGGCGACGACCCGCTTCAGCGTACGCCGCGGCGGCTCGCCATTCGGTGTGTTCGACCTGCCATTGGTCGGCGCTTACAACGTTCGCAACGCCCTCGCGGCGATCGCTGTTGCCACGGAAGTCGGGATTGGCGTCGATCGGATCGCGGACGGCTTGCGGGCCTTCGCAGGCGTCAAACGGCGCCTCGAAATCGTCGGCGTCGCGGACGGCGTGACGGTGTACGACGACTTTGCCCATCATCCGACCGCCGTCGCGGAAACGCTGATCGGCCTGCGCGCGTCGAATCCCGACGCCAGAATCTGGGCCGTGTTCGAACCGCGCTCGGCTTCGTCATGCCGCCGTGTCTTCCAGAACGATTTCGCCAGGGCATTTGGCGGCGCCGACGAGGTCATCTTCGCTCCAGTGTTTCGTTCGAGCCTGCCGGAGTCTGAACGGTTGTCCACCTCCGAGCTCGTTTACGACCTTGGCTCTGCCTGCGTCCGTGCGCGCGAAGCCGCATCGGTGGACGACATCCTCGCCACGATTGTCCGCGAGCATCGCCCGGGCGACCTGGTGGTGCTGATGTCCAATGGCGGATTCGGCGGCATCCATCAGAAGCTGCTGCAGGCGCTGGCGTGACGCCGTATCGAATCGTTGCGGCGGGCGATTCAGTGCTCGTGGTCGAATTCGAGGAGCGGATCGATCCGATCGTCAACGACCGGACGATTGCCTGTGCCGGCGCTTTGCAACGGGCCGCGATTTCAGGCGTCCGCGACATCGTTCCTACATACCGGTCGGTGGCGATCTACTTCAATCCGCTGAGAACCAACGGAGCCGAACTGATGGCGCGGGCCGAAGTCGAAGCTCGGGCGGTGTCGTCGCGGACGTCCGATTCTCTCGAACCGAATAGATCGCCGGTCATGATGTCGCCGCCCGTGCGTATCCCGGTCTGCTACGGCGGCGAACTGGGACCGGATCTCGCGGATATGGCGGCGTTCGCGCACATGGACGAGACAGAGGTGGTTCGCACGCACGCAGCGTCCACGTATCGAGTGTTCATGGTCGGCTTCGTTCCGGGCTTTGCATACCTGGGAGTTGTCGATGAGCGGATCGCGATGCCGCGTCGCGCGTCACCGCGCCTGCGCGTGCCAGCCGGCTCGGTCGCTGTAGGCGGCGTTCAGACCGGCGTCTATCCGATGGAGACCCCGGGCGGCTGGCGGGTGATTGGCCGCACGCCGATCAAGCCATACGATCCAGGTCGTGTCGATCCGTTCCTGATGAAGGCTGGCGACACAGTTGAGTTCTATCCGATCGAGCGCGGGGAGTTCGATACGTGGGCGAACTGAGCTCTGAACGCGGCGCGCCCACCGCTTCGCTGCGAGTGATCAAGCCGGGAATGCAGACGACGGTCCAGGACGAGGGGCGATGGGGTTGGCAGGCGAGCGGCGTGCCGGTCGCCGGCCCCATGGACCCGGTGTCGCATCGCATGGCCAACGCGTTGGCCGGCAATCCCCGTGACGCGGCCACGCTCGAGGTGACGCTGCTTGGACCGGAGATCGAATTCGAGGACGACCGCTTCGTCGCGGTTGCCGGAGCGGATTTCGAGATCACGATCGACGGCCAGGCGGCTCCGTTGCACCGCGGCTTTGCGGTGTCCTCTGGCACACGTTTGCGATTCGGGCGGCGTCGTCTCGGCGCCCGAGCGTACATCGCGGTGGCCGGCGGTATCGCGGTACAGCCTCTGCTCGGGAGCCGCTCGACCCATCTGGTCAGCGGGATGGGCGGTGTCGAAGGACGCTCGCTCAGGAGCGGCGACCGGCTTCCGCTCGGCGCACAAACGCCTCGTCTTCAGGCAGCGCCTTCAGCCGCACAACCGATCATCCCGCTGCCTGACCGGCACGCGATGGTGCGAGTGCTTGCCGGCCCGCAGACGGAATACTTCGCGCCTGACGCGCTCGATGTCCTTCAATCCGCACCATTCGTGGTCGGACAGGATTCAAATCGCATGGGTTTTCGCCTCGACGGCCCACGCCTGACGCACGCGCGTGGCGCGGACATCATCTCGGACGCCACCGCCCTCGGGGCGCTTCAGGTGCCGGCGTCCGGACAACCGATTCTGCTGATGGCTGATCGCCAGACTACTGGCGGCTATCCGAAGCTGGCCACGGTTATCTCGGCGGACATTCCGCTCGCGGGACAGCTCGCGCCGTCCGACCGCGTGTCCTTTGTCGTGTGTACTCCGCGCACGGCGATGGTGGCACTGATCGCGCAGGAACAGATGCTGATGGCGATCGAGGCGGGGCGGTCGTGAGCCACGTCGCGGCCGAACTGCAGGCCGCGTTCGGTACGGACCGCGTCAAGGCCAACGTCCCGCTCGCGCCGTTCACGACATTTCGAGTCGGTGGGCCGGCCGATTGGTTGATCGAGATCCGCAACAGCTCCGAGATGGTGAGCGCGCTTGGTCTCGCCGACACGCTCCGGATTCCGGTGACGATCCTCGGCGGTGGCTCGAACGTGCTGATCGCCGATGCCGGCATTCGCGGGCTGGTGATTCGCCCGCGCGGTGGAGATGTTCGGATGGTTGCAGCCGACCGGGTGGAGGCGGATGCGGCCGTCACCATCAACGGGTTGGTGCGATGGACCATCAATCACGGTTGCGCCGGCCTCGAGGCGTGGGCCGGCACTCCCGGAACTGTGGGCGGCGCCATCTTCGGCAACGCCCATTTTGGCGGACGCTCGATCGGCGAGCTGGTCGATCGGGTGCGGATCGCGACGCGCGCCGGCGCGATCGAGGATCGCCCGGCGGATGAAATGGGATTCGGATACGATCGCAGCCGGTTGCAGACCAGCGGCGAAATCCTGCTCTCGGCGGTCTTCCGTGTGGCGGCGGGTGAGCCGGCGGCACTGCGCGCCGTCGCCCGCGCGTCGCTGGCCTTCCGAAAACGCACGCAGCCGCTCGATACGCCGAGCGCGGGCTGCGTGTTTCAGAATCCTCAGGCCGGACGGGATGTCGTGCCGGACGGCCTGCCGTGGTCGGCAGGCGCGCTGGTCGATCGCGCGGGCCTCAAGGGTGCGAGCGAGGACGGCGCACGCGTCTCTCCGGCGCACGCCAACTTCATCCTGAACGACGGCACCGCGACGGCAGCGGCCATTCGGCGGCTGATCGATCGCTGCCGGGAGGCGGTGCGCGATCGATTTGGTGTCGATCTGCGGGAAGAGATCATGTATCTGGGTGACTTCTAAATGTCGACTCTACTGATTGAAGGCGGCCAGCGCCTGTCCGGCGCCGTCGAGGTCGAGGGCAACAAGAACTCGGCCCTGCCGCTCCTCGCGGCGTGCCTGCTGACGACTGACGAATGTGTGTTGACCAACGTGCCGCGGATCAGCGACGTCGAGGTGATGGCGCGTCTGCTGCTCGACCTCGGCGCGCAAGTCGAGGGCATTGGCAGCACGACGCTGCGGGTACGGTGCCCCGACGTGGTCAAGGACGAACCGGACCCGGCGCTGGTCGGCCGGCTCCGTGGTTCGGTGCTGCTGCTCGGCCCGCTGCTGGCACGGCGTGGCCGCGCGAACCTGGCGCCGCCCGGGGGCGATTTTCCGGCGCGCCGCACCATCGCCACCCATCTCGAGGCGCTCGAGGCGATGGGCGTGAAACAGCTGCCCGTCGAGTTTGGCGCGGGACACGTGCTCGAGGCGCCGGACGGCTTGAAGCCGACCTCGATCTACTTGTACGAAGCGTCGGTGACCGGTACCGAAACGGCGCTTCTCGCAGCAGCCGGTGCGTCGGGCCGGACCGAAATCCGTCACGCCGCATGCGAGCCGCACGTGGTCGAACTTTGTGCCTTTCTCGCGAAGCTCGGTGTCGGCGTCACCGGCGCAGGCACGCCGACGATTCGCGTCGAGGGTGGTGGAAAACTGGGCGGCGCCACGCACAAGTTGTGGGGCGACTACATCGAGGCCGGCAGCTGGGCGGTCGTCGGCGCGATTACCGGCGGGGAGATCGACGTCCACGGCGCCAGGGCTGAAGACATGGAGGTCGTCGCCGCGGTGTTCAAGCGCATGAAGATCGAGTGCGCGATGAAGGGCGACGTTTTCCGCGTCGAGCAGTCACGTCCACAAGCGGCAGGTCGCATCACGACCAGCTTGTGGCCCGGATTTCCGAGCGACCTGGTCAGTCTCGTCACCGTGCTCGCGACACAGGCGGAAGGGCAGACGCTGGTTCACGACTGGCTGTACGAGCTGCGCCTTTTTGCTCTCGAGCAGTTGAGCGGCATGAGTGGCGACCTGTTCCTGTGCGATCCCCACCGGATTATTGTGACTGGACCCAAACGCCTGCGCGGACGCCCGCTCGACAGCCGCGATCTTCGATCGGGAATGGCCCTGATTGCTGCGGCGCTGGCCGCCGACGGCCAGAGCCGGCTGTCGCCGCTCGAAACGGTAGAACGGGGATATGGACGGCTGGTCGAGCGTCTGCAGGGACTCGGCGCGAAAGTCGCGCGGATGTCCTAGCGCCCGCCGCCCGGTTTCTTGACCGGTTCCTCGGGCTTCGGCGGCGCCGGCGCCAGGATCGCCGGCACTTCGGTGACTGGCGCGCCGGAGTCGTGGCCGACGCGGAATGGTCGAAGGTCGGCTTCGTTCAGATCGAGCACGCGGATGATGTGCGGCGTCAGGGTCAGGATGACGTCGGTCTCCGTCACGCTCTTGCTGTTGTGGGCGAACAGTCGTCCCACCATGGGCAAATCGCTCAAGCCTGGAATCCCGTCGAGCTGATACCGTTCGTCGTCCCGAATCAACCCCGCCAACATATTGGTCTCGCCATCGCGCAGGGTGATGACGGTGTTGATCTCGCGGTTGCCGAAGGTCGGCAGCCCGCCGAATCCAGTTCCGGAAATGTTGGTGATCGACACCTTCAGGTTGAGCGACACATCATCGTCGTGATGGGTGCGCGGTGTGATGTCGATATTCACGCCGATGTTCTGGTAATTGTAGGACGTGATCGGCTGCTGCGGCGTCCCGCCGGTGGCGATCGGCGCAAAAGTGGTGACCGGTACCGGCACCTGGTCGCCGAACTTCGCTGTGGCGGTTGCCCCGTCCGTCGTTCGCAGCTGCGGGTTGGCAAGCGTGCGCGTGTTGACGTCGCTCTTGAGCAGCCGGTAGTAGAGCGACGGTAAACCGGCCAGCAGGATGTCGGACTGTGACAGGTTGCGGAGCGTCTGCAGGGTGACGTTGCCCGCCGCATTCGGCGCGATGGCGACCGAGCCGTTGAGTCCTGGCGAGCCCGATGATGCGATTTGTAAACCGTACTCGGCCAGCTTGGTGCGGTCTACTTCGATGAGCTCGACGTCGATGATGACTTCCGGACGCGCCTTGTCGATGGCCGCAAGAACCCGGCCGGCTGCGGCGATTCGCTCGGGCGTGTCCTTGATGGTGATCGCGTTAATGGCGGTGGTTGGCGAAATGCGCCGTGCGTCGAGCACCATCCGCAGCAGGTCCATCGTTTCCTTGAGGTCGGCGTTGCTCAAGTAGAACGTGCGGACCACTTCCTCCTCGTACTCGCGGCGTTTTGCCGGCGTGTCAGGGATGATGATGATGGTCCTCGGTGCGGTGACGCGGAAGAACGAGCGCGTCGCTCCGGACACCGTCGTCAGCGCGTCGTCCAGTGATGCGTTCCGCAGATCGACCGTGACCGGTGCGTCCCTGAACGACGAGTCGAAGATCACGCTGATATTGGCGAGCCGCGCCATCGCGGTGAAGACGTCGCGGCTGCTGGCGTCGCGAAAAATCAGCGACGCCGGCATTTTCGTGCCTTGCGGCAGGTCCATCCCCGGTGGCGGCAGGTCGCGAGTGCGGTCGATGATGGTCTCGAGTTCGGTCTTGCCCTCACGCGGAACGGCGATCTTGAGCCGTAGCTTGTTGCGCGTCGAGCGCAGCTCTTCGTCGATGTCGCCGGCGCTCGGGTTGAGTTCCGCGGCGAGTTCGAGCTCGACGAGGGCCTGATCGTATTTGCCGACCGCCTCCATCCGGCGTCCCTTGTTGAAGTGGTCCTGCGAGGCGCGCAGCTTGGCGCGATCGAGCGAGACACGGGCCTCGCTATCGGCCGGATTCTGCCGGAGGGCCTGCGTGTACTCGACGACGGCGAGGTCGTAGTTCTGCGTGTGCTCCGCTTCGTTCCCGCGGTGCATGGCGGCGCTCGACGCACAGCCGGCAACGATGAGGCACGACCCGAGCAGACACAGTCCGAGCTTGGCGGCGCGAAGGCGACGGCGCGCGTGATCAGAGTTGGGATGGGGCACTGATGACATCAACACCGCGCGGTATCTTGAACGCGAATACCTTATCGGTCAGACCGACGTTTTCCTTCAGATTTGTGAACGAAAAGCTCGATTTTCCCCCCTGAGCGTCGATCGTCACGAGGCCGCGAATGGTGAGACTCGACGGGTCGAAAACCAGCATCAGCCAATCGTAGTCCCGTTGCCGGGCCCTGGGCACGAGCTTCAAGCTACGGGAGCCTGGAGGCATGCCCGCCGGCAGCTCGACGATCGAGGGCGTGAAGTCGCGCGCCAGGTTGCCCTTGCCGGTCAGGAACAGGGTCGGCGTCGTGGCTTCGTCGCCTGCAGGCACCGACGCGACAATGACCTGCTTGTCCTCGGGGATGTAGGAATACATCTTCACGCCGTCGGAGACGAACTGTTTCTGGTCGGGAGCGGAATAGTCCCAGCGCATCTTGCCGGGCTTCTTGACGAACAGGTGTCCGGTCTCGGTGATGGTCTTGTGCAACACGCCGCCTTCGTAGGCATGCGTGAAGTCGGCCGAAAAATCCTTGATGCCGTCCACCTTGTGCTGAAGCGCCTCTGCCAGCTCAGGCGCAGACGGCTCGGCAGCTCGCGGCGCCGAGTACGCGATGACCGCAATCGCACCAGCCAGAGCCCAGCTGGTCCAACTCCTCAGCACCATGATCCAACCTTACTACGGTTGGAGGTAGTCGACGAGATAGCGAGACTGTCTGGCAAAGATGTTCGACTCGTAGGCGGTGCGAGTCGCCTGGCCGTCTGCTTCGAAGGTCACCAGGCTCAGGCCGCGCTCGACGATCAGCGTGTGCTGATGGTTGACGATGACGTGGCCGAAGCCCATGCGGCGGATGGTGTCTGACGCGAGCCACGATTCCATGCGGATCGTCGCGTCAACGCCGTCGATGTTCACGGAAATGTGAAAAGGCTGTGACTCACCAATGTTCAGAAGCGGCGCCGCGCCGACGCTGCCGGCCACCGTGGCGTAATCACCCCCCCGAAGGACGTTGATGTGCCCGCCGGTCAGGCGTTCGAGCGCGCGCGACAGATCAGCGACGTCGAGCTGTAGATCGCGCGATGGTCGCAGTACGCACAACACGTAGCGCGTGCCCGGCGCCAGGCTGCGAGCGACTTCAGACACCCGCTCGGTAATCGCACGCGGATCTCTGGTGATGGCGAGCAGCGGGCCGTAAGCCGACGCCAGGGTCGTGCGCGATCGCTCGGTCAGCGCGACCTGTCGTCCCTGGGAGCGATTTTCCGCAATCAACGCCGGCGCTCGTAACAGCACGTCCGGCGTGCGCAGATAGGCGAGATCGGGCTTCACCACGCTCGCGAAATACGACAGGCCGTTGTCGATCTGCCAATTGAGGTCCGTGAGCAACAACCCGTTGTGCTCATCGAGACCGGCGGTCAGGGCGGCGAGCACTTCGGTCGGACGCCTATCGTGACTGCGATCGAGGGCTGGGAAGTCGCGATAGCCGCGCAACGCGGCGTATGCGACGAGCGCGGCCGCGGCCACCGGCCCGGCACCCCTGACGGACCAGCCGAGTTGTGCGATCGCGGGCGCCACCAGCAGGGCGACGAGGAGGTGCGACGGAAGGTAGAAGACATGCGAGTCGCCGACGTTGTAGCTGAATGCGAAGACGACATTGGCGGCAAACAGCAGCAGGGCCAGGGCGGCGCGCCGCCAGTTGTGCCATGCGAGCCCGACCCAGCCAACGGCTGCGACCGCCGGTATCACGCGGCCGAACTGCTGCGTCAGGTCGAACCAGTACATCGCGACGTGGTCCGCGAGCATCGTACGCGGCACGTTCATCACCATCGTGTCGCGCCAGTCGGATTTCGTGACGTCGAACCAGAATCGCGACAAGGCGTCGGCAAGGCCGTCGGGCGGTTGCGGCAGCAGCCACAACGAGCGCAGGTTCCACCCATATTGAAGCGCTCCAACGCACGCGCAGACGCTCGCGATCGCCACCACTTTCGGTGCGAACATCGAACGCCACCCGTCCGGTGCTGTAAGCAGGAGGAACGCGGTATAGCCTGGCAGCAGAAGGACCATCGACAGGTGGTTGCCGAAGCCAATCGCGTAGACTGCGAAAAAGATCGTGAGTCGAGTCAGGGTCGGCGTGTCGGACCAGCGCAGCAGCAGCCACAACGTCGCCAGCATGAACATCATGTGGAGCGAGTACACCTCTGCGATGATGGCCTGGCTCCAGAACGTGTAGGACACCGCGAAGAGCAGCGCCGCGGCGGTGCCCGCCGCCACCGATCCCGATAGTTCCGCCGCCACCACGACCAGCAGGCCGCAGGCGGCCGCGCCTTCGATCGCAGACGCCAGGTTCAGGGCATGCGCCGGATCGCCGCCGGTCAGCCAGAGAAACGCATTGCCGATGGCAAAGTAGGTGGGATAGGCGTCACGCGTGGTGATCACTGACGATCCGACGGTCGCCTGAAACGATCCGGTGTCCCCGAAGTCGAAGCCGGGAAGCAGCGTCGCGTGATACAGCGCGAACGCGATCAGCACAACCATCAGAGCGGGAACGATGTCGCGGCGAGCCATGCGGCTGCCAGTCAGCGCGCCGCGCGCTTGGCGGCGATGACCGCGCGAACTTCCGCGAGCGAGCGCGTGTTCAGCACGTGACGTGGCTCGACCCAGCCACGGCGAGCGGTCGTGAGGCCGAGCCGCATCTGGCGGTCGAGCATCTCCACGCGGTGGCAGTCGCTGTTGATCACCATCAGACACCCGGCGGCAATCGCTCGCCTCGCGAGCGCGCCGTCCAGATCGAGGTGCGACGGCGAGCCATCAATCTCCACCGCTGTGGCGGTGGAGACGGCGGTCTCGAACACTCGATCCCAATCCAGATCGTAGCCGGCACGATGAGGCACTATCCGGTTGGTCGGATGGGTAATCAGCGTCACCAGCGGATGCCGCATCGCGTCGGTGTAACGTTTGAGCAGCTGGTCGGGGCCGTGACCGGCGCGCTCGTGCAGCGAGGCCAGCACGATATCGAAGTTCTCCAGAATTTTGTCGGGGAAGTCGAGACGGCCATCGGGGAGGATGTCCACCTCGCAACCGTGGAGGATGGTCATGCCAGGGTACTGCTCGCGCAGCGCGCCGATTTCGTCTGCCTGCTGGCGCACGCCGTCTGCCGTCAGATTGCGGGAGGCCGCGGAATGCGGGGAATGGTCGGTGATGGCGATGTACTCGTAGCCAAGGCCGTGGCAGGTGTCAGCCATTGCCGCGATTGAATCGCGGCCGTCGCTCCAGGTCGAGTGCATGTGCAGATCACCGCGGATGTGCTCCCGCGCGACCAGCGTCGGCAACGTGCCGGCCAGCGCTCGCGAAACCTCCTCGTCTCCATTTCGGATTTCCGCGGGAATAACCGGCAATCCAATCGCCGAGTAGATCTCCTCTTCGGTGGCGGAGGGTCGCGGCGTGCCGTCGGCGGCGGAAAGTCCTGACGCCGCGAGCGTCCAGCCGGCGATCGTGGCCTGCCGGCGCAGCGCTTCGAAGTGCGCGGGCGCCCCGGTCAGGTACAACAACGCCGCGCCAGCGTTGTCGGGGGGCTCGAGTCGTACGCCGACCTGGACGCGATCGACCAGCAGGTACACGCGCCGGGCGCTCTGGTGCAAGCAGCGTCCCTGCTCCGCCATGTGCAGCAGTTCGAGGATCGCCCGCGACGGATCAGAAGCCGCTGCGACGATTTCGATGTCGCCCACCATGTCCTGCCCGCGACGCAGCGACCCAGCCGGCAGGGCCCAGGCGACGCCGGTCACTTCACGCAGGTGCTCCAGAATGGGTTCGACAATTGCGACCGCGCGTCCGAGAGCGATTCGCGGG
>DASXGC010000121.1:0-20672 GCA_036489235.1 Vicinamibacterales bacterium
GCCACATTCTTGGCCGCCGGACCGAGCCGGTCGAGGCGCCCCAGCAGCGAGGCGTGCAAGGTGGCAGGCACGGCGAGCGACGACGGCGGCACGGCGGATATCGACACGTAGCCGCGATCGGCGCCGGCCTCGACCACCGCCTTGGTCAATTCCTCGACAAAGAGCGGCACCCCGTCGGTGCGCTCGACGATCTCGTCGACAACATCCCGCGGCAATGCCCCGAGATGGCCGGCGAGCCGATGCACGAGCCTCGCCCCTTCGCTGCGGCCGAGCCGGTTCAGCGCGATCACCGTTACCTGCGACCCTCCGACCCAGGGCGGTTGGAACTCCAGACGGTAGGTTGCGACCAGCAGCACCGGCAGCTCGGTGATTTTCTCGACCGTAAGGTCGAGCACCTCGCGCGAAGTCGGATCGATCCAATGCAGGTCCTCGAAGATCATCAATACCGGCTGCCGCCGCGCCAGCGTCTGGAGCTGCCGCAGCAGCGCCGCCAATGTTCGCTCCTTCTTGCGCTGCGGGCTCAGGTCGAGCGGCGGAAAGCGCTCGCCGCCGGAAAGCGACAGCATCTCGGCGATCAACGAGAGGTCGCCCGGCTCCGCCCCGTCGCCGAGCAGCGCCTCCAGCTTGTCCAGTTTCATCGTCGCCGTGTCGTCGCGGGCAAATCCCGCGGCGCGCTCCAACTGGCCGATGACGGGGTAGAGCGCGCTGTGCTGATGGTGCGGCGAGCAGAAATAGCGCAGCCGCGTGTGCGGCTCGCTCTCGATGCGTTGCGACAGCGCCGCGGTCAGCCGCGACTTGCCGATCCCCGGCTCGCCGGAGACCAGCACCACCCGCCCTTCGCCGGACTTCGCCTGCTGCCAGCGCCGCAATAAGAGGTCGAGCTCCTCGTCGCGGCCGACCAGTGGTGTGGTCCCCGAACGCAATGCTTCGAAGCGGCTGACGACCCCGCTCTCGCCGACCAAACGCCAGGCACGCTGTGGCTCGCCAAAACCGGCGAGCCGCTGGGGGCCGAGATCCTCGATCTCGAACAAGGTGCCGATCTGTCGCCGGGTGCTGTCGGCGACAACGAGCGTGCCCGGTCGGGCCAGCGCCTGCAGGCGGGCGGCGAGGTTTGGGGTTTCGCCGACGACGCCCCGCTCCTGCGCAGCACCCGTACCGATCAGATCACCGACGACGACGAGGCCGCTGGCGATGCCGATCCGCACGTTCAGCGGCTCTTGTGTGGCGAGCCGGCCGACCGCGTCGATGATCGCGAGTCCGGCGCGGGCCGCGCGTTCGGCGTCATCCTCATGCGCCTCGGGATAGCCGAAATAAATCAGCACGCCGTCGCCCATATATTTGGCGACAAAACCGCCAAAGCGGCCGACGGTGTCGGCGACGCAGCGGTGGTAGGCGCCGACGATCTCGCGCAGATCCTCGGGATCGAAGCGGGTGGACAGCGGCGTCGAGCCAACCAGATCGCAGAACATGATAGTGAGTTGGCGCCGCTCGGCCTCTGCTGTGGCGTTCGCAGGGGACGCAGCCGGCACGTCCTCCGCCGCGGCACGCCCGGCACCGGCCGCAAGGTCAGCGATCGATTTCAGCAGTAGCCGGCGATGGCCGATCGCGGCGACGCCAAGTTCTTTCAGATCATCGGCCGTCAGCTCCGGCAGGACGCGCAAGTCGATCTCGTTCTCGCGGAAAGCCCGCTCGTATCGCTCCAGCCCGAGCCCGCGCAGCCAGCCCCCAATGTCCATCGTGTCGTTCCGGCGCTCGTCTTCGGCGCATAGTACGCGCGAAAGATAACGCGTGGGATAGTGGCCGCGCGACGGCCGGCTGATGCGGCCCTGCGGGCGCTGGGCTTCCTGCCACAGCACGACCGACAGCGCGGCGAGCTGCTGGCGCCGGGTGCGGTGGGCGCGGTCGAACGCAACTCGGGCACTCAGGGTTCACGCTTGGAACGGCTCTTCATGCCCCAATCCGGTCATTCCCTCGTGCGAACGCGGACGGCTCAGTCGGTGAAGGGTTTCGGACGCCGGCCCTCAGTGCGCGCGGAAAGGTCACCACGGGCCGGCATCCGAAACCCTTCACCATTGCGGTCTTTCGACTTAAGCGATCTCTCGGCTGTCGCTCTGGACGGGGCGGCAGTTTCTGAAAGGCGCTTGGGCGACCCCTGGCTGACAATAGCCGCCGATCGTGGCAGACTGATTGCCTGTCGCGTCAGCAAGTTGGGTATGTGCCAGTCTGGCTGCCTCGTGATGGGTGACGCATGATCCGCCTGAAGGATAAGACCACCGCCGCCAAGGCCGATGGGCGCTCGTGGAGTGCCGATGACCGAGGTATACTTCTACTAGGCAGTCACGCTGCGGTTGCAATAACTCGTTTCCACGTTGTCGCCCATGGATTCGGGAATTAGGTGCATCAGGATCTCATCCTCGTTCCGCCATTCGGCGCGAACGGTGTCGAGTTTAATCTCATTAGCCTTTAGAAGGCCGCCATCGCGCTCGGCCGGCCGTTCCAGGCTTAGATGATGCCGAAAAGGGTGTGAGGACCTTTAAATCGGCCCGTGCCGGCCGGCCTCCCTCAGCGCCGCGCGACCTGGGTGATCGCCCCAAGACCAGTTCCTCCCCTACCTTGAAACCGGCACCGGGATATCACCGCCCTGGCCCCACAGGAAGCCCCGGTCGAGGGAACGCCGGGGCCTCTGAACGCGGATCCTGGCGAAACTTGGTTTATGGCAGATCGGACGCGGGCCGTGGCGCAGGGCTTTCCAAAGCAGTTGCCTCGTCGAATGGGTAGCTTGCACCATGGGAACTCGTCTATTACACGAGGTGATCGGCGCGGGATGCCCTGGAGCGGGTGTGACTGCACAATACGAGCGCGTACCTCTCATGGTGCGCGGTGCCTGAATCACCTGCGCCACTTGACGGGGCCGTCGTCGCATTTCTTCTGCGCGTCGTCGACCAGTTCCACGCCACCGTTTCGGATCCCGATGCGCTGCTTGCCACCCTCAAAAGCGTCGGCCTCGCCGATGCCGCGCTCGTCCAGTACCAGTCGTTTCTGAGCGCTCGCGCGAGCGACATTTCGAAGCTGTCGACCGACCTCCCGAAGCTGCTCGACGTCGTCGAAAGCAGCAATCCCGATCTCGCCTCGCTCATCGCGCCGGCCAAGGATCTCTGGACGGTTGTGACCGGTCTCGTGAACGACGCGCCGAAGGTCACGGCCGCGGAGATGCCGCTCGCGCCGGCGCTGCCGAACGGCGACGTCTTCGGCCAGCTCGTGACGATGGCGGTTGACCGTGTGCTGCGCGAGAGCAGCACCGCCGTATGGGCCGCGCTGTCAGCGACCGGACTCGTCGCGCCGGGCACGAGCGTTCTCTCCGCGCTCTCCGACGCAGTTCACGATCCGTTCGCATACGCGTGGCAGTCGTTCCAGTCGCTGCGCCGCGCGAACACGCTGTTGATCGCCGGCGTCCTTACGGGGCCGCGCGTCGTCTCCACCTCCAGCGTCGAACTCGGGAGCAAGCAGTCCACCAGCCCCGACGCCGCGGCCGCCTTCGCGAACGCCGTGGTGCTGCAGCGCCTCATCTTCAAGGTGGCCGGCGACACCTACGGCGAACCGGTCACGCTGACGGCGGATGTCCTGGCCACCAAAGCGTTCCCGCCGGCATTCGTCGCCGTCGTGCTCTCCGCGGGGAAGATCGCGGCTCCGGTGAACATCGGCTCCTTGCTACAGCTCACGCTGGATCCGTTTGACGCCCCGTTCGCGATAGCGATGACCGATTTCGGCGACGTCAAACAGGTGGCCGGCAGCCCGCCGAAGCTGATGCTGAGCGCCCAGACGCAGCAGGCCTACCGGTTCGGCTCGGACGGCGGCATCCGGCTCACGCTGCAGCAGCCGGTGTTCGAAGTGACCGCGTCGCTCGATTCATGGGACGCGAAGTTCGGTGTGACGACCTTCGAGCTCACGATCCCGCAATCGGCCGCCGGAGATCTCCTCGGCATCTTCCTGCCGTCGAGCGGCGTCGTGCTGCGCGGCAAGCTGCTGTTCCGCGTCGACTCCGACGGGTTCCACTTCGACGGGGGCGTCGGCCTGAGCAAGTCCTGGCCCGAGGTGGTGCACCTGCCCGGGATCACGATTCACAGCCTCGCGACGACCATCGCGATCTCCGGTTCCGACTTCCCCCTCACCGCCACAGGGACCGTGGTCGTTTCGCTGGGGCCGTTGACGGTCACGATCGAGGGCTTCGGCATCACGGAGCCTCTTCGCCTGACGACGGACGGCCGCGGCAATCTCGGCATCGTCGATCTGCCGTTCCCAAGCTTCGCGACGCCAACCGGAATCGGCGTCGCCATCGACGCAAGCGTCATAAAGGGCGGCGGATTCCTGCGCATCACCGACACGCAGATCGCCGGCGCGCTCGAGCTCTCGCTCACCCTCGGCTCTCTGGAGCTGTCGATCCAGGGGTTCGGCGTCATCCAGAAGATCAACGGCCGGCTGTCGTTCATCGTTGTGATGTCGGTGAAGTTCTCGCCGCCGATCGAGATCTTCCTCGGCCTGACGCTGAATGCGGTCGGCGGCATCTTCGGTCTGAATCGTACGGTCGACACGACGTCGCTGCGCGGCCTGATCCGGGACGGTCACGCCCAGGACGTGTTGATGCCAGACAACCTCATCGCCCGCGCCGACATCGTGCTCGCGGCGGTCGGAACGGTGTTCCCGCCGAAGGCGAATCAATACATCGCCGGCCCGATGCTGCAGCTTGGCTGGGGACGCCCGACCTCGTTCGTGACGATGACGGCGGGCGTGGTCTTCACGTTCCCGAACCCCGAATCGATCGTCATCATCGGCGAGCTCCGGATCGCGCTGCCCGAGCCGGACGCGCCGGTCATCAACCTGCAGGCCGATTTCGAGGGCACGATCGATCTCGCAACCGGCGACGTGTCGTTCGACGCGTCACTCGCGCGCTCGAAGATCGCCGGTTACGACGTCGCGGGGGACGTCGCGTTACGCGGAGATTCCGGCGGCTTTGTGTTTACCGCGGGGGGATTCAACCCGCTCTTCACGCCGCCGCCCGACCTCGCCACGGAGCGCCGCATCAGCATCTCCATCTCTCCCAACCCGGCGCTGAAAGTGTGGGCGGAGTCGTATTTCGCGGTCACCGCGAGTTCGTTCCAGTTCGGCGCGGCGATGTACGTGGAAGCGACGCTCGGATCGATCGGCGCGAAGGGACACGTCAGCCTCGACACGCTGATCCACAGGGAACCGAAGCTGCATTTCACCGCCACGATTTCCGGCCAGTTCCAGCTCACGGTAGGCGGCGACGAGATCGCGTCGATCGATGTGGACCTCCTGCTCGAAGGCCCCGGGCACTGGCACGCGCACGCGCACGCGAGCATCAGCTTCCTTTTCTTCAGCGTGTCCGGCACCCTCGACGTTGAGTGGGGTACCGACGCGATCCTGATCCTCGGCCCGCCGGTCGATGTCGCCCAACTGGTGCACGATGCGCTGGCGCTCGATTCGACCTGGGCGCACGTCATTCCAGCCGCCGACGGGGGGACCGCGCAGTTGCGATCCGGCGCTACCGCGCTGCATCCGCTCGGACTCCTGCGCCTGACGCAAACGGTCGCGCCCGTTGGCGTGCCGCTGGCGAAGTTCGGGGCCAATACCACCACGTCGACCGATCCGTTCACGGTCGCGATCACCGCGACCGGCGCGGTCGTCACGACAGCGCAGGAGTTGTTCGCGACGTCGGACTTCTTCGAGCTGAGCGACGACGACCGCTTGTCGAAACCGGCGTTCCTCCCCTTCGACGCTGGTGCGATCGTCCAGGGCGGCACCTGGCAGGTCGCCGACCCGCAGACGGCCGCTGTCGTCTACGAAGAAAGCCTCGGCGATGACGACGCTGGCGGCAGTTCGACGACGTTTCGACCGCTCGATGGCTTCGCGCTCGGTTGGGCGACGCTCGGTGCGGCCGGCCGCGCCCGTTCGCCATTGACGAAGCCGGTGACGGTGAAAATCGGAGTGAGGCCGAACGGCTACTCGGTGGCGAACGTGGCGACAGGTCAAATCGTCTCGACCGGTGCCGCCTCGGCGGTGATGGCGTCGACCCGGCGGTCCGCCGACACGATCGCCGTCGCTGACTTCGAACTCCGAGGGGTCAGCTGATGGCCGACGCGACGTTCACCTTCGCCTCGATGGTTCATCGAGGATTTCTGGCCGGCGCGGACGCGACAACCGACGTCACGGTCGCGGTTCCCGGCAAAGATCCGATCGCGCGCCAGATGCCGATGATGACAGCGGGCGACGTCATCGGGATCCCGTCGCGTCAAGTCATCCGATGCACGCCGGTGAACGGCCTCATCGACGCGGAGCCCAACTACCTCGCGACGATCGAATTCGATGCGCCCGACCTGCCGTGGATGTTCAGCCGGAAGCCGGCGACCGGACCGATGCAGCCATGGATCGCGCTCGCCGTCGTCGATGTCACGGAGCTCGCGGCCGATCCTCTTTCTCCGTCTCCCGTGGGAACGCAGCTGACGATCGGTGCCGCGCAGTTGCCGAATCCGGCCGAGGCGTGGATGTGGGCGCACAGCCAGCTACTCGACGCCGACACCGTGCCTGCCGACCCCGCGCGATCGCTATCGCGGCTCGTCAGCTCGCGCAAGCTGGAGTCGAATCGCCGTTACCTCGCGTGCGTTGTTCCGGTATTCGCCGCCGGCAAGACCGCCGGCCTGGGAATCGATCCGGGGGACGCGCGTACCAGTATGGATTTCGCGTGGGATTTAAACGCGGGTGACGTGACGCTGCCGGTCTATTACTTCTGGCGATTCAGCACCGGGCCGAACGGCGACTTCGAGTCGCTCGTCCGCCGCCTCCACGGCGTACCGCTCCCGTCCGGACTCGGCGGACGCACGCTGCTGCTCGACGCCCCGCTGTCCGGCCTGCCGTCTCCGAACGCTGGCGGCGCGAGCGTCGATCTGCAGGTTGCCCTTCGTCCCCCCGGCGAACTGACCGACGACATCGGGCCGCTCGTCGGCGCCTCTTATCTCGACGCATTGCGGGCGCGCCTCGTCGACGCGGGATATGACATCTCGCTGCTGACGTCGAACCCCGGCGCTCCGCCTCCGGCCGTCGGACCACCGGTCTACGGGCAGCTTGCGGCCGGCGCCACCGCCATGGCGGCAAGTCTCGCCACGGCCACCCCTCCGCCGTGGCTCCGAGAGACCAATCTCGATCCGCGGCTTCGAGTAGCAGCGGGGCTCGGAGGCGAAGTCGTCCGGCACAATCAGGAGCGGTACGTCGAAGAAGCGTGGAAGCAGGTGGGTGATGTCATCGGCGCGAACACGCTTCGCCGACGCGGCGAGTTCTCGACCGCTGCGGCCGCAACGCTCCACAGGAGGTGGATCTCGCAGCTGTCGCCGGTCGACCTCCTCACGTCCACGGCGCCCGTTCACGCGCGCGTGTTCGTCAGCCAGAACCTCACGATCACCGGCAGGCTTCGCCAGTCTCCGCTGCCGCCGTCGATCGTCTCGGTCGAATATCGCCGCCTCACGCGCGCACGCGGCAAGCGGGCGGGCGCGAGCGCGTGGCGCGCTGCCGTCGGTCCGCAGGTTCTGGCATCTCGATCGGCTTCCGCACAGCCGCTGCAGGTGGCGGTCGCGCTCGACACGATCGACACACTCGAACCCCCAAGCCGCGTATGGGGGACCAACGCGGCGCCCTCCATCCTGGCGCGGCTCGTGCCGGATCTCGACCAGACAGGTTTGACCGCAGCGCAGGCCGCAAGCGAGCTGGATGCGGTGACCCACCTCGCCGCCGTCGATTTCGCCACGGCCGCCGACGCCGCGTTGCATGAAAGCTCGATCGACACCGAGCGCGTGCTTACCGCCGTCGGCATCCTGCCCACTGCGACCGTTCTCGCATCGGTGCCGACTGGTCCGGCGGCACTGCCGCACGCGCACACGATTCCGCAGGCGGTGACGCTGACGGTCCCTGCCGTTCTCTCCACGGCGACGGCGACGACGATCGTTCCCATCAGCCACGTTGTCGCCGACGTGATCGCGGAACAGCCGGGGCTGATTACGAACGGCCCCAACGGGATCGCCGTCGACACCGCGGCCGTCTCGAGCCTCTCGCTGCGCTCGCGGGCGGCGGCGACGATCAGCGCTGCGGTGTTCGGGAAGTTGATCGATGGCACGTTCACCGAACCGGCCACGCCCATCCGGCACTTCGGGCTCCCGGGGCAGATCGTCGCGACGCTGAAACAGCAGATGTCAGACGTGGCGCGGACGATGATTGGCCGGCAGATCGTCGCGTCCGATGCTGCTTCTCTCCCAGAAACAAGCCTTGCCGGCGGCTTCGAACCGCTTCGCGCGAGCATCGTTGCGGCACTCGACCCGATGGTAACGATGGTCCGGATGGTCAACCATCGCATCTCGGCACTGACCCATGCCCAGGCTGAGGGCTTGGACGACATCATGGCGGCGCCCGATCTTTCGGAGCCGACCTATCGTGCGCTCGCCGCCATCTCTCTCGACTGGCTGTTGCCGGGCGTAGACAAGTTGCCGTCCGACACGACGACGCTGGTCGAGTCGAATCGCACGTTCATCAGCTCGTTCCTGGTCGGCATGAACCACGAGATCGCGCGCGAGCTCCTGTGGCGCGAGTACCCGACCGACCAGCGCGGCACCTACATGCGCCAGTTCTGGGCGCACCGCCAGACCGGCGACCCGAGCGATCAGTACGATCTTCAGCACCAGCTGCACGCCGCTCCAACACTGACTCTCGAGCAGCTCGGGCTGAAACCTGGTCAGGCGGCGTCGCCGTTGGTGCTCGTCGTCAAAGGCGACCTGGTTCGCCGCTATCCGGGAATGCTCGTGACCGCCGCGAAGACGAAGAAGAGCGGCGCCATCCGCATTCTCGATCCGGCGACTGAGATCCAGCCGGACTTCATGGCGAGATTGGAACCCGACGTGCTGCTCGTTGGGTTCGAATCGCTGAGCGCTGACGACATCTGGACTCTCGGCGCCAACGAGAATACGGCTTGGTGGTTCTTCTTCGCCGAGCACTTCACAGAACCGAGATTCGGTCTCGATCTCGCCGCGGCCGGGAACTCGTCCACGTTTGCCGACTGGAATGATGCCTCGTGGGCCAACGCGGTGGTCGACGCCGCCGGACGTCTCGGCGCGGGAAGCTTCAGCGTGCCTCCGCTGCCGAAGTCGAAGCCGGGCACTCCCGCAGGACCCAAGTACGACTGGCACGGCAGCAGTTCGTCCGTCGCCTGGATCCTTCTGCAGTATCCATTTCGCCGCGGCATGCGCGGCACCGATCTTCTTCCGCCGAGGACGCCGGCGTGAGTCCGCAGCACGACCTACCCGGTATCGACGCCGCGATCCCCGTCACGCTGCTGCCGGTACGAATTGAAACGCGGTTCGCTGGAACGGCGGCGGTGCCGCAGCTGCAGGTTCGGCTGTATCCTGATGACGTCCACGTCGATCATCACGATCCCCGCCTCACCGAGAGCGAGGTCGCAGCGGGGAAGCGTTACTGGACGAGCGTCCGTGCCGGCACTGCCGGCGATGGGTCGTGGGCGCAGCTGTTGAAGGACGTCGGCCCGACGCGCGCGATCTGGGTTCAACAGGCGCTCACACCGACCAACGCCGCGGGCGCTCCAGCATTTCCGAACGTCGCAACGGTGGACGGCACTGCAGGTCTGCCGGCAGCCGCTCGAGCGCTGCCCCGCTCGTTCATCGTTCGCGTGCGCCACGCAAGCGGCGAGACGATCGTTCAGGGCAGCGATATCCCTCCGAGCCTGCAAGTGGGAGTCTCCTTTGGTGATGCGCCGGCCGGAACGACGCCGCCGGCGCCTCCACCTGCCGATGCGACGCGCGTCCTCGACGAAGGTATGCGCTGGATGGTCGACTTCGACGCCGCAGTACGTGTTGGCATGGCCGTCACCGTGAATCTACCGCCCCAGACAAGCTTCGTGCAGGACGTGGTGGCCGTCGGCGTTCCAGTCGCGGGCGCTGATGGCGCCGCGCTGATGGCCGCGTTGATCGAGTCGCACCGCTTGAGCGATGGCGCGGCCTTCATCCCGCCGGGAACGCCGACGAACAACCTCGCCGACTCATCGAGCGGCTACTCGATTTCGGCGGTGCCGCCGCCGCCAGTTCCGATCGGAGCTCCGGCGGCCGGCTCTGTCGCCGCCATTCTCGCAGCCGCATGGAGCATCGACCCGATGGTGCTCGCGCGGATTGCCGGCGCCGCGAGCCCCGAGCTCGACGAAGCCCTTCTGATGGGCCGGGCGCTGTTCGAGGCGACGTGGGGATCGTATCTGCGACAACAGGGGCAGCCCGGTTTCGACTTGAACCTTCTGCCGCAGGTGTATGTCCACGTCACCTCGTTCGTCCGCGGCGGCGGGCCACTGCCGGCGATTCGGTTCGGACGCCAGCCCTACGCGATCGCGCCGGTGATGGCGCGCGGCGGCTGGGTGCCAGTGGCCGAAGGCGCATTCGAGCAGTGGCTGACCGGATTCCTGCCGGGCATCCGCACGTTATGGACTTCGGGAGTCGTGGACGAGCCGTCGGGCCCCGACCTGTTCGCTCAGGAACCGGTGTCGACGCGCGTCCGCCTCCGCACGACAAACATGAGCGCCGCTGTCGACTACATGCTGGCCACAGGCAATGGCGTCGTTCACGGCAATCTCGAAGTCGGCCGCCGTGCGCTGCTCGCCGAGGTCGGCTTCACGGGTGCGATGTCTTCGGTGTTCACCCAGATCTTCGCCAACAGCGCCGCCCAACTCTGGCTGCCGATGACGGCGGACGGCGACACGCAGTTCAACCTCCTCGCGCCCGGCCCGAAAGATGCGACGAGCGTCCTCGGCCTGCTGCTGCGCAACTCCGCACTGCGCCTTGCCGCCGGCGCGACGAACGAGTTCGCCGGTCTCGCCGCCGGGCAGCAAGTGGCCGCGGTCGCACGCACGGCCCCGACGCCGCCGATCGCGAACCTCCCGGCCGCGGCGGGACGTGCGATACCGGTGCTTGCTGGCTTTGACGCCGCCACAACGATCGTGACCCCCGATTCACAGGCGGCCGGCCCCGGCAAAGATGCGAGCGGCGCGACTTTCACGATCCGCGACCGCCTGGCCGCCATCGCCGGCAACGCGGCGGCGTTCAAGCCTGACTACGATCGCTACTTCAACAGCGACGCGCTCGCCGCATTTTACGATGCGCTGGCGCCTCTGGCCGGCATCTCCACCGATCGGCGCGCAGTCCTGACGGGAGAGAACATCGATTGCGCATCGCACCGGTACGACGCGTGGGTCACCTCCCTCGCGACAGCCCGGCTCGCCGGGATGCAGGCGAACAAGCGAGGCAATCAGATCGGCGCGTGGGGAGCTGTCCGCGGCGTCGAGCGGCGGCAGGTGACCACCGTGCCGGAGTCGGCTTCTATTCCAGAGGGAACGGTCACCGACGCATCGAATGGCGGCTTCGTCATGGCGCCGTCACCGCGGCAGGCCAGCACCGCCGGCGTCCTGCGTGCCGCGTGGCGAGCGCACGGCGGCGCCTCGGGCGGAGCGCTCGCACCCTTTGCGGCCGATCTGACGTCGACGCCGGTGCGGCGCGCTCTGACGATCGCGGAAGGGATGCGCAACGGCCAGCAGCTCGGCGCGCTGCTCGGCTATTTGCTGGAGCGCGGCATCCACGACGCGTCGGGAACCGGCGGGATCGAGATCGATTGGATCGTCTTCGAGCTCCGTCGTCAGTACCCGCTGAAGGTGGACACGATTGACAACGCACCGCAAGCGAGCGCGGAGAGACTTGTGGCCGACGGCTGGAAGCTGGCGCAGGTGGAAACGAAGACGCCGGGCGCCGTCGTCGCCGCTATTCAAGCGCCGGCCGTCGCCGGCCAGCCGCCGTTTGGCGCCGCCGAGAAGAAGGCCTTGCAAGCGGTGATCTCCGACGTGGTCGCGGCGCTTGATGCGTTCAGCGACCTCGGGCTCGCCGAGTCGATGTACCAGCTCGCGGGCGCCAATCTCGAACGGGCAGCCGCGGCAACGGACATGATCGGCCGGGCGGCGACGCCGTTCAGCCTGTTCGAATCGGTCGCGACACCGCGAGGCGGCGTCGGCATCGAGCAGCGGGTGGTCGTCACCTTTGGCACGAACGCGAGGCCTGCCGGCTACTCGGCCAACACGCCGCGCGCGCGGCTCGCGCCGGCCGCGGATGCATTCGTCGCGCGGAGACTCGGTCCGCTCGGCGACATTCGCGTGCGTCTGCTGGACGCGTCCGGCGCGCAGATCGCGGCGCCAACGCTGTCATCGCTCGGATTCTCCGCGCTCGATCTCGCGGCGCTCGATCTTTCCAGCGAGCACGTGACCTTGTCGAGCGTCGCGGCGCCGGAAACGATGCCGGGCGCGCCCAACTCGAATCCAGGGCGACAAGGCATCGCCCGCCTTCTGCTCGCGGCTGGCCTGCCCGACGCGGAGACGGTCGATTTCGATCTCACGCGCGACGCGGAGCTTCTCGATTTGCTCGACCACGCCGCTGCATGGCAGAGGGTGCTGGCCGGCAGAAAGCCGCTGACCGCCGAAACCTTCGTGCCCCGGGCTACGCTCGACTCGCTTGCAGATACGTCGGGCGCGGCGGCGGCGGTTGCCGTGCTTGCGACTGAGCTCGGCGCCGCGACAGCGTCCGCGCTCAAGGCGTGGGGCATTTCCGGAGACGCAACGAGCGCGCGCGCGGCTGCCGCCGCTCGTGTTGCCGCCGCGGCGGCCATCTCCGATCCAATCAAAGCGGCCGGCGTGCTTCTCGGCGGCCCGGCGGTCGTCGAAGGATCGCTCGGCGTCTTGCCGGCGGACATCCGCACGACGCTGGGCGGCCAGCCGTCCCTTTTGGGACCGCGCAACGGCGTGCTGGCGCGCTGGCTGCAGGATTCAGCGCGCGTCCGATCGCCGATCGCCAGTCTGAACGACGCGCTTTTGCGCGACGACCTCGCCGCCAGCGCTCCCGTGCGATCGTGGGCGGCGCAAACACCGGCGGCGCCGTACGTGGAGACCGTGCCTGCCGCATCGGCGCACTCATGGGTCGGGCTGTCATTTCCCGGCGCGCTTGGCGCGGTGCCCATCGCCAGCATCGTTGTGGTCGGTGACGCGGCGAGCGGCGCGGTCACCGGCGTCGAACTGGACGCATGGACGGAAGTCGTCCCCGATCCGATCGGCACAGGCGCTGTCACAGCGAACCTTTCGGCGCCCGATGCGCGTGCGCCCAACGTGATCCTGATCGCGGTGCCGCCCGACGTCACCAAGCCGTGGACGCAGGAATCGCTGCTTTCGGTGGTCGACGAGGCGCTGGAGCTCAGCGACTGCCGAATGGTGGACTTCGACGCCACGCGGCGCGTTCCCGCGCTGCTTCCGGCGATCTACCTCGCCGAGTTCGACGAGGACGACTTGGGTGTCCGCCGCCTCCTGAAGGCCGCGGACACGTTTCCCAGTCGCTGGATCGCGAAGGAGATGCCATGACGATGATGTACTCGTTGACGCGAGTTGAGCCGGTGTCGCGCGGAGGCGATCCGGGGCGCGGCCTCGCGGCCACGGTCCAGGATCCGTTCTGGATGCTCGCGCGGCAACGCCAGTTCGGCGAGCTCGCCGGCGAGGACGCAGGCTCGCCGGTGCACGTCGCCTTCGTGCAGACCGAAGCGCGCTTCGACGGTTGGAGACCTGAGAGCGGCGCGCTGCTGCCCTACTCACCTGTGGCCGACGTGGTGGAGGCGCTGGTTGCCGGCGAGTCGGCGGGGCCGGCGCACAGCACGCTGGATCGGCTGCAGGCGGGAAGAGTGCTCGCCGCCGCGGTGTCGAGTTCGGTCGGCGGCAAGCTCCGCGCCGCCTTTCCGCTGACAGTCACGCCCGATTCGTCGCGCATGCTCAGCCGCGGGGCGACGCGATTCGCCGACGGGCTCGCCGTCGCCGCGGCCGTCGCCGGCGCCGCCAATGAAACCGACGCGGCGTTCGCAAGTGCGGTGAAACTGCCGGCCGCCGACGCGAAAGCCGCACGTGCCGATCTCACCGCCTTCGCCGCCTGGTGCCGTGTGACTTTCGGCACCGGCCCGAACAGCTGGATCCCCGAGCGGCTCGAGCGCCGGTTCGAGCTGTCCGTCAGCGGTACCTCCGTGCTCGGCGCCCCGGGCCATACGCGGGAAAAGCTCGATTGGTATGACTTCGACTTCGCCGGCGGAACGGTTCCGGCAGCCAGCAGGAACGTCGGAAACGCGCGCGCGCGTACCGACGACCATCCAGTTTCCCGGTCAGCCGCGCAGCCGCTTCTTTGAGTTCGAGGAGGCGGCGCTCGCGCTGTCGCGCATCGACGCGGCAACAACCGACCTCGGGCGTCTGGCTCTCGTCGAGTTCAGCACGATCTACGGCAACGACTGGTTCACCTTTCCGATCCCGGTCACCTACGGATCGTTGCAGGCCGTGTCAGACCTGGTCGTGCGAGACACGTTCGGAAGCCACGAGCTGATCGCGCCCGCGGCCGATCGACAGTGGGCCATGTATCGGCCGACCGGATCGCTTGCCGGCTCGGCGATGCTGGCTGTGCCGTCGGTGACGATCGCGCCGCTAGCCGGCGAGGTCGTCGAGGAGGTGCGATTCCTGCGAGATGAGATGGCGAACTTCGTCTGGGGCATCGAGCAGATCGTCACCGACGCGGACGGCAACCGGCGAAATCTGGCCGACGAATACGTTCGAGCGGTGCTGCCTGCCGCTCCGACCGAGGGGCGGGGGGACGTTGCCTATCGATTGATGACGGATGTCCCTGAATACTGGGTCCCCTTCATCCCCGTTCACTTGCCTGGCGGCTCGCGCAAGGTCGGCTTGATCGAGGCAGTACTCCCGCGGCCGCACAGTCTCGGCGAGCTCGAGATTTCCTTGCCCCGATCTAGTGTGTTGCAGGAGCTCCGCGGGCTCGTCATCCCGGAGGAAGAGATCCCGACCGCGGGTGTGGTGGTTCGGCGGCGATGGTTCCTCGCTCGGTCTGGCGACGGCGGGCGTCACGCCTGGGCCGCCCGCTCCGTGTCCGCCGGCCGAGGCGAAGGGGCGAGCGGCCTGCGCTTGGATGTCGCCGAACCGGTGAAAGAGTAGGCGGGCGAGCTCACGCATGAGCTCGCGCAGCGCGACTTGAATTGAGGACGAGCGTCGATGGCTGATCTGACCTACCTGCTGAACAGCGACGCGGCCGCAAGCCCCAACCAGTTCTACGCGCTCGCGAAGACTTTCTTCGATCCCTCAGGGACCGTCGTCGAGGCACCGCCCGAGGGTCAAACTCTCGAAGGCGTGTTCAACGATCTGAAGGCGCGGAGCGATGTGCCGGCCACGGTCAACCTCGTGAGCCGGGCGTCGGGATTCGCATCGATCGACTGCCCGGTGACGCTCGCGAGCCAGGCCGCCGGCCGGCGCACCACGACGGTCGACGATCTTCAGGCCGCACTGGCCACCAAGTCGCTCGAACCGCCAGGTCAGCCCGCCATCACGGACGGCACCCGAATCGTGATCTATGGCTGCGACGTCGGCCGGTCCGAGAAGTTTCTCCGGATGCTCTCGGGGCTGTTCGGCGGCCCGGGCGAACTGCTCGCACCGCTGCGCCTCGGTGTCTTCACGCCGGACGGCAAGCACCGCCTGGCGCAGACCTGGTCGCTCGTCCGGAAACCGCCGCTCGTTCTGAATAGCGCCGACCCGGTCGGCGGGTGGCCCGACTACCGGACGCAGTTCGTGAACGACGCGTCGGTCAAGTTCGGCGCGGTCACGATCCCCGGCGAGATCGGAGGAGCCGATCGCGTGAAGGGCATGCTGACGACCGCCGCAGCCAACGCGAAGACGGCGTTGGGGCCGGCGTTCTTCTTCGAGGAAACCGTCCAGATCTTGCCGGACGGACCGCAGAACGCGGCTGCTGCGGCGGCGAGCCTGGCGCCCCGCTCGAACGGCGATCCGGTGACGGCGCTGCCAGAAACCTCGCTCGGACTCGACGACACGACCCTCGTCACGACCATCAGCGGTGCCGACGCGTTTCCGGCGAATCCCGCGAGCACCGAGTTCGCGATCACCGTCGCCATCCTGGCGCAGATCGTTGACGAGGACGTGTTGATTGCCGAGGGACCCGATTATCGGCGTGTCACCGCCAGCGAGGGCCTCGCCCCCGCCCTTGGACCCGACGGGGCCGGCGGCACTGGAAGTGGCGGCTCGGACGGGGGAGGGATCAGCGCCGAGTTCCAGGCTGTCATCGACAAACTGCTCGCTGGCGGAGTCGCGCAAACCGACATTGACGCGATCCTCGCTGCGATCCCGCGCAGCGATGCGACCGACGGATCCACTACGGACGTTCCGGCCGACGACGCGGAAGAAACTGCGGCCGAAGATGAGGAGTGGCCGGTAGAAGCTTCTGACTACTTGCAGCCCGCGCCGGAGGACCTGGTCTGATGGCCAACCAGTTCAAGCTAAAGGCGAAAAACTACCTCAACAAGCCGGTTAACTGCACGTACCAAGCAGAGGCCGACGGCTTCCGCATGTCGACGAACGACGACACCGACCCGCTGTTCGACATTCCGGCCAATACCCAGACCGTCACGGTGACGGTGAAGCCGTCGTTCACGCCGGGGGTGGGACCGGTGTGGGAGGAGACGTTGTCGTTTTCGGTCGCCGCGGATGGCGTCTTGACCTTGACCGGCCCCCCCGAATACGGGACGCGTGTGCAGTTGTCCACGTCGTTCTTTCAAGACTTCCGATTCACGCTTGCTGTCGTCAAGATGAGCCAGTTCCGGAACCGCACGGACAAGGTCCTCGCCCTTCTCGCGAACCCACCGACGACGAGGTCGGTCCTCGATCTAAAGACCAAGAAGTTCGTGGACAAACATGTGAACGAAGTAGCGGCCCACACGCATATGTACGGAACATGGGCGCCTCTCACCTGGGACCTGCCCGACGTCAAGGCCCACTTCCTCGATCCGGCAAAGCCACTCAAATCGAACGCGCTGAATTTCGCGGAGCAGTCGCTGCACATCGACGTCACCAGCGTCGTGCTGGAGCGGGCGGGGGTTAGACCCGTGCCCCAGTACTTTGCAGTGACCTGGCCGAAAGCGATCGCCCCGCATAAGAAACAAGATCCCGCTCCATTCCTCCTCTTCATCCGCCAGACCGACAAGTACAACTACGCCGGTACGGGGGTCTTCGTCGGTCCCGGACTCGACCCGTACCCGGAGAATTTCGACTATGCCGATGCAGGGTTGTTCGAAACCCTGCATTACGCCGGCAGCCCGCTCTTTAACCCGAATTCGAAGGGGGTTCCGTATCAGGCCGGCAAGGCTGGCGTTGACGTTGTGGGCGTGTTTCCGTGCAACAGCTACTACGACGAATTCGGCGATCTGGAGGACCCCGAGGAGACAGAAAAACTGCTCAAGGAGATACAGGCCTTCATGTTCTGGAAAGACAGCGTCGACGCGGCGCCGACCTCTCTTGGCAAGACCGCCATCGCAGCATTCAGCTCGGGAACGTTCTTCCTCAATGGATGGATGGAAGACGACACCAAGCGGAAGGGCCACTTCCTTTCGACTGTCGTGAGAGCGCTCTACTATCTCGATCCGATGCGGGCTTACGTCGACCCGAAAACACAAGAACGAGTGGAGGTGCTCGACCGGTTCATCGCGTCAGCGCTGCAGTGGGCGTCGGAGGGCACCGACAAGCGAATCCGTCTATACATCCAATTCGACTGGCCTTCACTCAAGCAGCTGACCGACAATACGCTGCCCGGCCCACCGCATTTCACGCCCTCTACGGACGGGAGACGAACCGTCTCGGTGGTGACGAACGAGACGTGGAGCGGATGGCTCGTGAAGACGATCGACCCACTTCTCTGGAAGGTGATGAAACTCAGCCCGTCGAAGCCGGTTCCCTGGCTGTTCGTCCATCACGCCATCGGGGCCACAATGCTCACCCACGCGCTTAAGCAGGGCGATTTCCCGTAATCGCCATTTCCGTCGCGCGTCAATTCCTGGGGTACTTCGGATCCGCCTTCACCTGCCGGCTCTGGAGCACATGCGGCGGTCCTCGATCGGCTGTTGCGCTCCGGCGCGCGCTTTGCCCACAGTGCGGCGGTGCTGACCGCCTATGAGCGTGGCGAGGCCACAACAGCAGCAACCCGCCAGCTTGGCCCGGCGGCTTTCGAACGGCTGTGGCAGGAGACCGGCTGCCGGCGGGTGATCGGCGGATAGGCAGGCGAACGCGCGTTCCGGTTCGACCTCGAACGCGCGGTGTTTCCCACCGTGCTGCATCGGCTGTTCGATCCCGGCTCCGACCGCGCCGCCAAGAAGTGGCGCCGTGGCTGGTCGTCGATGGGGTCGGCGAGCTTGAATTGCATCAGCTCTATCGCGCCATGGGCTGGCTCGGCGACGAACTGGCCGACCAGAGCGAGCGCGGCCTCGGCCCGCGCACCACGAGGGATTTCGTCGAGGAGAGGCTGTGTGCCTTGCGCAACAACCTATTCAGAGAGCCGAGCGCGGCAAAGGGCGGCAGCTATCCACTCCCGCACCTCTACGAGACCTTCGGGCTCGTGCGTTTGACCCGGCTTGGGCGCGATGTGCCATGGGTGAAGGCGTGAGGTCTTGTCCGAGAGCCGGATGCGGGGTGCGATAGGGGAAGCCGATATCCCAGATCGCTCCCTTGATGGAAGCAACATGCGCTCGCTGTAGCGCGTACCTCGGTCGGGAAGCGCTCACAGTCATGGGCGATCATCTGTTTTTCCGGTGGTATCCGGTGCCGAGTTTTCGAGCTCGGCCCGCATTCCTATTCGATCCGCGGCGAGCTCGCCGAGGAACTGCAACACACGCCGGGGCTCAGCCTGCAGTCGACCGTGGGGCAGGCAACCAACTGGATCTATTTCCCCGAGCAGTGGGACTCGAAATCGCCGTGGCACGATCTGCGGGTGCGGCAGGCTGCCAACCTCGCACTCGACCGCGACCAGATGAACCAGGCGCCGTTCCTCGGTAGCTGCAGACTCAATAACAGCATCATTCCCGAAAGCTTCGAATATTACTGGCAGCCGCCACCCGCGGTTTACGATCCGGCAAAGGCCAAGGAGCTGCTCGCCGCAGCTGGCTTTCCCCATGGGTTCGACGCCGGACCGTTTACGGTCGACAGCTCTTACTCCAACATGGGCGAAGCCGCGGTGGATTATTTGGAGCAGGTTGGTATCCGCTGCAGGCTGGTGCCCGATGGAGCGCGCCGCTTTTGCTTCTGCTTATGCCAATAAGAAGCTCACCTCGGGGATATTCCGCGCGGCAAGCGGTGCGTTCGGCAACACTGCGACGCGGCTCGCCTCGTTCATCGTCAAGGGCGGCTCCAACGTCTATGGCAGCTATCCCGACATCGACGAACTCTTCCCGCTGCAGGCCGACGAACTCGACCCGAAAAAGCGGGCGGCCATGCTCGAAAAGATCCAGCAGCTGGTCCACGAGAAAGCCATTAATGCGCCGATCTGGGAACTCGCTTTCCTCAACGGTGTCGGCCCGCGGGTGGGCAAGTCCTCCCTCGGCAAGATCGCCGGCTTCCCCTATACGGCGCCGTTCGAGGACATCACGATCAAGGGCTCGTAATGGCAGCGCCGACGCTGTCGCCCACCGACGCGACAGCCTGCCCGCCCGAATGGGCGCTCCAACCCACCTTCAGCTTGCTCCTTACCTGCCGGCGTGACAGCGGCGGTGTCAGATGAGACAGACGACGAATGCAGAGGTGTGCTCTGGACTGAAGCAAAGGCCACGAGTTCCGGACCCGCGAGGCGAGCAACCCGAATGATTGGCTGCGAACGACGCTGGTTGCGCCCGAATTTCATTGCGGTGTGCCTCGATGAGACGGAAGAATCGCGCTCAACAGCCCCGGAATCTGGGGAATGTCGGCTAAGATGGCTCCCCAGTTGATGTTCTCGTGTCTCTCCTGGGCTCCAGGCGTGAGGATCGGGTGCCAACGAGACGAGGCAAAACGATGGCGGCTACGCTTCCCAGAGGAGACGGAACCATGGCACAAAAAGGTCGCGGGATTTTCATGGTGTACGTTGATATCGACGCCCACCACGTGCAGGAATTCAACAACTGGTATAACGAGGAACATCTACCGGAATTGCGGTCGGTGCCCGGCATTCTCTCAGCGGCCCGCTACGAGGCGGTCAAGGGTGGCCCGCAGTACCTGGCATTCTATGAACTGGAAAGCGTGGCGGTGATGCAAACGCCGGCGTTTACCAACCGGCCGCGGACGAGTGGGGACAGAAAGTTTCGCCGTCCGTGATTGGGAAGAATTTGACACGCATCGTCGGGGAACAGATTTACCCGGACGGCGTGGAAATGCCAGAGCGTGGCATGGCGCCGGTGTCGCAGATTGGCCGCATGTCCGTCCCCGCCGAGATCGATGCGGAGTGGAACGCCTGGTACAGTGGGGAATATGTGCCAGGCTACCGCAAGGTGCCGGGAGTGATCTGCGCCCGCCGCTATCGGGTTCTCGAGGGTACCAGCGGCTACAGCACGGTCTACGAATTTGCCAGTACGGCCGTGCCCGAAAGCCCGGAGTGGAAGGAGCAACAGCAACATTCCTCGCCCAATTCGCCGCGCATGCGGCAGGTCATGACGCATGCACCGGGTTCTGCCGGGGTGTACGTACG
>DASXGC010000182.1:0-7798 GCA_036489235.1 Vicinamibacterales bacterium
GGGCGCCTGCCCGACGCGCATCGCGACGCGTTGCTCGCTGCCTCCGCCCGTGGCATCGAGGTGGCACTGGTCACGGGCCGTGCGTTCCACTTTGCGAAACCGGTCGCCGACCTGCTGCCGATGCCACTGACCCTCATCGTCAACAACGGCGCGGTGGTGAAGAAAAAGTCGGGTGAGACGGAGCGCCGCCTGGTGCTGGCGCGCGCCGCGGCGCGACGGATTCTCGCCGAGACGGTCGCCTACGAAGACAGCGTCGCCCTCGTCTTCGATCGGACCGATGACCGCCAGATCGTCTTCGAGCGCATGGACTGGTCGCACGTCAACCGGCGCGGCTACTACGAGAAGAACAGGGCGTTCATCACCCGCGCAGCGCCGTTGGGCGATGTGCTGTCGGACGATCCCATCCAGGTCATGTTCAACGGCGGCGTCGAGGCGATGCGGACGCTGGTCGCATCGCTGCGCTCGCTGCCGATCGCTGCGGAGTACACCGTCGCCGTCACCGAATACCAGGCGCGCGACTTTTCGCTGGTCGACGTCAACGGCGCGGGCTGCTCGAAAGGATCGACGCTCGCCGGCTGGGCCGCGACTCGCGGGATGACCGCCGGAGAGGTGATGGCGGTCGGCGACAACCTGAACGACGTCGAGATGCTCGATTTCGCGGGAACTGCCGTGGTGATGGGCAATGCCACCGCAACCATCAAAGCACGCGGCTATCACCTGACCGGCAGCAACGACGAACACGGGCTGGCGTCCGCGATCGAGCGCTTCGCTCTCGGTTCCTCCTGAGCCGCTACTCGGACGCATCGTGGTTGTGGTTGCGGGATTGACACGAAGTCGAGTTCCGGTGGTCGCGTCGAGTCGTCTGCCTGTTTCATCGCCGCTTCCGCTGCCCGCCGCTCCGCCGCCGTTTGCGCGGTCGCGCGTGCCGGACCGCTCACGGCCACTGCAATTGCCGCGACCGACGCCCGTCGCCACATCGACGCCACGTTCATCGTCTCCTCGGTGTGAATGTGCTGGAACACGACATGCGGTTACCGCCGACCTACCCGAATGGGCGAGGCCAGAACCGGAGCCGTCGTATCATGGGCCGTGGCCCATCCTGAACGTTTGCCTCGATCTGCAGCGGCTTCGACTCGCGCCGGTGCTGCCGCCGCTGCGCCAAAAAAGCCGGCCTTCACCGCCGGAGCATGGGAAGAAGCCCGGGCACTGATCTGGACGCACCGCATGCGTCTGTCGCTCGGATTGGGGCTGATGGTCGTCAACCGTCTCGCCGGCATGGTGCTGCCGACGAGCACGAAGTACCTGATGGACAACGTCATCAAGCAGGGCGACTGGGACCTGCTGCCGAAACTGGCGATCGCGGTCGGCATTGCCGCCGTCGTGGACGCAGCGTCGTCGTTCGCGAACTCGCAGATTCTCGGCGTCGCCGCCCAGCGCGCGATCACCGACATGCGCAAGGATGTCGAAGCGCACGTGATGCGCCTGCCGATCCGCTATTTCGACACCACCAAGAGCGGCGTACTGATTTCGCGCATCATGACCGATGCCGAGGGCATCCGGAACCTGGTCGGGACCGGACTGGTCCAGCTGACCGGATCGATCCTGACCGCGACGATCGCCGCCGGTGTGCTGTTCTGGCTGAACTGGAAGCTGACCGTAGTCACCATCGTCATCCTGGCGGTGTTCGGCGGCGGCATGGCGACCGCGTTCAAACGGCTCCGTCCATTGTTCCGCGAACGCGGCCAGATCAACGCCGAAGTGACCGGCCGGCTTGCCGAGACACTGGGCGGCGTCCGCATCGTCAAGGCCTACACCGCGGAAAAACGCGAAGAACTTGTGTTCGCGCAGGGCGCACACCGCCTGCTGCGCAACGTCGCGAACTCGCTGACCGGTGTTTCGTCGCTGTCGGCACTGTCATCGGTGGTGATTGCGGCGATCGGGATTGCGATGATGCTGATCGGCGGCGCCTCGATTCGCGCCGGGCAGATGACCATCGGCGATTTCCTGATGTACCTCACGTTCACCGCGATGATCACGATGCCGATCATCCAGCTGGCGAACATCGGCACGCAGCTCAGCGAAGCGTTCGCCGGCCTCGACCGGATCCGTGAAATTCGCCGCATGGCGACCGAAGACGACGAGGACGCCAGCCGCGCGGCGCTGCCTGAGGTTCGCGGCGAGGTCGAGTTCGACGATGTCACGTTCGAATACAACGAGGGCGTGCCGGTCCTGAAGAACGTGAAGTTCCATGCTCCGGCCGGTTCGACCACCGCGCTCGTCGGGTCGAGCGGATCGGGCAAGAGCACCCTCATCAGCCTGGTCATGACGTTCAACCGTCCAGGCGTGGGCAGGGTGCTCGTGGACGGCCGGGATCTGACCTCGATCAAGCTGCGCGACTACCGCGAAAATCTCGGCGTGGTGCTGCAGGACAACTTCCTGTTCGACGGCACGATTGCCGCGAACATCGCCTACGCGCGTCCGCATGCGACGCGCGACGAGATCAAGGCCGTCAGCCGGATCGCGCACTGCGACGAATTCATCGAAGGTTTCGAAAGCGGCTACGATACCATCGTCGGGGAGCGCGGCGTTCGCCTGTCCGGCGGTCAGCGTCAGCGCGTGGCGATCGCGCGCGCGATCCTGGCCGACCCCAGGATTCTGATCCTCGACGAAGCGACCTCGAGCCTCGACAGCGAGAGCGAAGCGATGATCCAGGACGGCCTGAAGGCGCTGCGCAAGGGGCGGACGACGTTCGTCATCGCGCACCGGTTGTCGACGATTCAGAGCGCAGATCAGATTCTGGTGCTGGAACACGGCGAGATCGTCGAGCGCGGCACCCACGAAGAACTGCTGGCCGTCGCCGGCCGCTACCGTCAGCTGTACGACAAGCAGTACCGCTTCGAAAAAGATCGGTTCATCAACCCAGGCGAGGATTTCACGCCGGAACCCGAAGCGGTCGCGATGCGGGCGCCCGCTCGCGCCAACAACGCGCTCTGATCGCAGGCGCGTCATGCCCGACCGCTTCATCGCCGAGCGGCGCGTTTGCGAACGGCTGCTTCAGGCAAACGCGGTGTGTCCGGGCAGCGGCCGGCAGCTGGGCGACCTTCGAGCGGGCGAACAGCGAGCGCTTCGACGACTGATTGATTCCGGCGTGATTCGCGATGAGGGCGAAGGGCGCTACTACCTGTACGCTCCCGCGTACGTGGCGTTGCGACGCCACCGCCGCCAGAGGATTCTGCTCGCCTTACTGTTCGCTGTCCTGGCGCTGGCGCTCACGACTCTGGCCTTCCACCTGTAGTGTCCGCCTTTAGGCGGACCTTATTGGGGCCGCCCGTAGAAGGCGGAGTCTGCATTGAGGTCCGCCTGAAGGCGGACACTACATGAGGTACGCTGACGGCACACTCGGAGGCCGCCTCAATGCGACGTTGCGCCCGGTTCGTTCTCGCCGTTGTGTTCCTGTTGTTGACCGTCAGCACGCTCGGTGTGCAAACCACCCAGGCCGCGTCTCCGGACGGCATGCGCTGGCTCGACGAATATCGTGAGCCGGCGGCGCGGCTGCTTGGCGAGGCGGTCGGCAGCACGTTCGCCTGGCAGCGGCTGTCGGTCCTCACCGACTCCATCGGTAACCGCATCAGCGGCTCGCCGGCGCTCGACCGCGCGATTCAGTGGGCGGTGAGCGAGATGAAGAAGGACGGTCTCGAGAACGTCCACACCGAAAAGGCCATGGTGCCGCGGTGGATCCGCGGCAGCGAGAGCGCCGAGATCATCGAACCAGCACGGCATCCGATGGTGATTCTCGGCCTCGGTGACAGCGTGGCGACGCCGGCCGATGGCGTTCAGGCGGAGGTTCTGACCGTCCGCACCTTCGAAGAGCTCGACACCAGGTCGGCGCAGGCGCGCGGGAAAATCGTGTTCTTCAACGCTCCGTTCACCAACTACGGGGAGACGGTGCGGTTCCGATCGGCCGGACCGTCGCGCGCCGCGAGACTTGGCGCCGTGGGTGTCCTGGTGCGATCGATTGGACCGGACGGCCTGCGCACGCCACACACCGGCGCGTTGTCCTACGCCAATGATGCGCCGAAGATTCCTGCTGCCGCGGTCACGTCGGAGGACGCCGATCGACTGCAGCGGATGTCCGACCGCGGCAACACGGTCATCGTGCGCTTGAAGATGGAAGCGCACTTCGGCCCCGACGCCGAATCAGCCAACGTCGTCGGCGAGATCCGCGGACGCGAAAAGCCCGACGAAGTGGTCGTCGTCAGCGGTCACCTCGACTCGTGGGACGTCGGCGCTGGCGCAAGCGACGATGGCGGCGGATGTGTGGTGACATGGGAAGCACTGCGGATCATGAAGAAGCTGAACCTGCGGCCGCGACGCACCGTGCGTGTCGTGCTGTGGACCAACGAGGAAAACGGCGGCCGCGGAGGCTTGGCGTATCGCGATCAGCATCGTGCCGAGCTGGCCAAGCACGTCCTGATGATCGAGTCCGATGGCGGTGTGTTCCGTCCCCTCGGCTTCGGCTTCAGCGGCAACGAGGCCGGCCGCGAAACGGTCAGGGCGATCGCGACACTGCTGTCCGGGATCGCCGCTGATCAGATTACGCCGGGCGGCGGCGGCGCCGACATCGGCCCAAGTATGCAGGAGGGCCACATCCCGGGCATGTCGCTCGATGTCGATGGCTCGAAGTATTTCCTGATTCATCACACGCCGGCAGACACCATCGACAAGATCGACCCGGTCGAGATGGCGAAGTGCGCGGGCACCATCGCGGTCATGGCCTATGTCGTGGCCGATTTGCCCAGTCGGCTCGGCACCTAGACGTATAATTTTCGTGTGCCCATCATGAGAAACATCTGCCTCGGAGCGGTTGCGCTGATCGTGACCGCGTGCTCGTCGACGTCCGCGCAGCAGCCCAAGCGTCAGGCATCGGGCGATGTCGTCGCCATCGTCGGCTCGACCTCGATCACCCTGTCGGAGATCGACGAAAAGGCGATGCAGCAGCCGGTCAGTAGCTTCGGGAGCATGAGACTTTCGCAAGCGATCTACGAAGCTCGCCGCGTCGCGCTGGACGACGCGATTGCCAACAAATTGATGGACGACGCCGCCAAAGCCCAGCGCCTCGATCGCGCCGCCCTGATCGAGAAAGAGATTACGTCGAAGATCGCCACCGTCACCGACGCCGACATTCAGACGTGGTATCAGGCCAATCAGCAGCGCGTCCAGGGTGCACCGCTCGAGCAGGTGAAGCAGCCGATTCGGTCCTATCTCACACAGCAGCGGATGCAGGACGTTCGCGAAGCCTACATCGAGACGCTGAAGACGAAAACCTCCATCAAGACGATGCTCGAGCCGCCGCGGCAGTCGGTTGCCTCGAGCAGCAGTCCGTCCAAGGGCTCAACCAAGGCGCCTATCGAGATCGTCGAGTTCTCCGACTTCCAGTGTCCGTTCTGCCTGCGCGCGAACCCGACCGTTACCGAAGTGCTGAAGACTTACGGCGATCGCATTCACTTCGTCTACCGCCACTATCCACTGCCGAATCACCCGAACGCACGACCGGCGGCGGAGGCGGCCGCCTGCGCAGCCGAACAGGATAAGTTCTGGCAATACCACGACGTGCTGTTCGCCAACCCGTCGAAGCTGACCGATGCCGACCTGAAGGCCCACGCGTCCGAACTGGGGCTTGACACCGGCAAATTCAATGCCTGCGTGGACACGCACGCGACGAAGAAGGTGGTGGATACCGATGCTGAGGCTGGGCAGGATGCGGGGGTCGACGGCACGCCGGCTTTCTTCATCAACGGCCGGATGATCAGCGGCGCTCAGCCGTTCGATGTCTTCAAGAAGATCATCGACGAGGAGCTCAGCGCGAAGAAGTAAGTCTCAGCGCAAAAGCCGAAGTCCGGTCACCACCGACGCGACAATCGCGAGCGCGGTCGCGGCCAGGCACACGAGCGCGATGATGACGTGATCGCCGCGCTCGCGCGTATGAATCGGGTTGAGAAACGACGAGGTCAGATAACCGCCTGCGAAGCCGCCGAGGTGAGCGTAATTGTCGATCCCCGGTACCAGCAGACCGAATATCAGCGCCTGCACCATGATCGACAAGGCCATCTGCTTCGCCATGCTGCTGCCGCTACGGCCGTAGTGGTAGAGCGCGCCGATCATGCCAAACAGCGGTGCGGATGCACCGATGGTCAGCCCGGCTGCGTGCAGCAGTGGCAGGTTCGGGAAGAACGCACCGGCCAGCGAACTCAACGCGAATCCGGCGATGCCGCCTGCGGTGTAGATGATCACGGTTCGAGCCGGCCCAAATAGCTCGGTCAGCGCCGGGCCCATCTGGTAAAGCCAGTACATGTTCATCCCGATGTGCAGCAGGCCGGCGTGCAGCCAGCCGGCACTCAGCACCGTCCACCACCGGCCGAGCCCGAACACCGGATAAGCGCCGCTGGCGCCGAACATGATGAGAACCGCGGTGCTCGGCGACAATGCGGACAGAATCCCGCCTGTCCCGATCGCACTGCCCGAGGTCAGCAGCGTCGCGACCCACAACGTCACGCAGGTTCCGATGACCAGCTGCGTGAAGCTGAGATCGGTGCCGATCGCCCGCAGCATCGGTCCGAACCCCCACAGGCCCGGGTTCGAGCGGCCGCACGAATAGCACTTGTCGTCGCGGACGCCGACCAGCGACCCGCAGGAAGGACAGACGACCGATCCCGTCGTTCGACGCTGAAAAACGCTCATCTCGAGCCGCTATTCTTTGGAGCTCTTGGGACGCATGTTCGACGCCAGGATCCGCTTGCGCAGCCGGATACTGTTAGGCGTCACCTCGACCAGCTCGTCGTCGTTGATGAACTCGATCGCCTGCTCGAGCCCGAGCTTGCGCGGCGGAATCAGGCGAATCGCTTCGTCCGCAGACGAGGCGCGCATGTTGGTCTGCTTTTTTTCCTTGCAGACGTTGACGTCCATATCGCTCGGACGCGCGTTCTCGCCGATGATCATGCCCTCGTAGACGTTGGTCGTCGGGTCGATGAAAATCTCGCCCCGCTCCTGCAGGTTGAAGATCGCGTACGACGTCGCGACTCCTGAGCGGTCGGCGACCAGGGCGCCGTTTGCGCGCGCCGGAATCGCCCCGTGCCACGGCTCCCAGCTCGAGAAGATGTGGTTCATGATACCGGTGCCCTTGGTGTCGGTCATGAACTGCGAACGGAACCCGATCAGGCCGCGCGCCGGAATGCGAAACTCGAGCCGCACGCGGCCGCTGCCGTTGTTCACCATCTTGGTCATCACGCCTTTGCGCTCGCCGACCTGCGCGATGACGATGCCCTGGTGATCGTCGGGCACGTCAATCACCAGCTCCTCGACCGGCTCCATCGTCTTTCCGTCGATCTGTTTGGTGACGATATCGGGTCGCGAAACCTGCATCTCGAACCCTTCGCGACGCATCATCTCGATCAGAATCGACAGCTGCAGCTCGCCGCGGCCGACAATCTTGACCTGCTCGGGCGTGTCGGTGGGCTCGAGGCGAATCGAGACGTTGCCGAGCAATTCCTTGTCGAGTCGATCCTTGAGCTGTCGCGAGGTCACGTACTGGCCATCGCGTCCGGCGACCGGCGAGGTATTGACCCCGAAAATCATCGACACCGTCGGCTCGTCGATCGCAATCGGCGGAATCGCATTCTGGTGTTCGACGTCGGTGACCGTTTCGCCGATCGTGATGTCCTCGATCCCCGCGAGGCAGACGATGTCGCCGGCGGCGGCTTCCTGGATGTCCACCCGGCGCAGGCCGTCGAAGGCGTACAGT
>DASXGC010000209.1:0-11548 GCA_036489235.1 Vicinamibacterales bacterium
GCACTCGTGGTTCCGGCATTCGCCGCGCTGAAACAAGGCGAGATGGCGCCAGACTTTTCGGCGAAGGCCTCGATGGCCGGCAAGGAATTCGAGTTCTCGCTGAAGTCAGCGCTGAAGAAGGGACCGGTCGTCGTGTACTTCTACCCGTCGGCGTTCACCGGCGGCTGCAACATCGAAGCGCATACCTTTGCTGAGAACAAGGAAAAATTCGATGCCGCGGGCGCCACGATCATCGGCGTGTCGCGCGACAGCATCACCCGCCTGAACGCGTTCTCGGCGGATCCGCAGTACTGCGCCGGCAAGATCGGGGTCGCGTCCGACCCGACTGGCGCCATCGCGCAGTCCTACAACCTGACCAAGATGGACATCAAGGCCGGCATGAAGGACTCCCGTGGAGTCGAGATCGACCACGACTTCACCGAGCGCACCACCTTCGTGGTGACGCCCGACGGCAAGATCGTCGCAGTGCTGTCGTCAGCTGACGACAAGATCAACCCCGCGGCGCACGTCGAAAAGTCGCTCGCGGTCGTCCAGCAGCTGGCGGCCTCCAAGACCTCGAAGCAGTAGCTCGAACTGGTGCGTCCGCCTCGGGGCGGACGCACCAGCATCAACCCGCCCCAGACCTTATCCAGTCCGAGCGGTCGATTTCCTCTTTCGTCGGCTCGCGCCGGAACGCGCAGCCTGGTTCGTCGCAGGGCATGGACGCGCCCGGGCAGGGCCACCCGTCCGCCGTCAGGTGATCCATCGGCTGATGCCGGTGTTCCACACACACCCACCCGGTTCCCTTACATTTCTCGCAGGCCGTCACGCTAACTGGTGCTCGAACGCCGGCCGGCGTTTCAGCCGTTGTAACAATCCAACCCGATTCATCACAAATACCCACGGAAGGCCGCGCGTTCACCAGGGCGGCCGCCATGTTTGCGGGTATGATTCGCTCGCCAACCAAGGAGCTTCACGATGGACATCGTTCAGCGCGCTCAAAAGATTTGTCTGACGCCCGCGACGGAGTGGCCGGTCATCGCCGTTGAGCCGACCAGCACCGGCGAGCTGATCACCGGCTACGCGGTGCCGCTGGCAGCGATCGGGGCGGTCGCCGGTTTCATCGGCACGTCCATCGTCGGATCCAGCCTGCCGTTCGTGGGCTACTACCGGCAGCCGATCTTCAGCGGTCTGATCGCCGCGGTGGTCGGGCTGTGCCTGGGCATCGTCGCCATCTTCATCGCCTCGTTGATCATCAATGCGCTCGCGCCGACATTCGGCGCTGAGAAGAACAGTCTGCAGGCGTTGAAGCTGGTCGTCTACGCCTCGACGCCGGCGTGGATTGCCGGCGTGCTGCGCATCATTCCGCTACTGGGCATCCTGGCCATCCTGGCCGGACTCTACAGCATCTATGTGTTCTATCTGGGTCTTCCGCGGCTGATGAAAAATCCCGAAGACAAAACCATCGCTTACGCCGTCGTCTCGGCACTCTGCATCATCGTTGTCAGCTGGGTGATGTTCGCAGTCGCCGGCATGATCGGCTTCGCCGGGATGATGGGCAGCGGCGCGTTGTCCCCCAGGAGCGCGTCCAGTTCCAGCGTGCAGTTCGACAAGGACAGCCCGATGGGCAAGCTCCAGGAATTTGGCAAGCAGATGGAAGCGAGCAACAAGAAGGTGGAAGCGGCCACCAAAGCCGGCGATCAGAACGCCGCGGCGGCGGCGGCGATGGCCAGTCTCGGAACACTGATGGGCGGCGGCAAGCGCGTGGATCCGGTATCGATCGACCAGCTGAAGCCGCTCATCCCAGACACGCTGGGCGGCATGCCCAAGACGTCGAGCAATGCGGATAAGAGCGGCATTGCGGGCTTGATGGTGTCCAAGGCCGAAGCGACCTACAGTGACGGCGCGGGCAAATCGGTCAACCTCGAAATCACCGATACCGGTGGCGTCAGCGGCCTGATGGGACTTGCGGGCTGGGCCGGGATCGAGGGTGAGCACGAGGACGACAGCAGCACTGAGCGGACGCAGAAGAGCGGCGGCCGCCTCACCCACGAGAAGATCTCGAAGAACGGCGGCACCAACGAGTACGACATCGTGCTTGGCGATCGGTTCGTTGTCGGCGCCAAGGGGCACGGCGTCGACCTTCCCTCGCTCAAGGCCGCGATCGGGAGCCTCGACCTTGCCAAGCTCGAGAGCATGAAGGACGCCGGCGTCGCCAAGTAAGGCGGGACCGCCGGCATGCACGCGTCGCGGGCCGGGAGTATACTCCGAGCGCTGTACGAGCACTCTCGCCGAGGATCCGCTCGTAAGAGGAGGCTTCCGTGAAACGCTACGTCATCGCTCTCATATTGCTGTCGAGTGTCGCCATCGCCTATGCCCAGCGTGGGGAGCCGGCGCAGGCTCCGGCCGGCGGCGGCCGCGGCCGCGGTCTGAGCCCCGAACAACAGGCCGCGCTGGCAGCGCAGGCCGAGCTCGAAAAAAACACCCCGCAGATTCCGTACGACGCGGTGTCGCTTCCGTTGATGCCTGACGGCCACACGATCGGCGAAACCGAAGGCGTGGCAATCAACTCCAAGAAGCATCTTTTCGTCTACACCAGGAGCGGCAACGCCGGCCCGGCGCGCGGTGCGCAGGCGGCCGAGCTCTTCGAATTCGACCAGGCCAACAAGTTCGTGAAGGAATGGGGCCAGAACAGCTACGGCTTCTCTTTCGCCCATGCGGTCCGCGTCGACAGGGACGATAACGTCTGGGTGGTCGACGAAGGCTCGAACATGGTGATCAAGTTCAACCCGCAAGGGTTGGTCACCATGGTGCTCGGCCGCAAGGACGAGGCGATCGACTACCTCGAGGAATTCCTCGAGCAGGGCGCACACAACGAACGCGGCGCGACGGCCAAGCCGGGCGCCGGCGCCGGCCGGCCGGGCACGTTCGGACGGCCGACCGACGTCACCTGGGACACGCAAGGCAACATCTTCGTGTCCGACGGCTACGACAACTCGCGCGTCGAAAAGTTCAGCAAGGACGGCGACTTCGTGAAGTCGATCGGGTCGCGCGGCACCGAGCCCGATCAGTTCAACACCCCGCACGCGATCACCTCCGACGCCAAGGGCAACATCTACGTCGCCGATCGTGGCAACAGCCGCATCCAGGTCTACGACCCGGATCTGAACCGGAAGGCGATCTTCAGCAACGTGCGCGCGCCTTGGGCCGTCTGCATGACACCGCCGAATGCGCAGGGCCAGCAGTTCCTCTTCTCCGCCGACGCCGGCGGCAAGATTTACAAGCTGGATCTCGACGGCAAGCTGCTCGGCTGGTTCGGCACGACCGGGAAGAAGGTGGGACAGTTCTACTGGGTCCACCAGATGCACTGCGTCAGCGAGAATGAGATCTACACAGGCGAGGCGCAGAACTGGCGCATCCAGCACGTCACGCTGAAGCCAATGCCGAAGGCCGCGACGAGATAGTCAATCTGGTCAGGTGGGCATTTGATGCCCACCTGACTACTTCTTTGGCGACGAGCTCGCGCTCTGAAGCCGCCAGGTGAGGAGCGCACCGGCCACCGCGAGTCCCACCAGTAACTGGCGCACCGTTTGTCGATCGAACGGATCGCCCGCCTCTTTCAGGTCCATCCGCCAGCGCGTCAGCGCAGAGCTTTTTCGCACCAGGTAATAGTCGGCCTCGAGCATGTCGTGCGCCGCCACGGCATCGCCGTCATCGTCCAACGCCATCGGCAGCGGTTGCGGCAGGCTGGGCAACGCGCCGCCGGGATCCACGGCCCAGTTGACGCCTTTCGCGGCAAGACTCTTGCCGGTGTCAGGGGGCCAGGCGAGGATCACCAGAACGGCGACCGTCCAGATGATTGACCACTGCGCGCGATTGGGTTGCCACATGGGCGAGAAAGAAGAAGAAGGGCGATCCTATCATCGGGCGGCCGTCGCGCCCAGTCGAAGGCGCGGGGATCGAGGATCATTGTGACGGCAGCTGGGACGCATCCCAGCCGCCGCCGAGGGCTTCGATGAGGAGCACGCTGGCGGTCAGCCTACGCGTCAGAATGTCGATGGCCTGTCGCTGAGCCTGCAGCGCCGCCGTTTGAGAAGTAATGACCTGCAGGTAGTCGGTCGTGCCGGCGGTGTATTGCAGCGTCACGATCTCGAGCGACTGCTGTGCGGCCTCAACCGCTTCTGTTTCGACAGCAGCCTCCTGCTCCAATATCCGGAGGGACGACAACTGATCTTCGACCTGTTGAAATGCGGTCAGAACCGTCTGCCGGTAGTTGGCGACCGATTCGTCGTAGGCTGCCTCGGAAAGATCAGTTTGGGCGTGTCGCTTGCCGCCGTCAAACAGCGTCGCCGCCAGTTGCGGGCCGACCGACCAGAACCGGCTCGGCAGCGTGAACCACTGCGCCAGGCTGGTGCTCTCGAAGCCGCCGGTCGCGCTCAGCGTCAGCAGCGGAAAGAATGCCGCTTTCGCGATCCCGATCTGCTCGTTGGCGGCCGCTACAGCACGCTCCGTTGCGGTCACGTCCGGCCGTCGCTCCATCAACGTTGACGGGACGCCAATCGGGATCACCGGCGGTGGCGCGGTCAGGACGGCGACCGGCACCGAAACGCTGGCGGGCGCCTGGCCCATCAGCGTAGCGATCGCATGCTCGAACTGTGCCCGCGCCACACCGACGTCAATCAACTGCGACCGCGTCGACGCCAGCTGCGTCTTCGCCTGTGCCACATCCGCGCCTGACGCGATGCCGGCGTCGAAGCGGTCCTGCGTCAGCTGTAACGACTGCTGATAGAGCGTCACGGTCCGCTGGAGCAGGTCGGCGTCGCCGTCGAGGCCGTGCAGTTCGAAGTACATCTCGGCGAGCTGCGACTGGTACGTCAACTTCGCGTTTTCGAGATCCGCTGCGCTGGCCTGCGCGCTTGCGGCGTTTGCAGTCACACTCCGCCGGATGCTCCCCCAGACGTCGGCCTGATAGGACACGTCCACCGGCATCGTGTAGTCAACGATGGACCCTGGGCCAGCGACCACGGGTGAGGTCGAGGAAGCGGTTGTGCTCAGACCAGTGCCACGAGTGAAGGTACTTGAACCGTGAACCACGGTGATCGACGGCGTCGCCGACACCGTCGGAAACAGCGACGCACGCGCAATCCGCACCTGATCGCGCGCTTCGCGATAGCGCGCCATCGCCGCAATCACGTTCTGGTTCGACACCTCCACCTCGGACTCGAGCGCGTTGAGCTGCGCATCGTTGTACAGCTCCCACCATCGCCCGCGGGGAATGCCCTCGTTCGGTTGCGCTTCCTTCCACCCTTCGGGCGGGGCCTCCTTGAACGCCGGCGCGGTCGGAGCGGCCGGACGGGTGTAGTTCGGCCCAACCGCGCACCCCGTCGCGACGACCGCCAGCAGCGCCGGCACCAACCGCCGGATCATGCCGCTCCTCCTGACTCCCTGGCCCGGAGCGGTCCTGCGCTCGTCCCACGCCACCACTGCTGCAGCCGGTCGAAGTAGAGGTAGACCACCGGCGTGGTGTAGAGCGTCAGCACCTGACTGACCAGCAATCCGCCGATGATGGTGATGCCAAGCGGCCGCCGCAGTTCGTAACCGGTGCCGCTGCCGATTGCCAGCGGCAGCGCGCCGAGCATCGCCGCCATGGTCGTCATCAGAATCGGCCGGAAGCGCAGCAGACACGCTTCGAAGATGGCGTCGCGCGAGCTCTTGCCGTCGTTGCGTTCGGCCGCCAGCGCGAAGTCCACCATCATGATCGCGTTCTTCTTCACGATGCCGATCAGCAGGATGATGCCGATCATCGCGATCACCGTCAGCTCGGTGTGGGTGATCATCAGCGCCAGCAACGCTCCGACACCCGCCGATGGAATAGTCGAGAGGATCGTAATCGGGTGGACGTAGCTCTCGTAGAGGACGCCGAGCACGATGAACACGGCCGCCAGGGCGGTGGCCACGAGCACGGGCTCGCTGCCAAGCGACTGCTGATAGGCCTCGGCGGTCCCCGCGAACATCGTGTGGATCGTGGCCGGCAGACCGACCGTCTCCGCGGCCCGATCGATCGCGCCGACCGCATCGCCGAGCGCAACACCCGGTGCCAGGTTGAACGAGATCGTGACCGAGGGAAACAGCCCCTGATGGTTCACCGCCAGGGGCGCGGTCGCCGGCGCCCACGCCGCAAACGCGCGCAGCGGCACTGCCTGTCCCTGCGGCGAGATCACGAACACGTCGTCGAGCGCCGTGGCACTCTGCCAGTACTGCGGCGCCACCTCCATGACGACGTGATACTGGTTCTGGCCCCGATACATGGTCGACACCTGACGCTGACCGAAGGCATCGTAGAGCGTGCCATCGATCAGCGCGGGGGTGATGCCATAGCGCGCGGCCTCGTCGCGGTCATAGTCCACCAGCGCCTGCAGGCCATGGTTCTGCTGGTCGCTGTTGACGTCGCTGATGATCGGAATGTGCTGCAGCTGACCCAGCATCTTCGGCGCGTAGGTCGACAGGTCGGCGAGGTTGTCGCCCTGCATGGTGAACTCATACTGGGCGTTGCTCTGGCGTCCGCCGACCCGCACATCCTGTGACGCCTGAAGGTAAAGCGTGGCGCCGGGCACCTTCGCCAGCTTCGGTCGAAGCCGCGCGATGATCTCGTCCGCGCGCGCGTCGCGATTCTCCAGCGGCTTCAACGCGATGAACAATCGAGCCGCGTTGGTCGTGCCTCCCCCACCGCTGAAGCCGACGGTGTCCTCAACCGCCGGATCAGCCTTGACGATGTCGATCATGCGCAGCAACAGGCCGTTCATCGATTGGAAGGAACTGTCCTGGTCGGCTTGAACCGATCCGCCGAGGCGACCGGTGTCCTGCTGGGGGAAGAAGCCCTTTGACACGTGGAGAAACAGGTAGCCGGTAAGCCCAATCGTCCCGAGCAGGATGACGAGCGTGACGATGGCGAATCGCAGCGCGACCTCGAGCGTCCGTCCGTAGCCGCGAACGAGTGCATTGAAGACGCGCTCGCTCCATTCGTAGAAGCGGCCGTGATGCTCCTGCTCCTTGAGCAGATGGGCGCACATCATCGGTGTCGCGGTCAGCGAAATCGCCATCGAGATGATGATCGCCGCCGCCATCGTGACCGCGAATTCGCGGAACAGGCGGCCGATGATGCCGCTCATCAGCAGCAGCGGGATGAACACGGCGACCAGCGAGATGCTCATCGACATCACCGTGAACCCGATTTCCTCGGCTCCGATCAGCGCTGCTTCGATCGCACCCTTGCCCTGCTCCCGATACCTCGTGATGTTCTCGATGACGACGATCGCATCGTCCACGACGAAGCCGGTGGAGATCGTCAGCGCCATCAGTGACAGGTTGTCGAGGCTGTAGCCGAGCAGGTACATCACGCCAAACGTTCCGATCAGCGACAGCGGAACCGCAACGCTCGGAATCATCGCGGTTCGTGGGCTGCGCAGGAACGCGAACACCACCAGAATCACCAGCACGATCGAAATGATCAGCGTCCGCTCGACGTCGCGAACCGAGGCACGGATGGTCGTCGTCTGATCGGTCACCACGGCGACGTCGATGGCCTGCGAGATCGCCGCCTTGACCCGCGGCAGCACCTCACGAACGCCGTCCACGGTGTTGATGATGTTCGCGCCGGGTTGCCTGAAGACGATCACCATGACCGCCGGCTTACCGTTCACGTAGCCCGCGGTTCGAAGATCTTCGACTGAGTCCTCTGCCTCACCGACGTCGCTGATTCGGACTCCTGAACCGTTCCGATACGCGACGATCAACGGCCGGTAGTCCACCGCTTTCAGCAGCTGATCGTTCGCGCCAACCTCCCAGCGCTGACCGTTGGCCGACACCTGCCCTTTCGGCGTGTTGGCGTTGGTGCCGGCAATCGCGGTGCGCACCTGCTCAAGCCCGACCCCGTACTTGTTCAGCATCGCCGGGTTCAATTCGACGCGGACCGCCGGCAGCGCACCGCCGCCGACCACCACCTGTCCGACGCCGCGGATCTGCGACAGCGATTGCGCCATCACCGTGGAAGCCGCGTCGTAGATCTCGCCTTTGCTGAGCGTCGACGAGGTCAACGACAGGATCATGATCGGCGAGTCGGCAGGATTCACTTTGCGGTAGTTGGGGTTCGAAGGCAGGTTGGCCGGGAGGTAGCCTCGCGCCGCGTTGATCGCTGCCTGGACGTCGCGGGCGGCCGCATCGATGTCGCGATCCAACTCGAACTGCAGCGTGATGCTGGTTGCGCCAAGCGAACTCGACGACGTCATTTGGGTGACAGCCGCGATCCGGCCGAACTGCCGTTCGAGCGGCGTCGCGACCGCCGACGCCATCGTCTCGGGACTCGCTCCCGGCAACGCCGCCGACACCGAAATCGTCGGAAAGTCTACCTGCGGCAGCGGCGATACCGGTAGTAATCCGAACGCGACCGCACCGGCGAGGCCGATCGCAGCCATCAGCAGCGTGGTTGCGACCGGCCGGCCAATGAACGGTGCCGAAATGCTCACGTGCCGCCCGCTGGCGCCGGTTGGGCGCCGGCCTGGTGATCCGGTCCTGCTGGTTGCGCGTCATGCCGATGTGGCGCGAAGCGCGTCGCCAGCCGGTCGAACCACAGATAGATCACCGGTGTCGTATAGAGCGTCAGCAACTGACTCACGAGCAGTCCGCCGACGATGGCGATCCCGAGCGGACGCCGCAGTTCGGATCCGGTCCCGGTGCCCAGCGCCAGCGGGATACCACCGAACAGCGCCGCGAGCGTGGTCATCATGATCGGACGGAAGCGCAGCAGGCTTGCCTCGCGAATCGCGTCGAGCGGCGGCTTGTGCTCGTGACGCTCGGCTTCGAGCGCGAAGTCGATCATCATGATCGCGTTCTTCTTGACGATGCCAATCAACAGCACCAGCCCAATCAAGGCGATGATGCTGAAGTCGGTGTGGGTCAGCAGCAGAAACACCAGGGCGCCGACACCGGCGGACGGCAGCGTCGAAAGAATGGTCAGCGGGTGGATATAGCTTTCGTACAGCACCCCCAGGACGATGTAGACGGTGACGACCGCCGCAAGAATCAACAGCGGCGTGTTGGTCAGCGAATTCTCAAACGCCGCCGCTGCGCCCTGAAACTGCGCCTGGATGCTGGCCGGCATCTGCAGGGCGTCCTTGGCGTTGTTCACGGCGGTGACGGCGTCGCCGAGCGACGCGCCGGGCGCGAGATTGAACGACAGCGTCACCACCGGAAACTGCCCCTGATGATTGATCGTGATCGGCGCCGTCGTCGGCTCGACCCGCAGCAACGCGCTGAGCGGCGCCTGGTTGCCGTTCGGAAAGGCGGTTGACGATGCCGACGGCCCGGCGCCGAAGGCGCCGTTCGTGGCGGTGGCCACCGACGAAGGCGATGCGGTTGTCGGAGCGCTGCCCGGCGAGGGTCGGCTCGTGCCGGCGGCGGCACCGCCCGAAACGACACCGCCGCTTGTCTGCGCCGTCGTCGCGGTCGCCACGCCCGATCGAATGAAGACGTCACGCAGATCCTCCGGATGGGTCTGGAACTGCGGCTCGACCTCGAGGATGACGTGATACTGATTCAGCTGCGTGAACATCGTCGAAATCTGGCGCTGGCCGAACGAGTCGTACAGCGTCTGATCGATCGTTGCCGGCGTGATGCCGAGGCGTGAGCCGGTCTCGCGATCGAACACGAGCTGCGCCCGCAGCCCCAGTGCCTGCTGGTCGCTGGCGGCGTCGCGGATCTCCGGCAGCTGCTGCAATTTCGCGAGCATCCGTGGCGCCCACGTATTCAACTCCTCGGCGTTGGGGTCCTCGAGCGTGTACTGGAATTGCGTACGGCTGACGCGGTCGTCCACCGTGATGTCCTGCACGGGCTGCATATAGACGCTGATACCGGATATGCCGGCTAACTTCGGCTGCAGACGTCGGATGATTTCGGTCGCGTTGGCGTCCCGCTGATCGAGCGGCTTGAGATTGATCAGCACCCGCCCGTTATTGAGTGTCGTGTTGGTCTGATCGATTCCCACGAACGAAGAGAGGCTCTCGACACCGGGATCCTGGCTGATAACCGCAACCGCCTGCTTCTGCAGCGCCACCATCTCCGGAAACGACACGGTCTGCGAGGCGACCGACACGGCCTGAATGACTCCGGTGTCCTGAACCGGAAAGAAGCCCTTCGGGACGATGACGAACAGCAAGGCAGTCAGCGCCAGCGTCGCCACGAACCCGAGCAGCATGATCGTCTGGTGGCGCAGCACGACGTCGAGCGTCCGGCCATAGGCCGCAATGATTCGTTCAAAGGTGTGCTCGGACCAGCGATAAAAGCGGCCTCGCTGATCGTCCGGTGTGTGCGTCAACAACCGCGCCGCCATCATCGGTGTCAGCGTCAGCGATACCACCGCTGAAATAAGAATCGTGATCGACAGCGTGACGGCGAACTCGCGGAACAGACGCCCGACGATGTCCCCCATGAACAGCAGCGGGATCAGGACGGCAATCAGCGACACGGTGAGCGAGATGATGGTGAAGCCGATTTGCTCGGATCCGTTCAAGGCCGCATCCATCGGCGACTGACCTTCTTCGATGAAGCGGGCGATATTCTCGATCATCACGATCGCATCGTCCACGACGAAGCCGGTCGAGATGGTCAACGCCATCAACGTGAGGTTGTTGAGGCTGTAACCGAGCAGGTACATGACCGCGAGCGTGCCGACCAGCGAGAGCGGTACTGCGACGCTCGGGATGACCGTAGCCGAGAAGGTCCGGAGAAACACGAAAATCACGCCGACGACGAGGACGATCGTCAATACCAGTTCGAACTCGACGTCCTTCACCGAAGCGCGGATGGTGGTAGTGCGATCGGTCAGGATGGCGACGTGCATGGCGCCGGGCAGGGTCTGGGTCAGCGTCGGGAGCAGCGCCTTGATACGATCGACGACCGTGATGATGTTCGCGCCGGGCTGACGCTGAACGTTGACGATCACGGCAGGGGTGTCGTTCATCGAGGCCGATTGATAGAGGTCCTCGGTCGAATCGAATACCGTCGCCACGTTGGCGAGCCGTACGGGCGCGCCGTTCCGGTAGGCAATCACCAGCTGCTTGTAGTCGCCGCTCGACAACAACTGATCGTTAGCGCCGATCTGGTAGTTCTGGTGCAGCCCGTCGAAACTGCCCTTCGCCTGGTTGACGTTGGTCGCGGACACCGCGGTGCGCACGTCCTCGAGATTCAAGCCGTACGAGGCCAGCGCACTCGGATTGGCGCGGATGCGAATCGCCGGCTTCTGTCCGCCGCTCAGCGTCACCAGGCCGACGCCGGGCAACTGCGAGATCTTCGGCGCCAGGCGTGTGTCGGCGAGGTCTTCGACCGCCGAAAGCGGCAGGGTCGCCGACGTGAGTGCGAGGGTCAGAATTGGCGTATCCGCGGGATTGACCTTGCTGTAGATCGGCGGCGTCGGCAGATCGACCGGCAGAAATGTTCCGGCGCCGTTGATCGACTGCTGCACCTCCTGCTCGGCCACGTCGATGCTCAACTCGAGCGCGAATTGCAGCGTGACAAT
>DASXGC010000216.1:0-4145 GCA_036489235.1 Vicinamibacterales bacterium
CCGCGACCCCGGCCTCTACAATTCCCTGAGTGTTCACCTGGTCGAAGCCAGCGAGGAAGCACGACGCGACCAGCCGGCATCGTTGGCCGACGTCGCTCCGCGGCTCGCCAGCTCGAGTGACACGCTGCCGACGGCATTCGAAGGCGTTTTGGTCGCGAATGAACTCCTCGACGCGTTTCCCGTGCACCAGGTCGTGATGCGCGACAGCGGGCTGCGGGAAACGTACGTCGAGCGGTCCTTTCAGGACCACAGTGGCGACACTGAAGAGATCGGTCTGGAAACAGTTGAAGCCGAGCCCTCGACGCCCGCGCTGGCGGCGTATCTCGATCGCCTCGGCGTGACCCTCGAGCCTGGCTGGCGCGTCGAGATCAACCTGCGCGCGCTGGATTGGATCAGCGACGCGGCGCGACGCCTCACGCGTGGATTCATCATCATCATCGACTACGGTCACGAAGCCGCCGAGCTCTATTCGCCGACACATTCGGCCGGCACGCTGACAACCTATGCGTCGCATCGGAGCAGCGGTCCTGAATCGCTGACACCGAACTGGCTGCAGCGCCCTGGCGAGCAGGACATTACCTCGCACGTGGACTTCACCAGCCTGCGCGTCGCGGCGGAGGCCGCGGGGCTGACCACGGTCGGCTTTCTGGATCAGACCTACTTCCTGCTGGGTCTGCTGAACGCCGCCGGCCTCCGCACGTTCGATGAGTTGAAGGACCGGCTGGCGTTGAAGACGCTGCTGATGCCGGGCGGCCTCGGCAGCACCCACAAGGTGATGATCTTCAGCAAGAACGTCGAGGTCTCCGCGTTGCAGGGCCTGTCGTTCGCTGTGCGGGTGACGTAGCAATGCGCGGCATCCCGATACATCACGCGTTGGTACTGACCGCCGGGCTCGGCACGCGACTGCGGCCGTTGACGGACGTGCGTGCGAAACCGGCGATTCCCGTCGCAGGGGTTCCGCTGGTCCGCCGCATCGTGTCGTGGCTAGCCACGCAGGACGTGACCGAACTGGTCCTGAACCTGCACCATCGCCCCGAAACGCTGACGTCGGTGGTCGGTGACGGCCGGGATCTCGACGTTCGGGTCCGCTACTCGTGGGAACAACCCCGCGTGCTCGGCAGCGCCGGAGGTCCACGCCTCGCGCTGCCGATCATCGGTGCCGAACGCTTCTTCATCGTCAACGGCGACACGCTCACAGACCTTGATTTGCGGCGTCTCTCGGACGCGCACGTGGCGGCCACGGCACAGGTGACGCTGGCGCTGGTGCCCAACCGCGAGTTCCTACGATACGGTGGCGTGCGGCTCGACGATCGCGGCGATGTTGTCGGATTCATCACCCGGGGCCCAGCGGCGGCTGGCTCCTATCATTTCATCGGCGCGCAGATCGTAGAGGCCGCGGTATTCGCGTCGCTGCCTCCTGGCGCACCGGCGAGCTCAATCGGCGGCGTCTACGATGCGCTGATCGCTTCGAGACCAGGTTCGGTGCGTGGGTTCGTGTGTGACGCGGAGTTCTGGGATGTAGGGACGATCGCGGACTACTGGCGGACGTCACTCGCCTTCGCTGCGCGAACACCCGCGGCCGTGCAGCTTGACGCGCCCCGCGCCGGTGTTCACCCCACCGCACGAGTGACGCGTTCGATCCTGTGGGACGATGTCAGCGTCGGCGCGAACGCGGTGGTGGATCGATGCATCGTGACGGACGGCGTCGCGATTCCCGCGGCGGCGCTTTACACTGATGCGGCGCTCACGTGTGGTGCGGACGGTGTGACACACGCAACTCAGCTGATTTTCGAACCGAAACCTTGACCCTCCACGAACGCATTTCTCAATACCTCGAAGAGAGCGGGCTCGCGGCGCGACACGCCCGGGTGGTGCCGCTCACCGGCGACGCCTCGGACCGACACTACTTCCGGGTCATCCCCGAAGACGGATCGTCGCTGGTGCTCGCCCTGCACGCCGGGCCGATCGATTTCGCGACGCTGCCGTTTGCGCGCGTCGCCGAGCTGCTTGCGGCTGTCCCGCTGCCGGTGCCGACCGTGCTTGGCCACTCGGATCCGCTCGGCATTCTGGCCCTGCAGGATCTCGGCGACGTGACACTGCAGGCGCACCTCGGCGCCGCGACGCCGGCGCGGCACGAAGCGCTCTACCGCGAGGCCGTGGCGCTGATCGAGCTGCTGCAGCGGCGAGGTGCGGAGCTGCAGTCGGATCGCTATCCGTCGTACGGCATCGCGTTCGACGTCGAGAAGCTGACCTGGGAGCTCGAGTTCTTCGTGAAGCACTTCATGCTCGGGTACCGCGGCATCGCGCTGGCGGACGGGGCGCGCGCGGCGCTCTCGGAAGAATGGGCGGGAATCGTCGACGAGCTGGCCGCCGAACCGCGGGTTCTCTGTCATCGCGACTACCACAGCCGCAACCTGATGCTCAGCGCGGACAGCCTCTACATCATCGATTTTCAGGACGCACGCATGGGTCCCGACACCTACGATCTGGCGTCCCTGTTGCGTGACTCGTACGTCGATATCGCCGATCGAGAACTCGACCAGCTGATTGCGTATTTTCTGGCCCTCAGCAACCAGAGCAACGCCGCCGAATTCCGCCGGCGCTTCGATCTGATGGCACTCCAGCGCAACCTCAAGGCGCTGGGAACGTTCGGCTACCAGACCACCACACGCCACAACACTGTGTACATCCAGTACATGCCGCGGACGCTTCGGTATGTCCGGACCAACCTCGAGAAGTACCCGCGTTTCGCGCGCCTGCGAGAAATCCTCTCGGCCCAGATCGACGAATTGCGATAAATCGCAACCGCAAACCCACGATACAATAGGGGTTTCGGCTCGTGGCCAAACGACAATTCGGGGTGTCGACGCACCTCTATCATCAACAGCGATTGTGCCGGGCGCATCTGCTGGAAATCGCCGCGCACGGGTTCGAATGCGTCGAGCTCGACGCGGTGCCCGGCCACTTCGACGGCGCCAACCAGGCCGCGGTCGCGGATCTGCAACAGTGGCTGGCCGAAGCGGGTCTGGAGCTGAGCGCAATCGTCGCGCCGGCGCAGGACGGCGTGACGTCGTGGAACGCGGCGGCGCTGGGGCCCGTCGAGCAGGCGATGAACGTGGCGCGGCGCATTCCGGCGAACGTGCTGATTCTGCCAATCGGTTCGCCGAAGAGCGGCTCGAAGGCGGCGGAACGGATCGCGGCGCTCGCCGAACCGTTGGGATTGCGGATCGCGATCGACTCGCGGTCGCCGTCAATGGTCAGCGTCGGATCCCTGCTGACGTTCGTCGAGCGCTGCGAGGCGACGGTCGGCATCGCGCTCGACTTCGCGACAGCCGCGAAAGGCGATCTCGTGGACACGATCGAGATGACGTCGGAACATCTCATGGCGGCGCGACTGCCGGCGAACAGCGCGATCGACTGGCCGAGCGTGATGACGACGGTGCAGAAGGTCGGCTACGACCGTCCGATCGTCCTGGACACAGCAGGACGCGGTCCGACAAAGGAATTACTCGCGCGGGCGCGAGCGACGCGCGTGCAACTGGAAAAGCTGTTCGCCAATTGACGGCAACGGACAGACGACTGAAGTTATGGCTCACGTTTACATCGAAGACATCGGCAAGCACGAAGGCGAAGAAGTCACCATCAAGGGATGGCTGCACAATCGCCGCTCGAGCGGCAAGATTCATTTCCTGACCGTTCGCGACGGCTCGGGGTTCATCCAGGCGGTGATGTCGAAGGCCGCGGTAGGCGAAGACCTGTTCAAGGCTGCGGACCATCTCTCCCAGGAAACATCGATCATCGTGACCGGCACCGCGCGAGCTGACAGCCGCGCACCGAGCGGATACGAAATCGACGTCAAGGGACTCGAAGTCGTGGGCGCATCGCACGACTACCCGATAACGCCGAAAGAACACGGCGTCGACTTCCTGCTCGACCGGCGTCACCTGTGGATCCGCAGCGAACGGCAGCAGGCGATCCTGCGCATCCGTCACGAGATCATCAACGCGGTCCGCGACTTCTTCAACGGCCGCGGCTTCATCCTCGCTGACACGCCGATCTTCACACCGGCCGCCTGCGAGGGGACCACGACGCTGTTTCCGGCGCAGTACTTCGAGGATCAAACGGCCTACCTGACCCAGAGCGGT
>DASXGC010000236.1:0-2336 GCA_036489235.1 Vicinamibacterales bacterium
CCGTCGCCGGTTTTGACGACGTTCATGTCCACGTCGGCGCGGCTGTCGTCGTCGTAAGCGAGGTCGAGCAGTGGCTCGCCGTCGACGATGCCGACGCTGGTTGCGGCAACATAGTCAACGAGCGGAATTGTTCGCAGGACGTCGCGGTCTCGCAGCTTTTCGAGCGCCAGCGCCAGCGCCACGAAGGCGCCGGTGATCGATGCCGTGCGAGTGCCGCCATCGGCTTGAATCACGTCGCAGTCAATCCACACCGTGCGCTCGCCAAGCGCCTGCATGTTGGTGACCGCGCGAAGCGAGCGGCCGATCAGCCGCTGGATTTCCTGTGTGCGGCCGCCGACTTTTCCTGACGCGGCTTCGCGCTGCATGCGCGTGCTGGTCGCCCGGGGCAGCATGCCGTACTCCGCAGTGACCCAGCCCTTGCCCTGGTTGCGGAGAAACGGCGGCACCCGCTCTTCGACGCTGGCGGTGCAGATGACCTTGGTGTTGCCCGCCGCAATCAACACCGAACCTTCCGCGTGCATCAGGTAGTGCGGCGTGATGGTGGTGTCGCGCAACTGGTTCGCCGGTCGATGATCGGATCGCATGTCCGCTAGTCTACTGGACCCACGCCGGATTTTTAGGAAGCGGCCGGCGAAGATCCACGTGACCGGCCAGGGTCTCGACTTCCTTGCCGTCCACCAGCACCTGCACCGCCTTCACTGCCGGCAGATTCTCGGTCAACGCGTGCACCAGCGTGTACACGGTCAGCAGTTCTTCGACCGTGCCGCCCGGGTGCGCGGAAGAGAGTTCGCGGCTGAGATCAACATAGGCTTCGCCCTGCTCGGTGATGAACACCGCACGGAGCGTCGTGCCGGCCGGAATCGCGGATACGAGCGGGTCGCTGACCGGCGCGATCTGCGCGGCGATGATCTCGCGGGCCTGCTCGACCGCACTGTCGCCATAGGTGACGTCGCGTTCGACGCTGGTCAGGCGCGTGCCGTCGTCGCCGACATAAAAGAGATGCGCCTTGATTTTCCGGCCCGGAGGGGCCGGCACGCTGACCGGCGGGATCGCGGCCGTCCGCTTCACGTTGGCGTTCGTCGTCATCCGCGGCAGCCCGATGAACATGACATAGGCGAGGACTGCCGTGGCGACCGTGACAATGGCGATGGCGAGCGCGCGGGGGGACATCAGCGTCCGCCCCCTGCCGCGACTGCGTCGCGGTACTTCACGATCGCGTCATAGAGCGCCTGCACCAGCGTGTTCTGGAAGGCGTCGCCGGCGAGGAGCTTTTCCTGATCGGGATTGGTCAAGTAGCCCATCTCGATCAGGACCGCCGGCATGTTTGCCGATTCGAGCACACGCAGCGGCGCGTGATCCACCGCGCGGGCGGCGAGCGGAATGCGTTCGTGGAGCTGCTGCTCGACCACGGCGGCGAAGGTGGTGGACTGATCGAGATGGCGGGTCTGAGCGAAGTCCCAGAGCACGAGTTCGATATCGCGCGATCCGCCGCCGAACGCCGGCACTCGTTCCACGCCGCCGGCGATCGCGGCCTGAGCCGTCGTCTTGTCGAATTCGGCGCAGAAGATGGTGGCCCCGGTGGTGGATGCGCGGACCGACGAGCTGGCGTGAAGGCTGATGAGCAAATCGGCCTTGTTGTTGTTCGCCATCGCCGCGCGTTCATCGATCGGTACCTTGCGATCGTCTTCGCGGGTCATCAGGACGCGGATGCCGAGCCGTGCTTCGATCGTCGCCTTGGCGCGGCGCGCGACCGAGAGTGTGAGGTCCTTTTCCTTGACGCCGGACGCTCCGTGAACGCCTTCGTCGTCACCGCCGTGCCCCGGGTCGAGCGCTACCGTACGCACGGCGAACGCCGGCTGGCTGAGCGCTGGCGGAACATCGGTTGCTGGCTGCAATGGTTGGGACTGCGACGGCGTCGTCCCCGGTGCTGTTCCTGGTCCAGGTGCTGCGGTGTCGGTCTGCGCCGGCACCACGTCGATGACGATTCGCATCGTCGCGTCAAGCGGCTGGCTGGCAGAGCGGAAGCTGCCGAAGCGCGGACCGAGGTCAACGGCGATCGTCGTTTGGTCAACGATGCGAACGCCCGTGATCAGGGCTTGCGGCGCCGGCAGCGTCAGCAACGGGCTGGAGGCGTCGAGCGCGTCCGCGTCGAACTTGATCGTGATGTGATCGCCGTCCTGGGTGACGGTGCCCAGCGATCGCGGCGTCGCGTCGACGGTCAGGCGGCCGGACGTACCGAGCGGATCGTAGCGGACCGTGATGTGCGGTACGCGCAGATCGCCGACGATCAGCAGCCGCGACGGCTTGCGGAGATCGAGTTTGACGTCATAAATCAG
>DASXGC010000240.1:0-12066 GCA_036489235.1 Vicinamibacterales bacterium
TGCGGCGAAGCCCTCACTGCGATTGAGCGGCAAATGACCGGTGACCAGATCTTCGATGCTCAGTCGCGAGCGACCGAATGGATGCGCAGTCACTTCTAGTTTGTGTCGACGGCCCGGAAGGACTTTCACTCACGTCGCGCACGGTCACACCATTTGTGATTCGGAGACAATCCGAGTCGCGTAGGCACTCTTCTTCTTCACGGAGTCCTGGACATGCGCGATCTCCGTTTAGCCTGCCGCACACTGGCAGCCACACCGATCGTGACGCTGGTCGCGATCGCATCGCTGGCACTCGGCGTCGGCGCCAACACGGCGCTCTTCTCACTCGCGAACAGCCTGTTCGTCCGTCCGCTCCCGATCGCGCATCCCGATCGTCTTGTCGTGATCTCGGACACATCAGAGGATATGCTGCGCCGTTGGTCGTTGCCGGTATGGGATGACCTGAGCCAACGGCGCGATCTCTTCGAGGCTCTTTGCGGCTGGGCGCCGGCCCGGCTGACGCATACCGAACGCGGTGAGACTCAAACGCTAGCCGGCGCGTGGGTGACCGGCTCTTACTTCTCCACGTTGGGCGTACCCGCGCAACTCGGACGCGTGCTCACCGCGAGTGATGACCACACTGGCGCTGACGGCCCAGTCATGGTGGTCAGCGACGCCTTCTGGCGCGCGCATCTGAACCAGGATTCGAGCATCGTCGGCCGCGCCTTCAATCTGAACGGGACTACGGTCACGATTGTCGGCATCGCCGCGCCAGGCTTCTTTGGTACCGAGGTCGGCGACGGCCTCGACATCCTTTTGCCCTTGGCCGCTGAGCCGCTGATCATGGGTCGTGACAGCGCCGTCACCGCTGATCGGATAAACGTGATGCTCCTCGCGCGCCTGTTCCCACACGAGACTCGAGACACAACGCTGGCCGCGTTGCGCGCTCGCCAGCCGCAAATTCGAGAGGCGACGAGGCCGCAAATCCGCGGCCGCTCCGCTGACGATCCCTATCTTCGCGACTACATGATCGCGCCCCTCACCTTGATCTCAGCGGCGTCCGGCACCTCGCGGTTCCGCGGTCAGTACCGGCAGCCGTTGATCGCGTTGCTGATGGCGGCGGCGCTCGTGCTCCTGGTCGCTTGTGCCAATGTCGCCAATCTGCTGCTCGCCCGTGGGACAGCACGGCGACACGAACTGAGTGTCCGTGTGGCGCTTGGTGCGTCGCGTGGCCGGCTCATTCGACAGCTGCTGGTCGAGAGCACCGTGCTGGCCTCCCTCTCCTGCGGGATCGGCTGGCTGGTGGCCGGCGGCGCGAGTCGGCTGCTGGTGACCCAGTTGTCCACGGAAACGGGCCCGATCGCGCTGGACGTGTCCGTCGATTGGCGGGTCGCGGTATTCGCAATGGCCTTGGCGCTGACCGCCATCGCGATCTTCGGACTCGCGCCGGCGTTTCAGGCGTCCGGGGTGTCGCCGATCGATGCGCTGAAGGAACACGGGCAAGCATCCGCGACGACGTCGCGACGCTGGACCGATACGTTGGTCGTTCTGCAACTGGCGCTCTCGGTCGTCCTCGTCGTGGCGGCCGGCTTGTTCGTCCGGACCTTCGTGTCACTCGCGACGCGCGATCTGGGCTTCGCGCGCGATCATGTCTTGCTCGCGCGGATCGACGCCACCCAGGCGGGCGTCGATCCAGACCAACGGATCGCCACCTACGAGCGCGTCCGCCGCGCAGTGCAGGCCATGCCCGGCGTTGGCGAGGCGGCGCTGTCGGTGATCACGCCGATGAGCAATCTGGTGTTCGATCCTCCGATCAGCGTGTCCGGCACCCGCGTCGTCTCGCCCCACATGTACGGCAACGTCATCTCGCCGGGATGGTTCGCCACCTACGGGATCCCCATCGTCGCGGGTCGCGCGATTCTTGAGACGGACGATGTGCGTGGGGCACCTGTGGTGGTCGTCAACGAGGCGTTCGTTAAAAGGTTCTTCGGAGCTGATACACCGCTCGACCAGTTCGTAACGCTGCCGGATGTCATGGTACGTCCCGCTCCGAACGTGCCGCTGCGGATCGTCGGGGTGGTCGCGGACGCCGTCTACGTCCGCCTGCGCGAGGTGCCGCAGCCAACGATCTACGTCCCGCTCGCCCAGCACCAGAATCCGTTTTTCGCGGGCAGCTACGCGCGGATCAATCTGAACGTGCGCGCAGTCAATCGCTCACCCGCGCAGCTCGCCAGGAGCATTGCCGCTGCCATTGCAACCGTGAACCCGGAACTCGCGGTGACGTTCCGTCCACTGAGCGATCAACTTGGTGATGCCATCGCCCGAGAACGGGTCCTCGCGCTGCTCGCCGGTTTCTTCGGCGGTTTGGCACTGTTGCTGGCGGTGTTGGGACTCTACGGTGTCACGACCTACGCGGTCACGCGTCGCCGTGGCGAGATCGCGATCCGTGCCGCGTTGGGCGCCACGCCGGCGCAGATCGCGCAGCTCGTCCTGTCGCACGTCAGCGTCCTTGTCATCGTCGGCATCTCGATCGGCGGCGCCATCAGCGTCGCAGCAGGTCGCTTCATCGCGACGCTGTTGTACGGCGTGCCGCCGAATGACCCTTCCACTCTTCTCGGATCGGCAGTTGTGCTCGCCACGGCGGCCATTGTCGCGGGCTGGCTGCCGGCCAGACGGGCGGCGCGGGTTGATCCCGCGGTCGTCCTGCGACAAGGGTGAGAAACGTCGGCGCTACCTCACCTCACTCGTGTCGTAACACTCGCTGTGGGTCGGCACCCGCGGCACGATGAACAGGCCACCACACCGCGATGGTCAGCAGCGTGAAGATGCCGAGGAACACCGAAGCCACACCTACCGAGTCGAATGCCGCGACCTGATAGAGCATCGACGCGAACCATCGTTGCGCGTAGGCGACGGCGCCGACACCGAGCGCCAGGCCGAGCAGGCCGGCGCGCAGTCCCTGTCGCATGAAATGCGACAGGATTTGCGAGCGGCGTGCGCCGAGGGCGATGCGGATGCCGATCTCGTGAGTCCGCTCCGAGACGACTTGCGCAATCACGCTATAGATGCCGGTGATTGCCAGCAGAAGGCTCGTGATCCCGAACGCAGACAGTAACAGCACCAACGCGCGACGAAGGCCCAGCGTGTCATCAAGCCGTTCCCCCAGCGATTTGACGTCGTACACCGGGACCGACGCAGCCGCCTGGTGGACCGCCGCCTGGATGAGGCCCGCCGCGGAGCCGGTCCCCCGGACGAGGATTGCGGCATAGGGGAGGAAGGACACCTGTTCGAACGAGTAATAGATCGTTGGACGCGCCTCCTCTTCGAGAGCCGCGCCGCGGACGGCCCCGACCACGCCAACCACGCGCGCCCAACCATTGAACATCGCGACTTCCTGTCCGATCGGATCTTGACCAGGAAAGAATCGCTTCGCCAGCGTCGCGTCGATGACGCAGACAAACGGCGAGGTCGGGGTGTCGGACGCCTCGAGACCACGGCCTCGCACAAGTGGAACCCGCACCGTTCGGAAGTAATCGGGCGTGATCTGCACGCCTTGCGCCTGTCCCAGCATCCCGCTCGCTTGCTCGTGGCCCTTGATCGCAAAGCCGGCCGTGATGCCGGTGTTGGCAAACGGGATCGGATTCGCGAGCGCGGCTGACTGCACCCCCGGGCCGGCACCCAACGCCGCGAGCAGGCGCATCGAGAAGCCGGGATCTCCTTGCGGCTTGAGGAAGAAGGCGGTGGTGACGCCTTGCGGATCGAACCCCGGCTCGATGCGTTCAACGGCCCACAGACTGCGTAACAGGAGCGTGGTCAACACGATGAGCACGAACGCCCCACACACCTCAGCCGAGACGAGCGCGTCCTGGAACCGCCGTCGCTGGCTACCCACGGATTGCAAGGACTGGCGCTGTTGCAGGAGTTGGATCGCCGGCACCACGCCAAAGAGCAGGCCGCTCGCGAGCGCCAACACGAGTCCGTACAGCAGCAGTCGCGAATCCAGTGACACGAGTGCCAGCATGTCCGCGCCCGGAATCGCGAATCGGCTCAACATTGGAAGGGCCATCGCCGCCAGTGCCAGTCCGGTCAATCCGCCAAGGGCTCCGAGCAACAGGCTCTCGAGCAGAAGCTGATGAATGATTTGCCCTGTGCTGGCCCCGAGCGCGATGCGAATCGCCATTTCCTGACGTCGTGCGGACGCGCGTGTGAGCAGCAAACCCGCCACATTCGCGCATCCCGTGATGAGCACCACCAGCGCGGCTGCCCACAACAGGAACAGTGGTCGGCGAAGATCGCCGGCGACATACCGGCCGAGAGAGACGAGTTCGATGTCGTAACCGGCTTTCGAGATCTCACTGGTTTGCGACGCGTCGGCAGCCTTCAGCGCTGCGACGTATCGATGCACACGGTCAGCCGCCTGCGCTTCCGAGACGGCCCCTTTGCGACGAGCGAAGAGCGTGAGGTTGGCGTTCCGTCCGCGTTCGGAATCGAGGAGACGCTCCGGCTCGAGCACGAGCGGCGTCCAGATCTGCGCGGCCGCCGGGACGCGGAACGCCGCGGGCGCGATCCCGACGACTCGGTATGACGCGCCATCGAGTGTGATGATGCTGCCAACCGTGGACGCGTTTCCGCCAAATTGCGATCGCCACACCCGGTCGGACAAGACCACGCTGAACGCGTTCTCGTCCGCGGTAAAAAAACGGCCAAGGACGGGGGCTTCGCTGAACACTCGAAAGAAGTCGGGCGTGACCGCTTCGCCGACCAGGCGCGAAGCCTTGCCATCGGCGAACAACGTCCACGCACGATCCTCGATCGCCGCGACCGCAGAAAAGGCGTCCGTGAACGACTGCAGCTCGCGGAATTCAGTGCCGGAGGCCTGCCCGTGAAACACTCCCAGCTTCGTAAATTGGGTACGGGCGACCATGACGGTATCGGCGCGCCGGAGACCAAGTGGGTTGATCAGGACGGTCTCGACCACGCTCACCACCGCCGTGTTCGCCCCGATCCCCAACGCCACCGTGAGAATCACCGCAACAGCGAATGCCGGCTTTCGGCGCAGCACTCGCACGGCGAAATGGAGATCGCGTCTCAGCGCATCGATCCACACAGTGTTTCCCCTGCCAATTGACGGCAGCCGCGATGATGCGCGGATGCCCGAGCCAGTTGAAGCGCGCACCGACAAAGCATTCTAGCCTGCCAATACCGCCCATTCGTGAGATGTACAATCGAGGCGCCGATGAGCGACACGCATCCGATGCTTCGATCCGTGCTGAAGAGCCAGTATCACGCCTCGCTGGCGATGCTCCGCGACGCCATCGAGCGCTGCCCGCCCGAGGAGTGGTTGAGCGCGGGCCACAAGAATGCGTTCTGGCAGCTGTCGTATCACACCCTGTTCTTTGCACACTTGTATCTTCAGCGCGACGAAGCTGCGTTTAGCCTGTGGGAACAGCATCGCGGCCCGGACGATGGCGTCGAGGGCGAGCCGTACACGCAAGCGCAGGTGCTCGAGTACTGGGAGTTCTGCGATCGGATGGTCGATGACGCCGTGGACGCGTTGGATCTCGAGCGCATCGAGAGTGGCTTCAGTTGGTACCGCATGTCCAAGTTGGAGCACCAGTTCGTCAATATCCGCCACATCCAGCATCATGGCGCGCAACTGATCGACCGCGTCCGCGCGGCCGCCGATGTCGGGATACCCTGGGTGGCCGCGCGCCAGGTGTGAATGCTACAGACGTTGTTCCGGGAGTCTCTGGAACAATGGCGGGCTACCTGACCAACCCGGTGTTTCCAGTCAGGTGGCGTTGGCGCTTGTTCTGCTCGTCGGCGCCGGCCTGCTGTTGCGCAGCTTCGATCGTCTACGATCCTTCTCGCTCGGCGTGCGGCCGTCACACGTGATGACGTTCGCAGTGAACCTGCCAGACGGCCGATACGCGGATCCCGAACGGCGCGCGAGGTTTCACCGCGACTTCGAGGCACGACTTTCATCGCTTCAGGGTGTACGTGCTGCGGGAGCGATCTCTCGGCTGCCAGTGACCGGTAGTTATCACAGCTGGGGCGTGCAGCGAGCGGACCTTCCCGCTGAGTCGCGCTTCACACCGGCCCAACAACGCGTGATTGAAGGACGATACTTCGAGGCCGTCGGGATTCCACTCCTCCGCGGACGGACGTTCGGTCCTGAAGACGACGCGAAGGCACCGCGCCGGGTTGTGATCAGCGAGGAACTCGCGCGGAAACTGTTCCCTGCTGACAATCCGCTCGGCAAACAGCTGCGCATCGTTGGCGAGCTATCGCAAATCATCGGGGTCGTCGGCGACGTCGCGCTCGGTGCACGTGCGTCACCACGCCCGTATGTGTATCACTCGCACTCGCAGTTTGCCGGCGATCGCAACTGGGGGCTCGCCCAGGTCGTCGCACTCGACGCCGACCGGCCGGGCCTGCTGAGCGACGCACGTCGTGAGCTGGCGCAGATCGATCCGGCGCTGGTTTTGTACGAGCCGCGCATGCTCGAGGACGTGATTGGCGGCGGGGCGGCGCAGGAGCGGTTCGCGCTGTTGCTGGTGGCCAGCTTCGCGGCGCTCGCGCTGGTGCTTGCCGCAGTCGGCTTGTACGGCGTATTGAGCTATTCGGTGAGCCGCCGCGGCCGCGAGATGAGCATTCGGCTGGCGCTGGGCGCCACGCCCCGATCGGTTCGATCGATGATCCTGCGAGACGGCGGGCGGCTCACCATCGTCGGCATTGCGTTTGGCTTCGCCGGTGCGCTCGCTGCGACGAGATTGCTGCAATCGCTGCTGTTTAAGGTGAGTACCAGCGAGCCATTGGTATTTGCCGGCGCAGCCGCGGTGCTGGCGCTCGTCGCGGTGATGGCGAGCTGGATTCCGGCGCATGCTGCGACGAAAGTCGACCCGCTCGATGCGGTCAGGAACTGAAGAACGGCGATATCCGCGAGTCGCAGCAGCCGCGGGAGATCTACCGGCGACGCCCCGGTGATAGCATCCACCCGTGAGCTTCTTTGAGTCGATCCTTTCGCTCGTGATCGAGCCGAGGACCAAGTCGGATCGGGAAAAGCTCGCTGGCGGCCTGCAGAAGCTGATGGCCACGGACCCGACCCTCCGGGTGCAGGCCGATGAGCAGACCGGACACGTCATCATCGCCGGAATGGGCGAACTGCACCTCGAAATCATCGTCGACCGCCTGAAGCGCGAGTTCGGCGTCGAGGTGTCGATCGGCAGGCCGCAGGTCGCCTACAAGGAGACGCTCACGCGTCCGGCTGACGGCGAGATGAAGTACACCAGGCAGACGGGCGGCCGAGGGCAGTACGGTCATTGCAAAATCCATTTGTACCCTGGCGAGCCGGGCACCGGATACGTGTTCGAGAACGAGATAGTCGACGGCTCGATTCCGAAGGAATTTATCAAGCCGATCGACGAAGGCATCAAGGAAGCACTGGCGCGCGGGAGCCTCGCGGGCTATCCGGTTGACGATGTGAGGGTGGCGTTATACGACGGCTCGTACCATGACGTGGACTCGTCGGAAGTGGCTTTCAGGATCGCCGGAGCGATGGCGTTCCGGGACGCCGCGAAGAAGGCCCTGCCGGTGCTGCTCGAGCCGATCATGCGCATCGAGGTCGTCGTGCCAAACGAGTATATCGGCGACGTCATGAGCAACCTCTCAGGTCGGCGCGGCCAGATTCAGTCACAGGAAGACGACGGCGGCGGCACGCTGACCATCACGGCGCGGGCGCCGCTGTCGGAAATGTTTGGCTACGCGACCGACCTCCGGTCGCGCACGCAGGGACGCGCGACCTGCTTGATGCATCTCGATCGCTACGCTCCCGTGCACGGCGACCACACCGGCGACCCGGACCACGCAGCGCCGGTCATGGCACCCCGGACGCCTCCCAAGAGAACCAGGGATTCGGCGGTGGAACTCCCCGAGCCAGATGATGAGGGTTCAGCTGATTTGAGACTGTTTCGAGATTTCTGACGCCCAGAAGAGACCGGACACTCCCACATCGACGCGAAACGCGACCCACACCACGCCATTCCTCGTCATTTAGAATCACATCGTTCAGGCTGGCTGGCCTGCACGTCGCGACATCGGCCGCACAAATGGAAGAAGAAGGCTCGCTCGGCCGTCTTACTAGCTGGTGGTTGATCTGAGTGATCGCGAGATCAGCGGGGAGATCATCGAGTCCTGTCGTCGGGGCGACCGGGAAGCGTTCCGCGCGCTCTACGACACCTACAAGGACCGGGTGTATTCAATCGCGGTGTGCTTCTTTCACGGCGATCGGGCCGTCGCCAGCGACGTCACTCAGCAAGTCTTTCTCAAGCTGATCACGAGCATCGGTCGGTTTCGCGGCGATGCCGCGTTCTCGACCTGGCTCTACCGGCTGGTCGTCAACGCATGCCTGGACGTCGCGAGGCGCCGCACTCCAGAGAGCCTGCTCTCGACGCTCGCCGACCAGGACACACCCGCCGAACCCAGCTCGCAGGAAGAGGCGTATGCGCGCGCACAGCTCGCGAGTTCCGTCCGGGCGGCCATCTCGACGCTGCCTGAAAAATTCCGGATCGCCGTGTTGTTGCGGTACTTCGACGATCTCTCGTACGAGCAGATGGCCGAGGCGCTGAACTGTTCGATGGGAACGGTCGCGTCCAGGCTCAGCCGGGGGCACAAGATGCTCGCTGAACGGCTGAAACATGTAAACAGTCCGAAGGCATGACGATGTGGACCAGACATGTGTCCGGGAAGCTTGCGACGTATGTGGATGCCGAGCTGACGCCCCAGGCTGCGCAGCGGGTCGAGTCGCACATGGAGACGTGCGCGCAGTGCCGGACAGAGTGCGATCGCACCAGATCCGGCATGGCGATGATGGAGCGTCTGCCGATCATCGAGGCGCCCGACTCGATCTGGATGGCGATCGAGGCGCAGCTTCGCGATCGGCCCACCACGACGCCCGCGATTCCATCGTGGCGCCTGGCTGTTGCGGCGACTGTCATCGTCGCGGTGGCCGGCGCCGCGGCCTGGCGGCTCGCGCACCCAGCCGCCACGCGGTGGGAAGTTCAACGGCTCGCCGGGTCGCCGGCCATCGGCGCGAGGCCGATCAGTGGTGTCGGCCGGGTGGGGATCGGCGAATGGATCTCAACCGACGCGGACTCGCGCGCCGTGGTCGCGATTGGCGAGATCGGATCGGTGGAAATCGAGCCAAACACACGCCTGCGCGTCCTGGCGACGCGACCGGACGAGCACCGTCTCGCCCTCGCGCGAGGCGAGATCCGGGCCACGATTTCCGCTCCACCGAGGCTCTTCTTCGTTGACACCGCCTCGGGCACGGCCGTGGATCTGGGCTGCGAGTACGCGTTGAATACTGACGAAGACGGTTCCGGCCTGCTTCGCGTCACCAAGGGCTGGGTCTCCTTCGAATGGAAGGGGCTGGAGTCGCTCGTGCCGGCCGGCGCCAGCTGTCGGACCCGACCCGGCATCGGACCCGGCCTTCCGTACTTCGACGATGCCAGCGACGCGATGAAACAGGCGCTCGGAACCTTCGGCTACGAGAAGGTCGCAGGCAACGGCCTCGACGTGATTCTTGCCGAAGCGCGCGTCAGAGACACGCTCACGCTCTGGCATCTGCTGTTCCGCATCGCCGGCGCCGAGCGGGCGCGCGTCTACGATCGCATCGCGGCGCTGACGCCGGTCCCGGCCGGCGTCTCGCGCGAGAAGGCACTCGAGCTCGATCCGGAAACGATGAAGCATTGGCGGGAAGAGTTGGCCTGGACCTGGTAGCGGGAAGAAAGTGCGCACATCTGCGTCTAACGCTCGGAAAGGGAGTGGTCGATGTGGCGATTTGGCATCGTGACCTGGGCAGCGTTGGCGTTCGCGCAGGGGTTTACCTTCACGATCGGTAGCCCGGTGGCATCGCAGGACGGACGGTCCAAGCTGGCCGCGTTCGTGTTTCGCATCGAGGGTTGCGCAGAGCCGGCGAAAGCACGGGTCGGCGGGACGGCCGAGGGACTGGTACAGGGGGCGCGCAAGTCAGCCGCGCTCAAGCTCGTCGCGATGTCTACGCCGGGCGTCTACGCCGTGTATCCAAGCTGGCCGGCCGAAGGCGATTGGGTCGTGAACCTCAACGGCACGTGCGCGGGCGCGAACGCCGGCGCCTTGATTCCAATCGGACCAGGTGGCTTCATCAGAGCGTCCTCGACATTCCTGCCGAGGCCGGCCACGGCGCCGGAGATCGACACGGCCTTGAAAACACTCTCACAAGGACGACACAAATGAAACTCAACGTGCGTCTTGCCCTCGTTCTGGCGACCGTGCTGGCCCTGTCGGGCGCTGCATTGCCGATCGCCGCCGACCGCCTCGCCGAGTGGCCCTTTGATCTGACCGTCCACGAGTGGGGCACGTTCACGTCCGTGGCCGGAGCGGACGGCGCGGCGATCGAGTGGGACACCCTGGGGTGCAAGAACGATCTCCCGGGATTCGTCAACGACTTCGGCTACCGCGGTTTCAAGTGGCGGCTGCAGGGAACGGTGCGCATGGAGACGCCGGTGATGTACTTCTACAGTCCTCGCGAGGTGGAGGCGCGAGTCACGGTCGCATTCCCAAAGGGTCTCATCACCGAATCGTATCCCCGGGCCACATACGACGTGTATCAGACGAACACAAAGAACGGTTCAACGCGCAGGCTGGAGGCCAACCTGAACGGGATCGACACCTCGCTGAGAAACGTCACCGGCACGATCGAATGGAGCCGCATTCTCGTGCAGCCGAACAGCGCGCCTGCCCTGCCTGTCGAGAGCGACTCGAGCCGCTACTACGCCGCGCGCGAAACGGATGCCGCTCCGCTTACGGTCGGCGATCAGCATGAGAAATTTCTCTTCTATCGCGGCGTTGGGCGTTTCCCGATTCCTCTCTCCGCGCGCGTCTCCGATGAGGGGAAACTTCTCGTCGAGAACCATGGTCACGAAACCGTTCCCACTGTAATTCTGTTCGAGCATCGGGGAATGCACCTCGGCTACCGTAACGCTGGCGTCGTCGAAGGCACGGCGACGATCGATCCGCCGACGCTCGACGACTCCCTCGCGCGACTGCGGTACGAGCTTGAAACCGCGCTCGTCGAGCAGGGCCTCTTCCTGAAGGAAGCGCAGGCGATGGTCGAGACGTGGCGGGATTCCTGGTTCGAGGAGGGCGCTCGACTGATTTACATCATGCCTGCACAAGCGGTCGACGCGATTCTTCCCTTGCGCGTTGAGCCGGCTCCCCTGCGAACTGCACGCGTCTTCGTAGGACGAATCGAATTGGTCACCTCGGACACGATGCGCTCCGTCGAGGGGGCGTTGGCCAACGGAGATGCGGCGACGTTGGACCGCTACCGCCGATTCCTCGGGCCGATTCTGCAGCGCATTCGCACGGATAGCGCCGAGACGGCGAACCAGGCACAGCGGCTTCTCCAGCGGGCTGACCAATCGGCTGGGGCGCAGGCATGCCGGTAGCGCTGACGAGGCGTTCGCGCTCGCCGCGCGCAACTCTTGGATTTTCTTGCGGAGGATGGTTGGGCGCAATGTTTATGCGGCTGAACGCGACGCCCACCACTCACCCGTCGAGATGCCCCGAGTGTGTGCGGAAGGCGCAGCGCTAAGCGGCAGGTGTAACGCGAGGGCGAATAGAGCTTCCGTATAATGCTGGCGTGCGCGACCTGCAAGTCGGCCTCCGCCTACTGTGGAAGGACAAAGCGTTCACCTTCACCAGCGCGGCTACGTTGGCGATCTGCATCGGCGCGAACGTCGCCCTCTTCGCGGTCGTCGATCACGTCCTGCTGACTCCACTTCGCGTCCCCGACGCTGACCGCATTCTCCTGGTCTACAACAGTTACCCGAACGTAGGGGTTGACCACGCGGGCGCGTCCGTGCCGGACTATCTCGACCGGCTTCGGGATCTGACGGTCTTCGATGAGCAGGCGCTGTTCAACACCCGCGATCCGAGCCTCGACATCAGTGGCACGCCGACACGCATTCACACGATGTACGTGACCCCGTCCTTCTTTCGGCTGGTTCGTGTTCCGCCCAGGTTAGGCCGCGGCTTCACGAACGA
>DASXGC010000292.1:0-8223 GCA_036489235.1 Vicinamibacterales bacterium
GGGCGCGGCGCACTCACCCTTCCGCTCACGGCCCGCGCGAGCCGCGTCACTGCCTACGAGATCGACCGCGACCTTGCCGCCGAACTCCGCGAGGCGGCGATTCCGAACCTGACCGTCGTCGAAGGTGACTTTCTGGAGCGCGCGACCCAGTCTGCGATGCTCGATGCCACGACCGACACGTCCACCTTCGGAAAGGTCCAAGCACAAGGGTCTCAGACCCTGCGCGTCGCCGGCAACCTGCCCTACAACGTCGCCTCCCCGATCATGTTCAGGCTTCTCGAGCTGTTCGACGCAGGATTGGTGCTGAAAGACGCGACGTTGATGGTTCAGCGTGAGGTCGCGGACCGTCTCGTCGCCGCACCCGGCGGCAAGGAGTACGGCGTTCTCAGCGTCCTCATCCAGCACGCGGCGCGCGTCGAGATGGTGTTGAAACTTCCGCCGGGAGCGTTCCGCCCGCCGCCGAAGGTGAATTCGGCGCTGATCGCGCTGCGCTTCCACGCGCCCGATCCGCCGGTCAGAAATCGTGCGGTCTTCGACGCCATCGTTCAGTCGGTGTTCACCCGGCGCCGGAAAACGCTGTCGAACGCGCTCCTTGCGTACGGGGGCCGCCCCGATCTGAGGCCGACCGAAGCGCTCAGCAGCGCCGAGCTCGACGGTAATCGCCGGCCGGAAACGCTGTCGATCGGTGAGTTCGCGCGACTGGCCGACGCTTATACACCTCGCTGACCCCGATTCGCGGAATCGCTTCGAATTTGTCAGGAGCTGTGCTATTCTTCGCGAGCTAAGTTGTACGTAGGTCAACGGTTATTCGACCTGCGCCGGCCATCCCGCCCGCATCATTCTCAGGCGCGCCCAGCAGCCTGATCGAGCCGCTGCGGCGGCTCCCAACGATCGTCGCGGCTCCGCCAGGAGTGCCTTCGATGTTGGTGCGTACGTTCGTTTCTACATGCTGGAAGCCGTTGCACTAGGCGGACTCGGTGAGTTCGGCATGAACATGCTCGCGCTGACGTGGGGCGACACCACCATCGTCATCGATGCGGGCGTCATGTTTCCGGATTCCGAACTGCTCGGCGTTGATCGGATCATTCCCGATCTCACGTACCTGCAGCAGAAGGGCGGCGCGGCCGCGCTGGTGCTGACGCACGGCCACGAGGATCACATCGGCGCCGTCCCCCACGTCGTGCCGCAGGTGCACGGACCGATCTATGGGACGCCGTTGACGCTCGCGCTGGTCGAACCCAAGCTCCAAGAACACGGCCTCGACAATGTGCGACTGGTGCCGGTACGGCCGCGTGAGCGCGTCACCGTCGGACCGTTCACGATCGAATTCATTCGCGTCACGCACAGCATCCCGGACTGCGTCGCCCTGGCCATCCACACGCCGGCCGGCATCGTGGTGCACACCGGCGACTTCAAAATCGACCAGACGCCGATTGACGGACAGCACTTCGACATTCACCGTTTTGCCGAGCTCGGCAACGAAGGCGTGCTGGCGCTGTTCGCCGACAGCACCAACATCGACCGCCGCGGCTTCACCGGATCGGAAACCGAAGTCGTGGATGCGTTCGAGGAAGTGTTCACGAGCGCGTCGGGCAAGCTGGTAGTCGCGGCGTTCGCGTCGAGTATCTACCGGGTGCAGATCCTCGTCGATCTCGCGGCGCAGTTCGAGCGCAAGGTGGCGTTTCTCGGCCGCGGCATGATACGGAATTCGGAGATTGCCCAGCGCTTGGGCTACCTCCGGATTCCCGCCGGCCTGCAGATTCGCGATTCCGAAGTGGGTTCGTATCCAGCCCAGGATGTGTTGTGCCTGGCGACCGGTTCGCAAGGCGAACCGATGTCCGCGCTGTCGCGCATCGCGATCGACGATCACCGGCATGTCAAGATCGGCCCGGACGACACGGTCGTGCTGTCGGCGCGTTCGATTCCCGGCAACGAGAAGGCGATCGGACGCGTGATGAACCACCTCGCGCGCCGCGGCGCCAACGTGATCTACGAAGGCGTCAAGCACGTGCACGTATCAGGACATGCCAGCGAAGAGGAGCTGAAGCTGGTGCTGTCGCTCGTCCGTCCACGTTATTTCATCCCGGTTCATGGCGAGTACCGCCAGCTCTCCCAGCACGCCCGCATCGCCGGGCGCGTCTTCCGTGGACGCGAACCGAAGCCCGACGTCCTGCTGGTGGAAAACGGCGATCTGCTCCATTTCGACGATGCCGGCGCCCGGATCGAGGGGAAAGCGCCGGTCGGCCGCGTGCTGATCGACGACACGCGCACGGGCGAAGTCGGCGACGAGGTCATTCGCGATCGCCGTCATCTCGCTGAGGACGGACTGGTCGTGCCGGTGGTGGCGATCAACAAGCAGACCGGCCAACTCGAAGGCGTGCCCGACATCATCACCCGCGGGTTCGTGATGGAAGACAGTCAGGCGCTGCTCGCCGACGGCGCCCGGCTTCTGGCCGAGGTCGTCGAGCAGGCCAGCCTCGAGGAACGGACCGACCAGGGCTTGATCAAGGAAAAGCTGCGCGTCGAACTGCGCCGATTCTTTCGCAAACGCTCAGGACGGCGGCCCTTCGTGCTGCCCGTCATCATGGAGATCTGATACGTGGGTCGATCGACTGTTTCACGCCGGGCCAGCGAATTCGTCGGCGTCGCCCTGTTCGCCGCCGCTTTGATCTGGATTGTGTCGCTGGCCAGTTACGAGCCTGCCGATCCGGTCTGGTTCTTCAGCACCGGTGCGCATGCCGCGCCGATGAACTTCGCCGGCCGGGTGGGCGCGTTTCTCGCCGAGCTGTCGTTCCAGCTGTTCGGCTACGCGTCGTATCTCATCCCTGCGGTGATGGTCGTGACCGGCTGGAACTACTTCTGGTGCCGAACGCTCGACGCGGCCGGCACCAAGGCGACCGGCGCCGGCCTGTTAGTCGGCTGTCTGAGCGCGTTTCTCAGCCTGGCCTTCGGCACGCTGGACATCTCCGGCAAGGCCCGTCCGGCCGGTGGATACGCCGGTGACTTCCTCGCCAAGGAGCTGTCCGAGTACCTCAATCGCACGGGCTCGGTGATCGTCCTGCTGACGCTGATCTTCATGGCGATCATCATGTCGACGCAGTTCTCGTTCGGCCGATTCTTTGGCGCGATCATCGAGGCGGTCCGGAGCGGAACGACGCGCACCCTCGATTCATTCCACGAGTGGCGCGAGGAACGGCGGCGCGAACAGCAGCGGCGCGAGGTGATTGCCAAGCACACCAAGAAAGCCGCGCCGGTCGTCGCCGAAGCGCCATCGGGCCGCACGCTCTCGAATGACGGTCCTGCCGCGAAGGCAGCGGCGCTGGCTGCGGAACCGGCGACCGCCAAAGCCCGGCGACGGGAGGCCCGTCCTGATCCCGATGCCATCCCTTCGGAAGGTCTGGCGGCGAAGGCCTCGCGCATGATGGCGAGCGCGTTCAAGCGCGACGGTCGGCCCGACGACCGGCGCGACGCGGAAGGGGCCGCACCCACCATCGTTGCCGCATCGCAGAATCCGCGATCGTTGGCGCCGCCCAAGCCGCCGAGAGTGTCGATGCCGGCGCCGCCGCTGCCCCTTTCCGATCCCGAACCGACCTCGAAGGCACCGGCGGAACGCCGCAAGGGCGACTACGCGCTGCCGCCAATGGCCCTGCTCGACGCGCCCAAGGCGGAACGCAAGATCGACGAGCGCGAACTGATGGACGGCGCGCGGCTGCTCGAGGAGAAGTGCCGCGAATTCTCGGTCGACGGCAGCGTGGTGCAGATTCATCCCGGTCCGGTGGTGACGACCTACGAGCTGAAGCCTGACGCCGGCGTCAAGTACTCGAAGGTCACCGGCCTGGCCGACGACTTGTGCCTCGCCATGCAGGCCGACTCGGTGTTGATCGACCGCATCGCCGGTAAATCAACGGTCGGCATCCAGATTCCGAATCGCACTCGCGAAGGGATCTCGCTCCGCGAGCTGCTCGAGTCCGAAGCGTATCGGCGCTCGACCTCGAAGCTGACTCTCGCGCTCGGCAAGACCATCCACGGCGAGCCGTATATGGCCGACCTCGCCGCCATGCCGCACCTGCTGATTGCCGGTTCCACCGGCGCCGGCAAGTCGGTGGCGATGAACGGCATGCTCACCAGCATCCTCTACCGGGCGACGCCCGACGATGTGCGGATGATCATGATCGATCCGAAGCGTCTCGAGCTCGGCATGTACGAGGAGATCCCGCACCTGATGACCCCGGTGGTCGTGGATCCGAAGCAGGCGGCCAACGCCCTGCGCTGGGCGGTGCGCGAGATGGAAGAGCGCTACAAGACGCTCGCCGCCGAAGGGGTCCGCAACATCGAACAGTACAACCGCAACGTGCGCCAGGCGATCGAGGACAAGCACACGCCGAAGGACGGCGTCGAACCCAAGCCGCTCCCCTTCATCGTCGTGGTGATCGACGAGCTCGCCGACCTCATGATGGTGGCCAGCAACGAGGTCGAGGAATCGATTGCCCGGCTGGCGCAGATGGCCCGGGCCGTCGGCATCCATCTGATCCTCGCGACCCAGCGTCCGTCGGTGGACGTCATCACCGGCCTCATCAAGGCCAATCTGCCGGCGCGCATCGCCTTCCGGGTGGCCTCGAAAATCGATTCGCGAACCATCCTCGACGGCAACGGCGCCGAGCAGTTGCTGGGCAAGGGCGACATGCTGTTCCTGCCGCCGGCCTCGTCGCGGTTCATCAGGATCCACGCCCCCTACATCTCGGAACAGGAGAGCGCGCGGCTCGCGAGCTTCCTGCGCAAGCAAGGCAAGCCGGTCTACGACGAGACGATCACCGCGGAAGAGAAAACCGCGGCCGACGGCATCGAATACGAGAAGGACGATCTCTACGACGAAGCGGCGCGCATCGTGGTCCAGAGCGGCCAGGCGTCGATCTCTTATCTCCAACGGAAGCTGCGCATCGGATTCAGCCGCGCCGCGCGACTGGTGGACATGATGGAAATGGAAGGACTCGTGTCGGCTGCCGACGGTGGCAAGCCGCGCGACGTCCTCGTCGACAAGGGCTACTTCGCTGAAGTCGACGCGCAGCTTCGATGAAACCGGGCATGATCATGGCAAGACAAACGGGCAGGAACTCATCGATCAGTCGATTACGTCGCGTCGTGTGTGCGTTGCTGGTGTGCGGCGCGGCAACGGTGCCGCTGCGCGCAGCGGTGCCGGTACGGACGATGTACGACGCCGCGTTCGCTCGCGAAAAGGCGGTTCGAACCGCAATGGACGCGGCCAATGCGAGCCCGGACCTCCTCCAGGAGGTCCACGCCGTCATCGGCGCCTACCAGGCGGTGGTGGCGAAATACCCGACCAGTTCGTACTGCGACAACGCGCTGTGGCAGGCGGGACGCCTGGCCCTCGATGCGTTCGTCAAGTTCGGACAGGCGCGCGACAAGGAGTCCGGCATCTATCTCCTGCGCAAGCTCGCCGTATCGTACCCGTCGAGCAAACTCGCTCGTCAGGTGCCGGATCAGATTGCGAGCGCGGAAAGCGCCGCACCCGCAGCAGCCATCCCCGCCGCGGCGCAGCCCTTCACGTCGGTACGCGTGCCACCCACAATGATCACGAGCCAGCCGCTCGCGGAGCCTGCGTCCCGCGTCGCGCCACCGGCACCGCGTCTCGCGCAGCCGACAGTGCCGTCGGCGTCTTCCGCTCCGACCGCTCCGACTGGTCCTACCAAGATCGCCACGATCAAAGCGATTCGGCGCTCGGTGCTGCCCGATGCGGTACGCATCGTCATCGAACTCGACGCCGAGGTGTCGTTCCACGATGAGCGCATCACCGATCCAGCACGGGTCTTTCTCGATCTGCCGGGCACCCGGGCCGTGCCCGCGCTGGTCGATCAGACCATTCGTTTCGACAGCGACGCCGAGCCGGTCCGCCAGATTCGCATTGGTCGTCATCCGAACAACACCACCCGCGTCGTGCTCGATGCCGCCGAGGTCAGCAGCTACAGCGTGTATCCGCTCTACGCACCGTACCGGCTGGTGATCGATTGCATTCGTCAGGGCAAGACGACGGCGGGTGCGACCGCGATCGCGACACCGATCGTTCCGCGTCCGCTCGACGCCAGGGACCTTGGCCGCGCCTCGAAGCTGATTGTCAAGGCGCCGACGGCCGAACCTCGGCTCCCGATGATTCTGCCGGCGCCGGCGCCGCTGACAGCCCGCCGCCTGCCGCCAGAACGCATTGCTCCGGTTCGCGGCCAGGCGCCGCTCGCCGGCCGGCTGATCGCTGACGCGCGTGCTTCGGCAGATGTAGTGGCCGCTCCCCTGCACGCGGAGGCTCTGCCCTCGGCAGCCGTTGTGCCGCCAACGCAGAACATGACCGGTGGATTCTCCATCGCGCGCCAGCTTGGACTCGGCGTCTCGCGCATCGTGATTGACGCCGGACACGGCGGGCACGACCCGGGCGCCAAGGGCAAAGGCGTCACCGAGGCCGAGGTCGTCCTCGATGTGGCGTTGCGTCTCGAAAAACTGCTCCAGAAGGTGCCGGGCATCGAGGTCATCCTGACGCGGCGGACCGACGACTTCATCGAGCTGCCGGAACGGACCGCCATCGCCAACCGCGAAGGCGCCGACCTGTTCCTGTCGATTCACGCCAACGCCAGCCCGAACGCGCAGGCGCGCGGCATCGAAACCTACTTCCTGAACTTCGCGAACAACGTCAGCGCAGCGGCGGTTGCGGCACGCGAGAACGCCAACTCGACCCAGGCGATGGGCGCACTCCCCGACTTCGTCAAAGCCATCGCGCTCAACAACAAACTGGACGAGTCACGCGACCTCGCCACGCAGGTCCAGCACGCGATGTTCGAGCGCATGAAGGGCACCAACAAGACGCTCAAGGATCTCGGCGTGAAGCAGGCGCCGTTCGTGGTGCTGATCGGCGCGGCCATGCCCAGCGTGCTGGCGGAGATTTCGTTCGTCACCAATCCGCAGGAGGCGCGGTTGATCAAGAGCAATCAATACCGTCAGAAGATCGCAGAGTCGCTGTTCGAGGGGATTCGAAAGTATCAGACGTCGCTGAAGAATACCGGGACGATAGCATTGCAGTAGGTTGTTCTTGTCAGTGCCTTAGAAGATCGAACCTCTGCGTCCCAGTGCCTCAGTGGTAGATCGAGAGTCTCGGTGGTTGATCACCCGCGCGAGCGCACCCAGAACAACACGCTGCCGAATACGAATCCGAGCACGACGGCCGACACCACGATCAGCCCGGTGAGTCCGAGCGACCCCAACAGCACGTCCGCCAGGCCCGCGAGCTCACTCTTCTCGGGCTGAATGATCTTGACGATGATCGGTTTGGACGGCTGGGCCTGAAGCGCCAGCGCCAGCAGACTACCCATCGATTTTCTCGAACGCGAGCGCAGCCAGCGTACGGACCGCGACGCCGCTCGGCCCCTTCGGCAAGTACGGACGCGCCTCTTCGGCCCATGCAGTACCGGCAATGTCCATGTGCACCCACGGCAGATCGCCGACGAACTCCTTCAGGAACCACGCCGCGGTGATCGACCCGGCCGGTCGCCCGCCGGTGTTCATCATGTCAGCGATGTCGCTGTTCAACTGGTCGCGGTAGTCGTCGAACAGCGGCAACGGCCACGAGCGATCGCCGGCGGCATTGGCGACGCGCCGTACGCGCTCGAGCCACGGCTCCGGCCCTCCGAACAATCCGCTCGTCACCTTCCCCAGCGCGACGACCACGGCGCCGGTCAGCGTCGCGACATCGACCAGGTGCGTGGCACCGAGCTGCCGGGCGTACCACAGGGCATCGCCGAGGATGAGACGTCCCTCCGCGTCGGTATTGATCACCTCGACCGTCTTGCCGGCGGCGCTTTTCAGAATGTCGCCCGGTTTGATGGCGCGGCCGCCTGGCATGTTCTCTGTTGCCGGCACGACGCCGATGACCCGCATCGGCGCCTTCAGCAGTGCGATCGCGCGCATGGCGCATGCCACCGCGGCACCACCGGCCATGTCGTCCTTCATCCGTTCCATGCCGTCGGCGGGCTTGATCGAAATTCCGCCGCTGTCGAAGGTCACGCCCTTGCCGACAAGTCCCAGCACGGGCGTCGCCGGCGCATCGGGCGGATCGTAGCGGAAGACAACGACTCGCGGCGGCTCGGCGCTGCCGCGGGCGACGCCAAGCAGCATTCCCATGCCCAGTTTCTCGATCTGCTTTTCGTCGAGCACCTCGACCGCGAC
>DASXGC010000405.1:0-9521 GCA_036489235.1 Vicinamibacterales bacterium
TGCTGCGCCGGTGTATGAGCGGACAGCAGTGCGATGAGGGCAAGGAGTGCGATGGAGTATCGAAGCGGCGTCATGATAACCTTCTGAACGTGCGCCCGTAGCTCAGCTGGATAGAGCGACAGTCTCCGAAGCTGTAGGCCACTGGTTCGAATCCAGTCGGGCGCACCAATAGGAATCGTTTATTGCAGAATGCTGACTGCTGATTCACGTCAAGCGTTCGACTTCTGATGTAGCTTCGCCACTTTCTCCAGGTTGACCCCCTTCGATTTACGGAGCGCTGCCCACAAATCGCCGACGCGCTCAAAGCGCTCCGGTGCGGTCGCGATCGTGAACGCCTGCCGATCGAACCCTTCGTCTATTTCCTGCCATGTGACCGGCGTCGAGACGCCGGCGTAGTCGCTCGCCCTGGCACTGTAAGCACCCGCGAGCGTCTTGCCCATGATGTTCTGCAGGCAATCGATGTAGACACGCGCACCGCGAGCCTTTACCGCGCGTTCGGTTGTCGCCAGCTTCGGATGTTTCTGGACCACCAGCGCGGCCACGATCTGACAGAACAGCAGTCCGGCGTCATACGGCGTCCCCGGCGGCATCGGCACGTAGATGTGCAGGCCGTCGGCGCCTGAGGTCTTCGGCACTGCGTCCGCATTGAGCGCGTCGAGTTCGTCGCGAATCGAGCGCGCCACCTCGAGGACGTTCTCGAAGGGAACTCCGTCGGCCGGATCGAGATCGAAGGCGGCGAAGTCCGCAAACTCCGGATGCTCGACGCGCGAAAACCAGGGATCCTGCGAGATCGCAGCCAGCTGGGTCGTGTAGAGCAGGGTCTTCAACTCGCCGCCCACGATTTGCGGTCGCTGTTCGTCGCCGACCACCGCGGTGCGGATGCCGGCCGGGACATCAGGTGCCCGATGCTGATAAAACGGCGGCCCAGCCACGCCGTTGGGAAAGCGCTTCATGACGAGCGCGCGATCGGCGATTGCCGGCAGCAGGTACGGCGACGCCCGCACGTAATAGCGGAACAGATCACCTTTGGTCAGCTTCTGCTTTGGCCAGAACACCTTGTGCAGGTTGGTCACCGCCAGTTCGCCGCCGCCCGGAAGCGTCAGCACACCGTCCTTTCGCGCCGACTCGAGCGTCGTCAGCTGGGCCAGGAGATCGGATAGATCAGTATTCGATGCCCGGCGTTCGATGTTTGGCGGTGCGGTTTCGTCGCTGGTCGTTCGCTTTGCTCGTTTCGCCTTCTTTGCCGGCGGCGCAACGTCGGGCCGACGCACATCGGAGGCGGAACGTCGAACAACACTCGTGTCCTTCTCGCGAGTCACGTCCTTCGCCTTCTTGTCATCGCGGAGTCCAAGGTAGACCGGGTGCCGCAGCTTCCCATCTGTGGTCCACTCCGTAAATTTCACTTGCGCGACCAGTTCCGGTTTCACCCAATGTGGCCGCTCGTTGGCCTTCGGGGTTTCGACAAACGGCGACGAGGCAATTTCGCGCTGCTCGAGCAATGCCTTGACCCGCGCCAGCTCGCGTTCGTTGAAGCCGGTCCCGATATGGCCGGCATAAATCAGCTTGCCGCGGTTCGAGGCATCCGCGCCGTGGACGCCAATCAATAGCGCGCCGAAGTACCCGCGCGACTGACGCGGTTCAGTCCAGCCGCCGATCACGAATTCCTGTTCGTGGACGATCTTCATCTTCCGCCAGTCGGGTGTCCGCTTACCGGACTTGTACAGCGACGAGGCGTGCTTCGCGATGAGGCCTTCCCAGCCAGACGCCATTGCTTCGTCATACAGCGCGCGGCCATCGCCGCGCACCTGGGTGCTGATGCGAACCACCGGCGACTTGGTTCGAGCGAACAGCCGCTCGAGCGCGGCCCGGCGTTCGGTCAGCGGACGGTCGCGGTAGTCTGTGGCGCCGTCGCGAAGCAGATCGAACACCAGAATGGCAACTGTGGGGCGGTCAGTGGCAGGACCCTGTCTGCCGCCCGACGCCTTCGGTCGTTTGGCGTCAGATTCCTCACCGCCGCCCAGGTTGATGCGCCCCTGCAGCTGTTGAAAGCCTGTAGGTTTGCCCGCCGCGTCGAGCGCGACGATCTCGCCATCGAGAACGAGCGGAGATGTCCGGCGGCGCGCCCAGGCTTCGAACGCGCGGGTGATCTCCGGAAACTGGCGCGTCTTCTCGTTCCCCAGCCTTGACCACAGTCGAACCTGACCCTTCGCGGCGATTTCGACGATGGCCCGGATGCCGTCGTATTTCGGCTCGTAGACGAATTGCGGATCAACCAGAGGCGCATCGGTCAACGATGCGAGCATCGGGCGGAGGTCGAAGGCCACGGGTGATTATGCCGATTTCGCGGCTTTTTTCGTGGACCTTTTCCGTGACCCGCCGCGTGCGTTGCCCGCCTGTGCAAGGCTCTGACGCAGCCGCTCCATCAGATCGACCACCTTCGCCTGGCGCGGCTGGGCGGGAGTTTCCAGGGTGATCGTCTTGCCCTTCATCTTCGCGCGAATGATGTCCATCAGGTTGTCGCGGTACTTATCGGTGTACTTCTCGGGCTTCCAATCGGCGGCGAGACTGTTGACCAACGCCTTCGCCATGTCCAGCTCCGCTTTCCGCACCTCGCCGGCCTTGGGGAAGTCGAGCGTCCCTTCGTCAACGAGCTCGTCGGAAAAACGCAGCACCGAGAGAACGATCGCTTCGTCGATCACCTCGACTGCGGCCAGATGCTGCGTGTCGCGCAGGATGAATGTGGCGATGCCGATACGGCCCGACTCGCGGATCGCCTCGCGCAGCAGCACGTAGGCGCGGTCGCCGCCTTTTCCCGGCACCAGATAGTACGGCGTCTCGAAGAACCGATCGTCGATCGCGTCAGCCTTGACGAAGTCGAGGATGTCCACGCTCCGGGTCTTCTCGACGGCGGCGGCCCGGAAATCGTCTTTCGTGAGTACGACGAACTTGCCTTTGGCGTATTCGTATCCCTTGACCAGATCCTCCCACGCGACCGGCTTGCCGTCGCGGATGCAGACCCGCTCGAACTTCACCGGCGAGTGATCTTTCGCGTGCAGCATGCGGAAGGTCGGCCGGTGCTGCCGGACGGCGGTATGCATTTCGACCGGGATGCTGACCAGCCCAAAGGAGATCGCGCCTTTCCACAATGCTCGTGCTGCCATGATCAATGTTGCTTCACGTTTGATGCCACGCCGGGACATAATCGCCGCCATGAAACATCTGTTCGCAATGCTGCTGACTCTGGCGTTCACACCCCAGACTCCGGCGGCGCAGCCGCCAGCCCCGCCGATCCCCACCGGCATGTTTCTCAGCGCCGACGAGATCGCCGAGACGCTCAAGCACTCGACCGCGAACAACGTCATCGATCAGCCGATGAAGGCCTGGAGTGTCGACGGCTACCGTGTCTCGGTGGCGATGCTGCACCGGACCAAAGCCGAAACCTCGGCCCTCATCCACGATCGCGTCACCGAGATCTACCAGATTATCGAGGGCGGCGGAACCATCGTCACCGGCGGATCGCTGTCGGACGCGAAGCCGAGCGACTTGACCCGAATCGGCGCCGGGCCGAGCCGCACCGGACTTCACGAAGGCGGCGATAGTCGCCGGATTGGGCCGAAGGACGTCATCATCGTGCCGGCCGGAATGCCGCATCGCATGAGCCAATTGGACGGTCCGATCAGCTACCTCGTCTACCGGTTCGATCCGAAGCCGTAAACGGTTAAGTCGCGTAGCGATCGTTGAACCACGGCTCAGCGGAATTCGAGTAGCCGCGCATTTCCCAGAAGCCCTTTCGATCCTCCGCAAGGAATTCGATCTTGCGGATCCATTTGGCGCCTTTCCAGGCGTACAGCTTGGGCGTGATCATCCGAACCGGGCCGCCATGCTCGCGCGGCAGCGGCTTACCTTCCCATGTGTGAACGAGCAGGACGTCTGCGTCCACTGCTCGCGCCAGCGGGACGTTGACGGTGTAGGGAATGTAGCTGCCGGGCATGAAGTCGTAGCCCGTGCAGAGGATGAAACGCGCCTCGGCGCGCGGTACTGCCAGTTCCGCGACCGTCTTGAATTGGACGCCCCGCCAGTGATTGTCGTAACGGCTCCACGTCGTCACACAGTGGAAGTCGCTGACGTCCTCTGCCTGCGGCAACTCGAGAAACTGTTTCCACGTCAGCGTGATCGGATTTTCGACTAGTCCCGCCACCTCGAGCTTCCAGCTGTCGATCGACACCTCCGGCTGTTCGCCGAGATCCAGCACCGGCCAGTTGCGCACCTGATGCTGGCCGATCGGCAACTGGGGCATGCCGTGCCGATTGGCGGGCCCGCTGCCGAGCGGTTTCTTTCCAGTGAACTGCACGTCCACCGCGCTCTTGTCGAGGGCGATCTGCCGTTGGATGTATTTCAAACGCCGTGCAACGAGGTCGTCGGTCGCCATGGCGCCATGTTAACCGACGCGCCGGCAGTTGGCCACGCGCGGAGGTGCATGCGGACAAAGCGCGGCTTGTCATTGTCGCGGGCCCGCGAAGAGGAAACGTTATCCGAGCGTGTGCGGCTGCGGGATGGGTGGTTCAACGGCCGGCGCTGTGTCGAAGATGTCGGCGGTGAGGAACTCGGGAGAACCGGTGGCGGGCGGAACCGTCACCAGGCCGCGGCGCGCGGCCTTGTCGCGGTACATCCGCTGGTCGGCGTCCGTCAGCAGCGCTTCGTACGTCGAGCCGTCTTCCGGATAGACGGACGCTCCCGCGCTGACAGCAAGGGTCAGCCGCCGGCCCGCGCGCACGTCGAGCTCGATTTCGGCGATCCGCGACTGTAGCTCGCGCCGCTTGAGATCCGCGGCCTCGCGCGAACAGTCGGCCAGCACCACGATGAATTCGTCGCCGGCGTAGCGGACGCAGAGATCGTAAGGCCGGAGCGCACCCTGGAGTGCGCGCGCGACCTCGCGCAGAGCATGGTCGCCGACGTTGTGGCCGTAGGTGTCGTTGATTTCCTTGAAGCCGTCCACGTCCATGACGACAATCGCAACCTCGCTCTTGATCCGTTCGGCGCGCGACAGCTCGCGCGACAGGTGCACGAACATCGACCGCCGGTTGGGCAGGCCGGTCAATGGGTCGGTCAGCGAGTCTTCCTGCGTGCGTTCGAAGACGATCGAGTTGTGGATGACGGCGCCGGCCTGTTCGGCGATTCGCTCGAGCAGGCGGCGGTGGTCCTCGGTGTAGTGATTGCTCTCGACGTGATAGAGCGACAGGCAGCCGATGAACGTGTCGTTGTACTGCAGCGGACAGACAATCGCTGACTTGAGCGCGATGTCCTGGACCAGTCCAACCGCCTCGAACGTAACGCGCGGGTTGCCGTTGACGATCGTGCGTCGGTTGCGGGCGACCCATCCGGGAAGGCCGCGGCCGCCTTTGAGCGTGGCGTGCAGCAACTTCGGCGCGTCCACGCCGGTGGCGAAACGGCACTTGAGCGTGTCGGTCTCGGGCTGATGCAGGAACAGCGCACAGCCGGACCACGAGACGATCTTCGACAGCTTGGACGAGATCAGCGCCATGGTGTCAGCGACGCCGAGGCTGGTGCCCATGGACTGTGCGATCTCGTAGAGCGCGTAGATTTCCCGATGCGCGAGCGCGATGTTCTCGAACGCGTCGGTGCTGATCGGGACCAGCCCGGCGGCGGTCGAACCGTCGAGCAGTGACGATGCCGTCTCGGTCAGCGCCGTCGGTCGTTCCTCAGGTGAGAGTTGCTCGCTGAGTGCCGGCAGCAGATCGATGAACAGCGGCACCAGCGACGGGTCGAGCGCGCGTCCCGCCTCGTGCTTGAGCAGACCAATCGCGCTCTCGCTGGTCAGCGCTTTGTGGTACGGCCGTTCGGTGGTCACCGCGTCGTAGTAATCCACGATCGTCAGGATGCGCGCGCCGGCGGGAATATCCGCTCCGGCCAGCCCCTGCGGATAGCCCTTGCCATCCCACCGCTCGTGATGACTCAGAATCAGTGCCGCCACCGGGTACGGAAACGGCACCGCCTCGATGATTTCGGCGCCGACCTGCGGATGAATCCGGATCTTCTGGAATTCCTCCTGCGTCAACGGTCCGGGCTTGGACAGAATGTGCTCGGGTACCGCGAGCTTGCCGATGTCGTGCAGCAACGCCGCGGTCTTGACGCCCTGAATCTCGTGGTCCGACAGGCCGGCTGCCTTCGCGAGGCCGGTCGCATATACCTGGACACGGCGGATGTGCATCTGCGCCGTCTGATCCTTCGCATCGATCGCGCGTGCGAGCGCTTCGATGGTGGCCAGGTGCAGGTCCGAAGTCTGCTGCACGTGGCGCTGCTCGTCATCGATCCTCCCCATGTAGACCTTGTAGGTCCGGTAGGTGAGGTAGAGCGGTGCGAACGTGAACGGGGCGACCCAGTAACCGGCGTGCTCGACCAACGAAGCCGCCAGTGCCGCCGACCCGGCGCCGACGAAATAGCTCGGCGCGCTCCACAGGAAGTTGTTGTGCCAGGTCGTCAGGATCGACTGTTCACTCGACAAGGCGATGGCCGTGGCCACCAGCCCGGTGTTCAGGAGGAAGTAGACAGTGGCCGCGCCGACCAGCGGCTTCGCCAGCTGCGCAAACGGCATCGCCGACGAGACGCCGCCGAGCACGTGAAAGGCCAGGCCCGCGCCCTGAACCGTGATGACCAGCGACGCGACGCTGAACAGCGTCCGATACAGCGGGTTGTGTTCTTTGCTGTTGATGTGGCACTGGCTGAATGCACTGCCGGCGGCGACCAGCATCGTCTCGTGCGGACCGAGCAACAACAGCGCCGCGAAGTCCACGGCGTACGACACCGACATCGTGGAGCCGCCGGTCATCAGCGGCAGCGTGACCTTCAACGCCGCCGAGAGCGACGAGATCAAGAGCAGCGCGATGAACAGGAGCGGCTGATGAAATTTGGCGCTGGGCAGGCAGAATGCGAACAAGGCCACGCCGCAGACGATCACGGCGGTCACATAGATTCGAGCGGCGCGCGGCAGCGGAGCCATCAGTGAACGCGGGGTGCCGTCGACACCCAGTGCTCGCCCCAGTCTTCCCTCAAGAGCGACCAAAGGACCTGATCCACGTACTCGCCGCCGCGGCGAGCGGAGCGGCGGAGGACGCCTTCCTGCACCGCGCCCAACTTGCGGAGGGCGCCGTTGGCGCGACCGTTTTGTACCGGCGCGCGCGCTTCGAGCCGGTGGGTACCGACGGAGCCGAATGCCAGCGAGCCCACCAGGCGTGCGGCATCCATGAAGATGCCCATGCCACGCGCGGATGGCGCAATGGTGCATTCCCACTCAGCGGCTTCGAACGCCGGGTCCAATTGGCGCACCTGCACCAGGCCGACTGGCGTTCGCGAAGCGGTCAGCGTGATGACGTAGCTGAACGCGATGCCGTTCGCGCGATCGCGCGGCGCCTGCTCGATGAACTCCTGGACGCCGACGTCGGTGACGGGATCGTCGATGCCGAAATGGGTAGCGTCGCCCAGCGCGAGCAGGTCGACCAATGGGCCGAGATCCTGCGGCGCCGGCTCGCGGAGTGTCACCACTCGTCCGGCCAGCGTCGGCAGTTCATCGCGCCAGGTGGGCGCCGTCAGGCGCGTCGGATCGGCGGTCATTTATCTGAGCGCGCAAAGCGACACTACTCCGCGCTGCGTCAAGAGGTGCAACTTTAGCGCCACGGGTGAGACTGCCTGTAACCTGCCTGAGAGTAAGTGGTTAACTCGATTTGACGCCTCTGAATCGCGGTGTTTAATGTTCGTATATACGACAATATAGTCAGCTCAGGCGAGGATATGTCAAGTTAAGATACTGGAAACGGAAGAGGTTATGCGCAATGCGCAGTATTGGTACGTCATGTGCCCTTTCGTAACACGCACGGCGGGGCCGAATTAGCCCGGCGCTTCAATTCCGGGTATAACTGAAGCTTCGTGGAAAGCCCGCCCGCCAAAGGGTCGTTCGCCGACGAACCGGACTTCCTGACGAGTCTCTCCGACCTGGATCGAGGGCTCGCACGCAGTGATCGTCTCGCCAATATCGAAGCGCCAGTCCCGCAACCCCACGCCGTCGATCCCGCTCCAGTCCCCCGGCCACGCCGGGATCCCCCGAGACCCGAGGACGCGTTCAGCCTGTCAACCGATCCGCGGTTCCTGTTCCATAGTGTCGCGCATGACGCCGCCGCCGAGCAGTTACTGGCGGCGATTCGCCGGCGCGACGGGCTCATCGTGCTGACCGGGGAATTTGGCGCCGGAAAGACGCTGCTGTGCCGGACCATCACCGAGCAACCGGATCGCCGGATCTTGGTGGCCACGGTTCTCGACGGAGTGGCGTCAATCGAACGCCTGCTTCAGGCGGTGCTCGTCGAGTTCGGCGCCGCGTCGCTCACGGACTTTGTTCGCGTGCCGGCGGCGTCGCGTCAGACGATGACCGCAGCGCTCAGTGCGTTTCTGGCGTCGATCGATTCGCTCGAAGCGACTGCCGTGGTCGTCATCGACGAAGCGCACCATCTGCCGATCGAAGTGCTCGAAGGTCTTCCCGCCGTTTCGCATGCAGCCGGAAAGTCGGTTCGTCCGCTTCAGATTGTGCTGGTCGGACAACCGGAGCTCACAGCCATCATCGAACGTTCCGAGCTGCGACTTCTGAACGAACAGGTCGGAAATCGAACTCACCTGGGACTTCTACGCGCTGAGGAAGTCGGCGGCTACGTGGCCCATCGCCTCGAGATCGCGGGAAACGCTTCGACCGCGTCATTCGGGAAGCCAGCGATAGAACGCATTCATCAGATCTCGGCCGGTTTGCCGCGCACGGTGAACATGCTGTGCAGTCGCGTGCTCCTGCGCAAGGATGTCGCGCCGGAATCCGCAATTGACCTGGCAACCATCGACGCCGCCGCCACCGAACTGGAACTGGTCCAACCTGCCGCACCAGTTCGTCGCGGCCGTCGCATGGCCGCCATCACCATCCTGTTGCTGGCACTGCTTGCCGGGGGCACCGCTGCGGCATTGTGGATGTATCAAGACGATGTCGTGCGCGCCGTCGCGCACTGGGAACAGATCCCTCCGGTACCAAGTGCCCCGAAGCCCGACCTGCCCGATCCGCCCGCACCGATCCCGCCGTTGCCGCCACCACCGCCGCCTGACGAGGCGCGGTAGTTTCCTATTTCTGGTAGCGCGGATCGTATGGATCGATCTGACCGTCCGGCTGGCCAGGCGCCGGATCGCCGCGCCGGCCGGGATGGGTGTCACCTGTCCCGTCGGGAAATCGCGGGCCGAGGTCAACTTTGCCGCGCCGGATCTCGTTCATGACGTAAGGCACCAGCAGCGCTACTACCAGCAGGATCGCGATCGCGACGGCGACACCGACGCCGAACGTCGCGCTCGGGTATTCGAATGCCATGAGCAGCTCGACAGCAGTCATGCACACCTCCGATGACCTTCATCGCAACTGCCGTGCCGCGTCACGGTTGAGTCGTGACATTGCCGACGACTGGCAGCGCCTTTGAAAGGACTCC
>DASXGC010000417.1:0-27224 GCA_036489235.1 Vicinamibacterales bacterium
GACGCGGACGAAGCAGTGAGAACCGTCGCTGCGATCGCCGCCGCGGCGCTGCTCGCGGCTGCCGGGCCCGTCGAGCGGGTCGCGCGGGCGGCCGCCGCGATCACGCCGGGGTTCGAGGACATCACCGTCAAGGCGGGCGTCAACAAGCCGCACCACAATCGGGCGTTCAAGAACCCCTACGCGCACATCATGGCTGGCTACACTGCGCTGGGCGCGTCGGCGGCTGCCGCTGATTACGACGGTGACGGCTTCGACGATATCTTCGTCACCGACTCGTCGATCGACGGCCGCAATCATCTCTACCACAACAACCAGAACCTGACCTTCACCGATGTCGCCGCGCAAGCCGGGATTGATTCGGGCAACGACGAGGTCGACGCATCGGCCGATTCGCTGTGGTTCGATTTCAACAACGACGGCCGGCCCGACCTGCTGGTCGTCCGCTTCGGTCACAACCAGCTCTATCAGAACCTCGGCAACGGCAAGTTCAAGAACGTCACCAAGTCGTCCGGGCTCGATCGCTATCTCAACGCCATCACCGCGGTCGCCTTCGATTACGACCACGACGGCTTCGTCGATCTGTTCATCGGCGCATATTTCCAGCCGGTGAACCTGTTCAACCCGGACACGCCGAGATTCTTTCCGGAGAGTTTCGAGACCGCGAACAACGGCGGCGGCGTGATCGCGTTCCACAACAACGGCAACGGCACCTTCACCGACGTCACCGAGAAGATCGGCTTGAAGACCAGCGGCTGGACGCTCGATCTCGGTCACGGCGACGCCAACAACGACGGCTGGGACGATCTCTACGTCGCCTGCGACTTCGGCACCGATCGCTTCTTCGTCAACAACGGCAACGGCACCTTCTCCGACATCACCGAGAAGGCGATCGGCATCGACACCAAGAAGGGGATGAATGCCGAGTGGGGTGACTTCGACAACGACGGCCTGCTCGACATTTACGTCACCAACATCACCGACGACTACATGAAGGAAGGCAACTTCATGTGGAAGAACAACGGCAACCTGACGTTCACCGACGTGTCACGTGAGACCAACACCTACGACACCGGCTGGGGCTGGGGCGCCAAGTTCTTCGATTACGACAACGACGGCTGGCTCGATCTCTACGTCACCAACGGCTGGGTGTCGGCGGGGAAAGAGGATTACGTGCCGGACGTGTTCGAGATGATCATCAAGCCGAACATCGATCTCGCGGACGCGCGCAACTGGCCGCCGATGGGGAACAAGAGCCTGAGCGGCTACGAGAAGAAGCGCCTGTTCCACAACGAGCGCGGCCAGGCGTTCAGCGATCGGGCAGGGATGTATGGCGTGGATTCGATCCGCGACGGCCGCGGCATCGCCACGGCCGACTTCGACAACGACGGCCGGATCGACATGTTCGTCGCCAACGCCAACGGCGACCCGTTTCTCTACCACAACGTAGTAACACCGGTTGGACACTGGGCCGAATTTGCCCTGACCGGTACCAAATCGAACCGCGGCGCGGTCGGGGCGCAGCTGCGTGTAACGATTGGCGGCAAAACGACACTCAGGTTCATAGACGGCGGCAACGGCTTCGCCAGCCAGGGATCGTCGCGCGTGCATTTCGGTCTGGGCGACGCCACGATGATCGACCGGCTCGAAATCCGCTGGCCGTCCGGTCTTAAACAGACGCTGGAAAAGCTTCCGGTTGACCGCATCACGAAAATCAGCGAGGGCAGCAAGCCATGACACGCATTCGTCCGGTGTTCGTCACCAGCGTCCTGGTCGTCCTGACGTTGGCCTCCGCAGCCACGGCGCAGGCGCCCAGCCTCGACTCGCTCGAGGCGGCCGTTACCGCGCAGCCCGACGAACTGCGTCCGGCGAACGACTACCGGATGGCGGTCGTTCAGGTGAATCAGATGGCGTCGTTCGACCGGGCGATCGCCTTCTTTCAGAAGCTGGTGGCCGCGAACCCGAACGCCTCGAGCGCGCACCTGAACTATGGCTTCGCCTACGTCGACAAGATTCCCGCGGCCGGCGCCATCACCCAGGTGATTCTGGCCAACAACGCGCTCGGTGAGTTCTCAAAGTCCCTCGAGATCAAGCCCAGCTGGATCGGCTACTACACTCGCGGCAACAGCTACCTGTTCTGGCCGCGCATCTTCAACCGCACCAACCTCGGGATCACCGACCTGAAGGAAGCGATGAAGATTCAGAAGGCCGACAAGAAGCGCGCGTTTTACGCGCGCTCCTACGTGGCGCTGGGCGACGGCTACTGGAAGATCGACGATCTGACCACCGCCACGAGCACCTGGAGAGAAGGCCTGGCCGAGTACCCCGATAACCTGATGCTCAAGGCGCGCCTGGACAAATCGGGCGACGAACTCAAGACGCTGATCGATAACTCGTACGACCCGGCGAAGCGCGTCGACACCAGCCTGCAGGATCTATGGTCCAACCAATGAAGCGTGCACTGGCCACATTCGCATTCGCTCTCGCCCTGGTCTCGGCCGGCGGCAGCCACGGCCGGGCGGCCGGTCCGGCCACGCTTCGCTTCGATGAAATCGCGAAGAAAGCCGGCGTCGAGTTCATGCACCACACCCGCAAGTACAAGGGGCCTGCGGCCGACGTCCTGGGCATGTTCACGTCGGGCGGCGCCGCGGTCGCGGTTGGCGATTACGACAACGACGGCTTCGACGATCTGTTCGTCACCGACTCGGCCGAGGGGACGACGAGCAAGCTGTATCACAACAACGGCAACATGACCTTCACCGACGTGACCGCCAAGGCAGGCGTCGGCGGTGGCAACGACCCGCTGTCGATCGTCGCCGACGGTCTGTGGTTCGACTACGACAACGACGGGTGGCGCGACCTCCTGGTCATCCGCTTCGGCACGCCGATTCTGTATCACAACGAGCACAACGGTACTTTCAAGGACGTCACGAAGGGATCGGGCCTGACCAAGTTCGGCAACACCATCGCGGCGATTGCGTTCGACTACGACAACGATGGCAAGCTCGATCTGTTGTTCGGCAACTACTTCAAGCCGCAGAACCTGCTCGATGTCGAGGGCATCAAAAAGGACCCGCACGTCCTGCCCAACGATCTCGACGCGGCCGTCAACGGCGGCGGCGTCACGCTCTGGCACTCGCTCGGCAACGGCAAGTTCGAGGACGTGACCGACAAGGCCGGCTTCGGCAAGCACACCGGATGGACCCTCGACGTCGGCCACGGCGACTTCAACAACGACGGCCTCCAGGACGTCTACCTGGCGTGCGATTACGGCACCGACCGCATTTTCTTCAACAATGGTGACGGCACCTTCACCGACACTACCGAGAAGTCGATTGGCTTCGATACCCGCAAGGGGATGAACGTCGACATCGGCGACTACGACAACGACGGCCTGTTGGATATCTACGTGACCAACATCACCGACGAGTACATGAAGGAATGCAACATGCTGTGGCACAACAACGGTGACAAGACGTTCACCGACGTGTCGCGCGAGACCGGCACCTGCGAAACATTGTGGGGCTGGTCCGCGAAGTTCGGCGACTACGATAACGACGGCCTGCTCGACATCTTCGTCGTCAACGGGCTCCGCTCGGCCGGACCGGACAACTACATCCCGGTCCTGGTGGATCTGATCACGAAACCTGGCGTGGATTTCACCGACGTCAACGGCTGGCCGCACATCGGCAACATGACCTGGAGCGGCTATCAGAAGAAGAAGTTTTTCCGCAATCTGGACGGCCACAGCTTCAAGGAAGTCTCGAACGCCGTCGGCGTCGACAACGACAAGGACGGCCGCGGCATCGGCGTCGGCGACTTCGACAACGACGGCAAGCTCGATTTCTACCAGGCCAACGCTGACCAGACGTCGCTGCTGTATCACAACGCCGGCACCGAGCTCGGCCACTGGATCGAGTTGAAGCTGGTTGGCACCCGCTCGAACCGCGACGCCATCGGCGCGCGCGTGACGGTCAAGGCCGGAAACAAGTCGATGATTCGCGAAGTGGACGGCGGCAACGGTTATGCCGGACAGAGCAGCCAGCGCCTCCACTTCGGACTCGGCAGCTCGAACGCGATTCAGTCGCTGACGATCCGCTGGCCGAGCGGGGTCACGCAGACTGCGATCGTGCCGCTCGACAAGATCTCGACCGTCACTGAAACCGCGGCCTCCTCGTCTCGGTAGGTCGACCGGCAGACGCCAACAGGAGCGCCATGCGCCACGTGTCCTTGGGTTCGACCCTGTTTGCCGCGACGCTGCTGGCGGCGGCGTCGCTCGGCATCGTTCACAACGCGAGCCGGCTGTCGGCCCAGGGTGCCGCGCCGGTGGTTGGCGACGAGCTGTGGCACCACCGCAACCTCGGTAAGGCGTTCTACGAAAATCCGACGACGCAGCAGCAGGCCGTGGACGAGTTCAAGAAGGCGCTCGACCTGACGCCGGCCTCAGCGCGCGAGCGCGTGAACTACGGCCTGGCGTTGTTGAGGGCAGGGAAGACGGCGGACGCGATTGTCGAACTGCAGCGCGCGCAGCAGCAGGATCCGGCGATCCCACACACCTGGTTCAACCTCGGCATCGCCTTCAAGAAAGATTCACAGTACGACAAGGCGATCGTCGAGTTCGAGCAGATGGTCAAGCTGGCGCCGGCCGACGCCATTTCCCATTACAACCTCGGGTATCTCTACAAGCTCACCGAGAAGCCGGCCGAGGCGCTGCGCGAGTTCGAGCAGTCGTCGCGGCTCGATCCCAATCTCGCAGGACCACACTTTCAGCTGTTCAACGCGTATCGTGAAGCCGGACGCGCTGAGGACGCGACCCGCGAACAGCAGACCTTCCAGGAGATCAAGCGACGACAAGCCGGCGCTGCCGTCCCCGAAGATCTCGACTGGAGCGTCTACGCCGAGATTCTCGACCCCACTGACCCCAACCAGGCGGCCGATACGGCGTCTCCGGCGACGCTGAAATTCACCGATCGAGCGCTCGACGGTACGTTTGCCGGAGAGGGCGCAGGCGTCCTCGCCCTCGATGTGGACGGCGATGGTCGCATCGACCTGCTGGCATGGTCGGCCGCCGGCGCGCGCCTCTACAAGAACGGCGAGACCCTGATCCCCAATGCAGGCCTCGATGGCATCGAGAAGATTCGTTCGATCGCCGCCGGTGACTTCAACAACGACGGTCTCCCCGATCTCTGCATCATCACTGACGCCGGCCCGGTGCTGTATGTGAACAGCAAGGGTACGTTCGCGAAGTCGCCGCTGACCCTGGCGCCCGGTTCGTTCGTCAAGGCGGTGTGGCTCGACTACGACCACGACTACGACGTGGACCTCCTCCTGGTCGGCGACACGACCCGCCTGCTCCGTAACAACGGCGCCGCCGGCTTCAGCGATCAGACAGCCGATATCCCGTTCGCCAACGGCCGCGCCACCGACGCCATCGTGTTCGACCTGGTGAACGATACCAGCGGTCATGATGTGGCGGTCGCCTACGCCGATCATCAAGGCGTCATCTATCGCGACCTGCTGGCCGGAAAGTTCGCCGCCGACCCGTTGCCGGCGCTGCCGGCGAACGCGCGGTCGCTGGCCGCGCAGGACATCAACTACGACGGCTGGCTCGATCTGATCGCTGCCACTCCCGCGGGTCCACTCGTGCTGTTGAACGAACGCGGTGCTTTCACGGCGGCGGCTGCCGTGCCAGGCGCATCGGCCGCTCGTTCGGTGGCGATGGCTGACTTCGAAAACCGCGCGCTCACTGATCTCGTGGTTGACGGCAAGGTGGCGCGCAATCAGGGTCTCGGCCGTTTCGCGGCGCCAGACGCGACGGTCCTGGCCGGCGCTGTCGCGCTCGTTGCCGCCGACTTCGACAACGACGGGAAGGTGGACGCGGCGGCCATCGGCGCCGACGGCTCGCTGCATCTCCTTCACAACGATACCGTGACCACGAACGGATGGCTGCGCCTGACGCTGACCGGCGTCAAGAACCCGAAGCTGTCGCCCGAAGCGCAGGTCGAGGTCAAGAGCGGCGCGCAGTATCAGAAAAAAACGTTCACCGGCGCCCCGTTGACGTTCGGCTTGCGCGACGTCAAGGAAATCGACACTGTGCGCATCACCTGGCCGAACGGGTTGATTCAGAACGAGGTGCGCCAGCCCTCCAATCGCGCCTCGACCTACAAGGAAGCGCAGCGGCTGTCTGGATCGTGCCCGATGATCTTCACCTGGGACGGACATCAGCACCGCTACATCACCGACGTGCTCGGTGTCGCACCACTCGGCGCCAGCTCCGGCGACGGCACCTTCTTTCCTGTGGACCACGACGAGTACGTGCAGATCCCCGGTGACGCGCTCGAGGTGAAAGACGGCGCCTACGAAGTCCGCATCACCGAAGAATTGCGTGAAGTGTCGTACCTCGATCAGATTCAGCTCGTGGCGGTGGATCACCCCAGCGCGATCGATCTGTTTACGAACGACAAGTTCAAGTCGCCGCCGTTTCCCGAGTTCCGCCTGTTCGGCGCCGAACATCGGGTACACCCGGTGCGCGCACACGACGGCCAGGGCCGCGACGTTCGCGACAAGCTGCTGGCGAAAGATCAGACCTACGCCGATGCCTTCACCAGGGACTTCGCTGGTGTCGCCGAGCTCCACACGCTGGATCTCGACTTCGGCGACGCGGCAAAGTCGAATCAGGCGGTCCTCGTCCTGAGCGGGTGGGTCGACTGGGCCGACGGCAGCACGTTCCTCGGCGTCTCGCAGGAAGACCCGCGCGGCCTGATCTTTCCCTCGGTCCAAGTCAAGGACGCGGCCGGAAAATGGGTGACGGTGGTCGAGGATATGGGAATCCCGGCCGGCAAACCGAAGACGATTGCGGTCGACCTCACTGGAAAGTTCCTGTCGGCGTCTCGCGAAGTGCGCATCGTCACCAACTTGTGCCTCTATTGGGACGAGATCTTCCTCGCCGAGAGTTCGGCGCCGCCGCCGAACGTGATGACGAGAATGGACGCGACCGCGGTGGATCTGCACTATCGCGGCTTCTCGACGCCGACGATTCATCCGGAACGCAAGCAGCCCGAGGTGTTCGACTATGCGCACCAGATGCCGTTGTCGATGTGGAACCCGACCCCCGGTCTCTACACCCGGTACGGTGACGTGACGCCGCTGCTGCAGTCGATTGACGATCGCTTCGTGATCATGGGTTCGGGCGACGAGCTGACGCTGACATTTCAGGCCGCATCGCTGCCGCCGCTGAAGGCCGGCTGGACCCGCGATTTCCTGTTGCTGGTGGACGGCTGGGCCAAGGACGCCGACGCCAATACCGCCTTTTCACAGAGCGTGGAACCGCTGCCGTTTCATGCGATGACCGCGTACCCATATCCTGCCGGGGAGGCATATCCCGACGATGAAATTCATCGCCGGTATCGCGAGGAATACAACACCCGTCCTGCCTTGCGGCTCTTGCGGCCGTTGACAACCTCGTCCACCTCGATTGGATCGCAGCGATGAAGGACGCCACCCACCATGGCCATGCGCGCACCGCGCTCGTGCTGTCTGGCGGCGGTGCCAACGGCGCCTACGAACTCGGCGTAATGAAGGCGCTCATCGCCGGCCTCTCGCCTTCGACTCACCGTCGGCCGCTGACCCCGTCCGCGATTGCCGCCACCTCGATCGGCGCATTCAACGGCTCGGTGCTGCTGTCGAACCTGGATCGCAACTGGCCGGCCGCCGTCGATGCGCTCGAGCAGCTATGGGTCGAGCGCATGGCGTCGCCGTCAGTCGCCGTCCGCAACGGCGTGATGCGCTATCGCATGAACCCGATCGACTGGGCCAACGACGTCATGCAGGACCCGATGGGTCCGGCGCGCGACTTCGCCGCCGATGCGATGTTTCTTGCGCGCGACTTGACGGCACGTGTTGCCGGTTTCGTTGGCAGCACTTCGGGCCTGGCCGGCCGCGTCGCCGAACTGTTCGATGCCAGCCAGTTTCTGACCGCCGAACCGAGTGCCAGCCTGGTGCAGGAAACGGTTGACGGTGGACGGATCCGCGATCTGGCGGGCAGGGTCGATTTCCGCGTCGCGACGACGGCGTGGGAGACCGGGACGTTACGGGTATTCGAAAACCGCGATTTTACCGATGACAAAGCGGCGCTGATCGTTCGCGCCTCGGGCGCTTTGCCCGGAATCTTTCCTGCGGTACCGATCGGCGCGGAGGTGTTCGTCGACGGCGGCGTGGTGCTGAATACGCCACTGAGCCCGGCGATTCAGAGTGGCGCCGACGTGCTGCACGTCATCTACCTCGATCCGTCACCAGGTGCGATCCCGATGCGGCCGCTGAGCAGCATGGTGGACGCGATGAGCCGGATGCTGGTCGCGAGTTTCGCCGCCACGATGCGGCGCGATCTCGAGGTGGCGGCGAAGGTCAACGCGGACGTGAAGGCCGGCAAGGATCGTCACCGCCGCGCGATTGAGATTCACCTCTACCGGCCGGTCGAGGACATGGGCGGTGCGCTCGGTATGCTCGACTTCCATCGCCCGCGGATCACCGGCCTGATCGAACGTGGCTACCGCGACGCCATCGGCCACGATTGCAAGGCCAACGGCTGTCTCAACATCAACTAAAGCGGCGGCGGCCGGTAGCCGCCGCATTCGCGTTCGATGTCGGCGGCGACCGACAGCACGATCTCTTCTTCGAACGGCCGGCCCACCACCTGCACGGCAATCGGCAGACCCTCGACCGACGTCCCGACAGGCACGATCGCAACGGGATTGCCGAGGATGTTGAACCACTGCGTCGGTGTCATCGCGTCGAGATAACCGACATCGTGGCCATCGATCCGCCAGCTGCGTTCGCCGTGCCGGAAGGCCGGTACCGACGCGACCGGACAGATCAGTACGCGGTGGGTCTCCATCTGTTTCAACAGATCGCCTCGTGCGATGTCGCGGCCGATCCATGCCAGGGTCAGATCCATCGCGGTCGCCGGCGGCCGGCCGCCGCCACGGAGAAACGCCTCGAGGATCGGAAGATATACCTCGGCGCCTTGCAACGGCTCGTTGAGAACGAGCAGGCCAACCCCGCAGAAGAACGCGTCCCAGAGTTCCCGGGCCCGATCGAGTCCGGCCGGCCGGAATTCTTCAACCGCGTAGCCGGTCCGTGCCGCTGCCGCGGCAGCCGCGCGCACCGCGGCCCTGGTTTCGACGGTCACGGCATTGCGGCCATCGTCTTCGAAGAAACCGATCCGCACATTCGCGTGCGGCTCACGCCCGAGCGGTTGAACCGGGATTGGCACCGCCATCGGATCGCTGGCGTCCCAGCCGGCGACGACCGTGAACATCGCGTGAACGTCCGCGATGGTCCGCGCCATCGGTCCGACCACGCCGATCAACGAAAATGGGCCGAGGCATCCCGGCTGGTGGCCGGTGCCGGGAATCCTGCCGGGCGTCGGCTTCAGCCCGCAGATGCCGGTGAAATGTGCGGGCACGCGAATGGACCCGCCGCCGTCGCTGCCAATCCCGCCGGCGGACAAGCCGGCAGCGATCGCCGCCGATTCTCCGCCGCTCGATCCGCCTGGCGTCCGTTCCAGGTCCCACGGATTGCTGCTGCGCCCGTAAAGAGGATTGACCGATTCGTAGCCCATCAGCATCTCGGCGACGTTGGTGGTGCCGAGCACGATTGCGCCTGCGGCGCGCAGCCTCGCCACGCATTCCGCATCCTGTGTCGAGACGATACCTTGGCGGGACGGCGACCCAGTTTCCACTTTCAGCCCGCTGACTTCGATCGCGCTCTTGATCGAGATCGGAAGGCCACCCAGGCTGCCGCGTCCGCGTCCCGCGGCCGCTGCATCATCCTGCCTTCGCGCCTCGGCCAATGCCTGGTCGGCGCGCAGTTCGATGAACGCATTGAGCCTCGGATTGAGGCGCTCGATCTGTTCGAGATGTTCGCGTACGAGTTGTTCGGCGCTGATCTCGCCGGTCGCGACCATGCGTACTAACTCTGTTGCCGGTTTTCGAGTGAGAGAATCCATCTGAGGGTAGCGCGAGTCCTGTAGCGCGAGCCTTTCAGGCTCGCGTTTTGTGAGGTTCGATCCTGTGTTACACGTATTCCGGAACGGGGGCCGCGACGACCTTGATGTTGAGGACCTCGTAGAAGTGAAGGTTCTTGGTCTTGCCGCGCAGTTGGGCGTCCGGCATCTGACGGCAGTCGAAGTGATCCTTGATCTTTTCGTAGGTCGTCTCGCTGATCAGAATCGTGGTGCCGTACTCCTTGTTCAACGCCTGCAGCCGCGACGAGGTGTTGACACCGTCGCCGACGACCGTGTACTCGAGGCGCTTGCGTGAGCCGATGTTGCCGACGATGCAGGCGTCGGTGTGGATGCCGATGCCGATCGCAATCGGCGGGATGCCGGAGACCGCCCTCACGCCGTTGATCTTCGCGAGCAGTGCGCGCATCCGCAGCGCCGCCTTCACCGCGCCCATCTCGTGCTCGGTGTCCTCGAGCGATCCAAACACCGCCATCAGGCCGTCGCCCATGAACTTGTCGAGCACGCCGCCGTGTTCGAAGACGGCATCCACCATCTCGGAGAAATAGTCGTTGAGGAAGGAGACCACCTGCTGCGGCGCCATCGACTCGGACATGCCGGTGAAATTGCGGATGTCCGAGAACAGGATCGTCACCCGCTTGCTCTCGCCGCCGAGGTTCACTTCGCCTTTGAGGATCTTGTCCGAAACCTGCGTCGCGATGTAGCGGCCGAACACTTCCTTGACGTGATCGCGCTCCTGCAGTCCGTTGGCCATGTCGTTCAGCCGCTCGGACAGACGGCCCGACACGTCACGGCCGGCAATGCTGGTGCGGGTGGTCAGATCTCCACTGCCGATGCGCTTCGCAAAATCGCCGAGACGTTCGAGCGGCTCGGTCACCGATGTCGAGACCTGATGAGCAATCAGCAGGCCGCAGATCAGCACCAGCATCACGCCGAACCCGAGTTCGCGTCGCAACCGGCGTAGCCCGGCCAACTCCTCATCGCGATCGACTTCCGTCAGGAGCACCCACGGTTTGTTGTTGCCGACGGTGGACGGGTTCCTGATCGCGCGATAGACATAGAGGCGGTTCTGTCCGGCCTTGTTTTTCGCGACCAGCGCGCCGGTGTCATTCGACTGGCGCGCCGCCTGAACCGCCGGCCAGTCGGAGACGTCCTCCTCCAGCCGCGATGAATCGGGGTGGGCGATGATCTGTCCGTCGCCGTCTACCAGCGTGGCGAAGCCGCTCTGGTTGAACGTCGCATCCTTGATCAGCTCGGCGAACTCCGCCGCCAGATCGAAGCGGGACATGATCATGGATGTGACCTTGCCGTTCTCGTCCGTGATCGGCAGGCTGACCAGGAGAATCTCGCGCTTGAAGGTGTCGGAATAGTACGCGTCCGACACGAACGGCTTGCCCTCCTGGTTATAGGCGATGCCGATGCGGTTCATCGGCTCGCCGCTCGACTGGACGGTGCGGGTTTCGGCGAGGATGGTGCCGTCCCCGTCGATGAACCGCATCTGCACGTAGTTGGTCTCGAAGCTCTGGGCGGCGGCAAGGAAGCCCTTGAGCTCGGCGGTCGACGCGCCCTTTGCCCTGGCGGCGGCTAGCGACTTGCCGAGGCTGCTCATCTGCCGCTCGATACGATCGAGGTCGTGCGCGACCTGTCCCTCGACCAGCTTGCCGATGTCCTGCATCTGGATTTCGAGGTCGTCATCCAGGACCTGCCGGGCAGCGAAATACCCCCACACTCCGACCACCGACGTCGCCATCAGCGCGACGCCCAGCAGTGCGATGCCGATCTGGATGAAGAAACCACGGTGGAATCGCGCCAGCCAGCGGCCGCGCACCGCAACCAGAAACGCGACGAACAACACGGCCCAGACCAGGGTCGTGATGAGGACGGCGGCCAGCAGGCTCATGCTGGGACGGCGTCGCTCGAGCGACCGCTCGGCGCGGCCTGTTGGATCGGCACGATCTTCGATTCGACCACGTGCCTGATCGCGGGCAACGCACGCTCGGCGGCCTGAGCGCCACGCTCGATCAACTCGTCCGCACGGTAATACTCGATCCAGGTGAAGTCGGAGAGATCGGGATTGATCAGGACGTCAGCAGTGATCGCCTTGAAGTTGCCGAGCTCGTACTGAAGGATCTGCATCGAATTCATGACGATGTCGAAGAGGCTCGGCATGTCCTGCGCGTCGCTCGAGAGGTACGAGAACGGATTGAAGGCGTTGAGGCGCCGGTACCAATAAGACAGCGCCGTCTCGACGCCGCGCTTCATCGGCGGCACGACGTTGACCGCGACGGTGATGTCCGCGCCCATCTGGCTGGCGATTTCCGCCGGCACCGGATCGACGACGCCGCCGTCCACGAGCACCCGCTCGCCGCTGCGCAGCGGCGCCATGACCATCGGCACCGACGAACTCGCCCGGAACGCCGTCTCGAGCCGCCCCGAGCCGATCGCGACCCGCTCGCCGGTCTGGATGTCGGTCGCCACGGTCTTGCAAGGCAGGAGCAGCTGCTCGAACGACTCCTTGCCCTTCAGGTAGGGCCGCATCATCGTCAGGAAGCGTTGACCCGCGAGGATGCCCGGCTTGGTCAGGAACGTCGGGTCGGACGCGAACAGGAAATTGCGTTTCGCGCCCAGTTCCCGCGCGATCGTGATCATGTCGTCCACGGCGAGCCCGCAGGCATAGCCGACCGCGACGATTGATCCCTGCGAGCAGCCCGCCACCAGATCGATCGGGATGCCGCCTTCTTCGAGCACCTTGATCACACCGAGATGCGCCAGCCCGAACGCGGCACCGCCGCCAAGCGCCAGGCCGATCGACGTGCCGAGCAGCTTGTGGACGAGGCGGTACAACGGAAGCGCCGCGGGCGATCGCGAGTTTTTCAGCAGCCGCAGACTGGCGTCGGCGGCCGGTGCGGCATAGATATCGTTGTATGGCATCACGAACGGCTCGCTGCTGCTGATCGGCAGCGGCCGCGACGTCGGGTTGAACAGGTTGACGACGCGGTAGACCTTCATCGACCGTGGATTGGAAATGCCGGTCGGCTCCTCCGCGCCGTCCACGATCGAGACGAACACATCGGAGAACGCGGGAGCGCACTGAATCAGGCCGGCCGAACTCGAGCCGAGGTCGAACACGATGAAGCTGAAGCGATCGCTCAGGCGCGAGACCAGGTTGGACAACAGATCGCCGTAGCGGGCTTCGTTCAGCTCGGTCGGCACGGTGATGCGCAGATGGGTCGGGCCGTCGGTCTGGTGAGGCAGCGTATAGCGATCAGGAGCCGAGCCAATGCTGTCCGACAGCAGGTCGAGCACCATCGGATCCGGCGCTTCCTCGCTGGGCCGTACTTCGACGTAGATGACTTCGGTGGTGGTCAGCTGCTTGAGCAGCGCCGCAATCGCGAACGCGCACAGCGATTCGCCCCGCAGGCCACGCGGGCTCGCCACCGAAATGGTCGTGGTCGCGCGGCGGATGCGGTCGGCGCGGGTCACGCCGGCGAGTCGCTTGGACAGGACCCGGGCGAAGTACTCGATCGCTTTCGGGTTCTTCAGGAACAGCTGATCGAAGGCCGGTTTGTCCACCGCCAGCAGGTGCGAGCGGCGATCGGCCCGGACCGTCGCCGTGCGCTTGCCGCCCTGCAGCAGCGCCATCTCGCCGAAGAAGTCACCCTTGCGCAGCGTGCCAGTCTGGCGCGGCGGCGTGCTCGCGTCCCAGACTTCGAGCTCTCCCTCGAGCACGACGAAGAACGTGTCGCCCGGATCGCCGATCTTGACGACTTCGTCGCCTTTCGCGTGCGTGACTTCGCGGAACAGCGCCGTCGCTGCTTCCAGTTCAGGCCTCGTGAAGAAGCTGAAGATTTGAATCGTGGCAAGGAAGTCGAGATCGACCACTCTCGGCAGCCCCTTATTTCGAAGTGGGAGAAGGCGGCAGCATATCATGCCCCGCGGACAGGAGCTGACCGTCAGGCGTCAGGCTCAGCACGGTGAGTGGGTGAGTCGGCCGATAGTTTTCGTCCATGACGCAGACGTTGTAGATCGGTACGCCCAGATGGTTGTACGACCCGAACGAGCGATGGATGTGTCCGCACACCAGCGCCTGCGGCCGCACCCGTTCCAACGCCTGCAGCAGCTCGAGCGATCCGACGTGCTCGAGCCGTTTGGGTCCGGTCAGCTCGCGATCGCCGTATCCGTGCGGCGGTTGATGGGTGACGATGACGTCGGTGCCGCCCGGAATGCCGCTGTACAGCGAGACCAGGTCCTGCGGCTCGCGGGTGAACGCCCACTCGCCGGGGAGGTTGTTCGACCACGGGCTGATCCAGATCTTCAAGCCGAGCACGTCGATGGTTCGATCGCTGACGATGGTCAGCGGCAGTTCGCCGGCGAGCGTGGCCCGGCCTCGCTCGGCCACGAAATCGTGATTGCCCCAGGTGGCGATCTTGCGCTCGCGCGGCAGCGGAATCGCGTTGATCCAGTCGGTGAATGGACCGAGCAGCCACGGCTCCTGGACCTCGGGATACTCGCGCGCCTGCCTGGAATCGCCGAACGAGTCGGGACACAGATCGCCGGCCACCAGCAGCAGGTCGCACGGCGGAATCTCCGGGAGATGGCCGTGCAGGTCTGAGATCGCGACAATTTTCATCAGGAGGTCTGCTTGGTGCGTGGTCCGAGCATCCACGACACCGGCGCCCACATGATCGTCATCCCCAGCTTCAGCGGCAGCGTCAGCGGCAGCGTCATGAGGTACATGCCTGTCATGAACCAGCCGCGTCCCTCGGCCTGAGGCACACCACCAGCCACACTTACTCTATCGGCAGGTCGGGGACGGACCGCAGGCCCGGTGAGGACGGCCGCCCTGGAACTGGTCGGCAACGCAGTAGGCACTACGGCCGGCGCTAAGGTCGGCGTGGCCGGATCCGAGCCCGCCCCGGCGGGCATCGCTCCATTAAGCTCCGACCGGTAGACCCAGCCGGCACCGGTGGTGGCAACCGGTTCGATCGCGACGTCAAATGACGGGCGGGCTTTTTTCGACGTGCGCTTCCGGCTGGGCGTCGCGCCCGGCGACTTCTCCGAGCCGGTCTCCGGCGACGAAGCTGACGAACGCATCGAAGTCTTCGGCGGCGCGGCTGCGCGGCGCGTAGTCCCAGATCGTTTGGTGCTGCGTGAGGGCATAGGTCACATCGATGCACTGGCGGATGCCGCGCCGATACAGCCGCTCCCGCATTTCCGGGTCGGCCTCGATGGCATCGAATGCAGCCCGCGTGGCGTTGGTCGCGTTGACCGCGATCGGCAGCACCGCGAGCAGATCGAGCGGGCGATCGGGCCACAGATCCCGGATTTCGTGAACCCCGGCCAGGGTCTGGCGGGCGCCGACGATGGCCATGCCGTCCATGGCGACCGGGATGACGATTTCGGTCGCGAACAACAGCGCGTTGTAGGTGAGCAGATTCATTGCCGGCGAGCAGTCGACGATGACCACGTCGTAGCGGCTGGCCGGAATCGACTTGAGGCGCCGCGCCAGAATCATCTCGCGCTGCGGTGCGCCGGCCAGCTGGGCTTCGAGCGAGAACGATGCCGGCGTCGAGGGGATGATGTCGAGGTTCTCGCGGACATCGCGGACGATGACATCGTCGAGGGTGCGCTCGCCAGTCATCAACTCGCGCAGGGTCGCAGTGCGGCGGATGCCGAATGCGTGGCCGACGTTGCCCTGTGGGTCCGCGTCCACGAGCAGCACGCGCGACTTGCGCCCCGCCAGTCCGGCGGCGAGGTGTACGGCGGTCGTAGTCTTGCCGACGCCGCCTTTCATGTTGACGACTGCGATTTGTCGCATGGAGGCCTCGCGCGCCCTCATTATAAGCGGCGGGCGCTCACGCCGCACGACAATCGCGCGCGTGACGGCGTCGCGGAGAGCTGCGGGCCGTGTTTCTCGACGCATGGAGCGATCGCGACGCGCCTGGGCGCCATCGTGACTGATAATGATCGTTGCCCGCCGACCGGGGCGAGCATCGATGACGTCAGTACCAGACCGCCGGGCCGCTCAACGCTGGGGGAGAACATTCGAGTGAACATCGCGAAGCGACGCGTCGTCGTCACCGGTATCGGCCTGGTCTCGCCGCTCGGCATCGGGACCCGGCAGAACTGGGAAGCTGCACTGGCCGGCACTCCTGGCGTGGCTCCAATCACGTTGTTCGACGCCTCGCGACACGCGGCGCGGTTCGCCGGTGAGGTGAAAGGGTTCGAGCCGCTGAACTGGATCGACAAGAAGGACGTGAAGAAGTGCGGCCGCTTCATCCAGTTCGCGCTGGCCGCCGCGGCGATGGCGATGGAAGACAGCCGGCTGCCGATCACGCCAGAGAACGCAATCCGCATTGGTGTGGCGATCGGCAGCGGCATCGGCGGTTTCGAGATCATCGAGCGCGAGCATCGGACCCTGCTCGAGCGCGGCCCCGATCGCGTCTCGCCGTTCTTCATCCTGTCGGCGATCTCGAATCTGGCGGCCGGACAGGTGTCGGTGCGTTACGGCGCCAAGGGTCCGAATACCGCTCCGGCGACCGCGTGCACGACCGGCGCGCACGCCATCGGCGACGGCTTTCGGCTGATCCAGGGCGGTTATGCGGACGCGATGTTGTGTGGCGGCGCCGAGGCCGCGATCACGCCGCTCGGCATCGCCGGTTTTGCGGCGATGCGGGCGTTGTCGACGCGCAACGACGATCCGGCGCGGGCGAGCCGGCCGTGGGACAAGGACCGCGACGGCTTCGTGGTCGGCGAGGGCGCGGGCGTGCTGGTGCTCGAGGAATATGGCCACGCGGTCGCGCGCAACGCCCCGATTCTCGCCGAGTTGATCGGCTACGGAATGAGCGCGGACGCGCATCACCCGTCGGCGCCGCCCGAAGACGGCGACGGTGTCGGCCGGGTCATGTCCTCGGCGCTGGCCGATGCCGGGCTTGCGCCGAAGTCAATTGACTACCTCAATGCCCACGCCACATCCACGCCGCTTGGCGACCGTGCGGAGGCGCACGCGATCGCGCGTGTGTTCGGCGAGCATGCCGCGGACCTCCTGGTCAGCTCCACCAAGGCGATGAGCGGACACCTGCTCGGTGGCGCCGGCGCCCTCGAAGCCGGTTTGACCGTGCTGGCGCTGCGCGATCAGATCGCGCCGCCGACCATCAACCTCGATCATCAGGACGAGGACAACCACCTCAACCTGGTGCCGAACGTTGCGGTCCGCAAAGCGATGACGCACGTGATGACCAACTCGTTCGGCTTCGGCGGCACCAACGCGTCGTTGATCTTCGGCTTGCCACCCGCCTGAACCACGCCGGCCTGAACCGCGACGACACCGAGTAAGGGCGACAGCGTCAGGTGGTCCGCGCGACCGCAACGGTCGCGCGGCACAGCTGCATAACGGACCTGTCATAGTTGGCGTAATTGACCCGCGGTCAATTACGGTGGATACTCGATTCATGACCCGCACCGCGGCGGTGACATCCGACGACAAGCGCTGGCAACGCCGCCCTGACGATCGCCCGCGCCTGTTGATGGCGTCGGCGCTGAAACTGCTGAAGCGCCGCGGCTATCGCCGCGTTCGCCTCGAAGACGTCGCCAAGGACGCCGGCGTCTGCAAGGCCACGGTCTATCACTACTTCGCCAACAAGGACGATCTCCTCACCCGCAGCGTGGCCAGCCGCATGGCCGAAAAACGCGAGACCGTGGCGCGCCGGCTCGCTCACGCCGGCGGCTCCGCCTCCGATCGGCTCCGTCTGTTTCTCCACGACTACTGGACGTACTCGCTCACCATGCAGTCCGGACTCTGGCAACGGCTGGTGGTCGGCGAGATGGCGGCGGAAGCGCCAGACGTCTTCGCCGCGTGGGCGCGTGGCCTGGTCGAGCAATGGCGATCGGTCGAGGCGCTGATCAAGGAAGGCCAGGCGAGCGGCGAGTTCCGCCGTGACGCCGACGCCGAAGTGACGGCGCGGCTGATCGTGTCCGCACTGGCGCACCAGGCGATGTTTCACGTGCATCTCGGCGTCCGCCGGTTCGCCCCGTGCAGCGTCGATCGTCTCTTCGACACCAGTCTCGATTTGCTGCAGCACGGCATTCGCCCGCGCTCGCGCCGGGCCTCCAAACGGTAATCGCATGACACACGCTCGCACGACGGCTCGCACCACGGTTCGCCTCGCTCCGGCTCTCATCGTGTCCGCACTGCTGGCCGGCTGCCAGGCCGAAAAAAAAGACCCGCCGCCTCCACCGCCACCGGCGGTCAAGGTGATCACGATCGCGCCCGAGCGAATCACCATCACCAGCGAGTGGATCGCGACGCTGGACGGCTTCGTCAACGCCCAGATTCGTCCCCAGGTCAGCGGCTATCTGCTCAAGCGCAACTACGAAGAAGGCGCCGAAGTGCGCAAGGGCCAGGTGCTGTTCGAGATCGACCGCCGCCCGTTCGAGTCGGCGCTCGCTCAGGCCCGCGGACAGCTGGCCGAAGCCGCGGCGCAGCTTGGCAAGACCGAGCGCGATCTGCAGCGCGATCGTCCGCTCGCCGAACAGCGCGCCATCGCGCAGAGTCAGCTGGACAACGACATCCAGGCCAACCTGGCGGCGCAGGCCGCGGTCACGGCCGCGACCGCGGCGGTCGAGAACGCCCAGCTGAATGTCGGGTTCACCGACGTCACCTCGCTGGTGGACGGTGTCGCCGCGATTGCCACGGGTCAGATCGGCGATCTCGTCGGTCCGGGCACGCTGCTGACGACGGTGTCGCAAGTCGATCCGATCAAGGCGTATTTCCCGCTGAGCGAACAGGAATACATGCACATGGCCAGCCTGATCAACGCACGCGGGAACAAGTCGTCGATGTCAGGTGGCGCCACGCTGAAGCTGGTGCTGAGCGACGGCTCGGTCTACCCACGGACCGGGAAGTTTCTCGCCGCGGATCGCGAGATCGACGTCAAGACCGGCACCATCCGCATCAGTGCGACCTTCCCGAACCCGGATTCCATTCTTCGTCCCGGACAGTACGGCCGGGTTCGCGCCGAAACCGGTGAGCAGAAGGACGCCTTGCTCGTCCCGCAGCGTGCCGTCAGCGAGTTGCAGGGTTCATTTCAGGTCCACGTAGTCGGTCCGGACAACAAGGTGAGCACGAAGACAGTCAAGGTCGGCGAGCGTCTCGGCAGCCGCTGGGTGATCGAGAGCGGCCTCGAGCCGGGCGCCCGCATCGTGGTCGAAGGTGCGCCGCGCGACGGCACCGTGGTCAACCCGACACCGTTTACCGCTCCAGCCGAGGCGCACTGAGCCATGTCCCGCTTCTTTGTCGGCCGTCCCATCGTTGCCATCGTCATCGCCATCGTCACCGTGCTGGCCGGGTTGGTGTCGATGCAGTCGCTGCCGATCGCGCAATTTCCGGAAATCATCCCGCCGCAGATCAGCGTGTCGGCGAACTACACCGGCGCCGACGCGCTGACGATCGAATCCGCCGTCGCCACACCGCTCGAGCAGCAGACCAACGGCGTCGACAACATGCTGTACATGGCGTCGACCAACGCCAACGACGGCACGATGCAGCTGACGGTCACCTTCGACGTTGCCACCGATCCGAACATCGATCAGGTCAATGTCCAGAATCGCATCGCGCAGGCGCAGCCAAACCTGCCGCCGGACGTCAACACTTACGGCTTGACGATGCGGAAGGCGACCGGCTTTCCGATGTTGATCGTGTCGCTGCTGTCGCCGGGCAACACCTACGACGCGCTGTTCCTCGCCAATTACGCGAACATCAACATCATCGACGCGCTCTATCGCGTGCCTGGTGTCGGCGACGTCCGCATCTTCGGCGCCGGCGACTACGCGATGCGCATCTGGGTGAAGGCGGATCGGCTCGCCAAGCTCGGAATCACGGTGCCGGAACTGGTCCGCGCCATCCAGACGCAGAGCACCGTCAACCCGTCCGGCCAGATCGGCGCGCAACCGGTGCCGAGCGGTCAGGAAATGACCTACACCGTGCGCGCCCAGGGACGACTGCAGTCGGCGGAGGAATTTGGCGCGATCGCCGTCCGCTCCAATCCCGACGGCTCGGTGGTGCGGATGCAGGACGTCGCCCGCATCGAGCTCGGTGCGCTCAATTACCAGCAGATCGGCCGCGTCAACGGTCAGCAGGGCTGTGCCGTCGCCGTGTTCCAGCAGCCGGGTTCGAACGCGCTGGCAGTTGCCGAAGGCGTCAAGAAGGTGATGGCCGATCTCCAGACCCGGTTCCCCGGCGATCTCGAGTACCGCTATTCAATCGACACCACGCTGCCGGTCTCGGAAGGCATCAAGGAGATCCTGATTACGCTGGGGATCGCCATCGTGCTGGTCATCTTCGTCGTCTATCTGTTCCTGCAGAACTGGCGCGCGACCTTCATTCCGATGGTCGCGGTGCCGGTGTCGCTGATCGGGACCTTCGCGGTGTTTCCGCTGCTCGGGTTCTCGATCAACACGCTGTCGTTGTTCGGGCTCGTCCTGGCCATCGGCCTGGTCGTTGACGATGCCATCGTGGTGGTGGAAGCGGTCGAGCACCACATCGAAGAAGGGATGACGCCAAAGGACGCCACCCTGAAGGCGATGGACGAAGTGTCGGGCCCGGTCGTCAGCATCGCGCTGATTCTCGCGTCGGTGTTCATCCCGGTCGGGTTCCTCAGCGGCATCCAGGGCCGATTGAACAAGCAGTTCGCGATCACTATCGCCATCTCGGTGATGATTTCGGCGTTCAACGCCTTGACGCTGTCGCCGGCGCTGGCGGCGCTGCTGTTGCGCCCGCGGCAGAAGTCGACCGGCCTGCTCAATCGCTTCTTCGCCTGGTTCAACCGCGGCTTCGACAAGGTGACCAGCGGCTACGTGCGGGTCAGTCACGGGCTGGTCCGCAAGGCCTTCATCGGCGTCGCGCTCCTGATTGGCTTCACGGTCATGGCGGCGATGGTCGGACGACGTCTGCCGACCAGCTTCGTGCCCGAGGAGGATTATGGTTACTGCCTGCTGAACGTCCAGCTGCCGGCGGCGGCCTCGCTCGAACGCACCGACGCGGTGTGCCGCAAGATCGACGACCTGCTCGCGCACACCGAAGGCATCGCGAACTTCAACACCATCGCCGGCTTCAGCCTGTTGTCGCGCGTCACCGCCAGTAACTACGGCTTCTATTTCATCGGGCTCAAGCCGTGGGACGAACGGACCAAGCCGGAGCTGGACGCGCGTCAGATCGTCAATCATCTCAACGTCGAACTGCGGAAGCTGGTGCCGGAGGCGACGACCTTCGCGGTGATGCCGCCGTCGATTCCCGGCCTCGGCACCCAGGGCGGTTTTTCGTTCTGGCTGCAGGACCGCACCGGCGGCAGTCTCGACTTCCTGAATCAGAACGTGCAGAAGTTCATCGAGGCGGCGCGGAAGCGACCCGAACTGGTCGGCGTCACGACCCAATTCACCGCCGCGGTGCCGCAGCTCTACGCGGACGTCGATCGCGACAAGGTGCTGAAGCAGGGCGTCGCGCTCGCTGACGTCTATCAGACGATGCAGGCGTTCCTCGGCGGGTTGTATGTCAACCAGTTCAACCGCTTCGGGCGACAGTGGCGGGTCTTCATGCAGGCTGAAGGCGGGGAACGCGTCTCCCCGGACAACATCGGCCAGTTCTACGTGCGCAACAACGATGGTGGAATGGTGCCGCTGTCCACGCTCGAATCGACCAGGCCGGCGTTCGGCCCGCAATACACCAATCGATTCAACGTCTATCGGGCGGCGTTGATCACGGGTGCCGCCGCACCAGCCTACAGCTCGGGCCAGGCGCTCGACGTGCTCGAGGAGGTGGCCAAAGAGACAATGCCGAAGGAGATCAGCTACGACTGGTCGGACCTTTCGTATCAGGAGAAGAAGGCCGGCAGCTCCGGTCCGGTGTTCGCGCTGTCGATCGCGTTCGTGTTCCTGATTCTGGCGGCACTCTACGAGAGCTGGTCGCTGCCGTTCTCGGTGCTGCTGTCGGTGCCGATCGCCGTGTTCGGCGCGGTGGTTGGCCTGTTGATCCGCAAGTACGACTTCGACGTCTACGCGCAGATCGGCGTGATCATGCTGATCGGACTCGCCGCGAAAAACGCGATTCTGATCGTCGAGTTCGCGAAGGAGCGTCTCGACGAGGGCAAGAACCTGGTGGACGCGGCGCTCGAGGGCGCGAAGCTGCGGCTGCGCCCGATTCTGATGACATCGTTCGCGTTTATCCTTGGCTGTACCCCGCTCTGGTTTGCGAGCGGTTCTGGTGGCGCGTCACGCCGCATTCTCGGCACCGTTGTCGTCACCGGCATGCTGGCGGCGACGCTGCTGGCGATCTTCATCATCCCGCTGCTGTTCGTGCTGGTCGAGCGGCTGTCGCATCGCAAGACGGCGACTGCGGCGGTGACGCCCGGCCTCGTATCCGGAGAGGGCCATTCGTAACATGACTGCGATTCCGGCCCACTCGATGACGTTTCGAACGCTGGCCGCGATCGGCGCGGTCACGGTGATCGCGGTGGTGATGTCCGGCTGCATGGTCGGGCCCGACTACAAGCGTCCCATCGTCGATGCGCCTGGCGCGTACCGAACCGCGGACGCTGACAACCCGGCGGCGGCAGGCGCGACGGTAGCCGCGGCCTCGATCGCCGATCAGCAATGGTCGCAGGTGTTCGAGGACGAGACGCTGCAGACGCTGATCCGCACGGCGCTTGAACACAATTTCGATCTCCAGATGGCGGCGGCGCGCATTCTCGAAGCGCAGGCGCAAGTTGGCATCACGCGCTCGGATCAATTTCCCAACGTCAGCGCCGGAGTCAACGTGCTGGGCGAACGTCCGTCCGTCGCGCTCGGTTTTCCGTCGACCAATCTGGCCGCGGTCGAGGTGCAGGCGTCGGCGGCGTGGGAGCTCGACTTCTGGGGCAAGTATCGTCGTGCTACCGAGAGTGCCCGCGCGCAGTTGCTGGCGAGCCAATGGGGGCAGCGCGCCGTGGTGACGTCGCTGATCAGCCAGGTGTCGAGCGGCTACTTCGGCCTGCGGGCGCTCGATCTCGAACTGGACATTTCGAAGCGGACGCTTCAGTCACGGCTCGAATCGCTGCAACTCGCCAACGTGCGCGAGCGCGGCGGTGTGACCTCGCTGCTCGACGTCCGCCAGGCCGAACAGCTGGTCTACGGCGCCACCAGCGAGATCGCGTCGCTCGAGCGCCAGATCGTACAGCAGGAGAATTTCCTCAGCGTGCTGCTCGGCGGCTTTCCCGGTCCGGTGGCACGGGGACGAAGCCTGACCGATCAGCCGCACCAGCCCGACGTCCCGGCCGGCCTGCCGTCTGCGCTGATCGAACGGCGACCGGACATTCAGCGTGCCGAGCAGGAACTGGTGGCGGCCAACGCCCAGATCGGCGTCGCCCGCGCCGCCTTTTTTCCGGATATCGCGTTGACCGGTCAAGGCGGCTTCCAGAGCCTGGCGTTATCGACGCTCTTCTCGACCACCAACATCATCTGGTCCGCCGCCGCCGCCGCGACCCAGCCGGTCTTCACGGCCGGCCGCATCAAGTCGCGCGTGGCCATCGCCGAGGCCCGCCGCGACGAGGCGACGATCGCCTATCAGCAGATCGTACGGCAGTCGTTTCGCGAAGTGTCGGACTCGCTCATCGGCTATCAGAAGATCCGCGAAACCGGTGCGCAGCTGGCGCTGCTGGCTGAATCGGCGCGTGACGCCAGGCGGTTGGCGCAGGTCCGTTACGAAGGCGGTGTGACGAGCTACCTGGAAGTCCTCGACGCCGACACCCGGCTGTTCGACGCGGAGCTTGGCCTCGCGCAGTCGCAGTTGAACGAGCTCTCCGCACTGGTGGAAATCTATCGCGCGCTCGGCGGAGGATGGCAGATGTGACGGAGCAGCCGAAAGGCAGCGTCGCGTTCATGCTGCGAGCGCTGCGCTACCGCAACTACCGGCTGTTCTTCGGCGGTCAGATCGTCTCGCTCGCCGGAACCTGGATCACGACCACCGCCACCAGCTGGCTGGTTTACCGGCTCACCGGCTCGGCATGGCTGCTTGGCATCGTTGGTTTCGCCGGACAGTTTCCGGCGTTTCTGCTCGGTCCATTCGCCGGCATCTTCGTCGATCGCTGGGACCGTCGCCGGCTGTTGATCGGCACGCAAGTCATCTCGATGCTGCAGTCGTTTGCCCTGGCCGGGTTGACCTTGACCGGCCACATCACCGTCGAGGCGATTGTGCTGCTCAGCATTCTGCAGGGCATCGTCAACGCGTTCGACATGCCGGGACGGCAGGCGTTCCTCATCGCGCTGATCGAGAACAAGGCGGATCTGGGCAACGCCATCGCGCTGAATTCGTCGATGGTGAATGTTGCGCGACTACTCGGGCCGTCGATTGCCGGTGTGGTGATCGCGGCGACCAACGAAGGCTGGTGCTTTTTCATCGACGGCGTCAGTTACCTGGGAGTCATCGCCGCGCTGATCGCGATGCGGGTGCCGGCCCGGTCGGTGCCGGCCGGCGATCGGCCAGGCGCACTGCAACAATTCACGGAAGGCTTCAAGTACGCGTTCGGTTTCAAGCCGATCCGATCGATCATCCTGCTGCTCGCCCTGGTCAGCCTGGTCGGCGTGCCGTATTCCGTGCTGATGCCGATCTTCACGACCGAGACATTCCACGGCGGACCGCACACGCTGGGATTGCTGATGACCTCGTCGGGATGCGGCGCGCTGGTCGGTGCGCTCTGGCTGGCCGCCCGAAAGACCGTGGTCGGCCTTGGACGGATCATCGCGTGGGCCGGCGTGGCGTTCGGCGGCGGTCTGGTGGCGTTTTCGTTCGCCCCGACATTGTTCCTCGCAATCCCATGTCTGGTTGTCGCCGGCTGCGGCTTCATCGTGCAGATGGCCGCCAGCAACACGATCATTCAGACCATCGTGGACGATGAGAAGCGGGGACGGGTGATGAGCTTCTACATGATGGCGTTCCTGGGAACGGCGCCCTTCGGGAGCCTGATCGCCGGGTGGATGTCGTCGCGGCTCGGCGCGTCACCTACGCTGCTCATTGGCGGGCTGTGCTGCGTCGCCGGTTCCATCTGGTTCCGCAGCGAACTGCCCGCGATTCGCAGTGCGGTCCGGCCGATCTATATCAGGATGGGCATTCTGCCGCAGGTCGCCGCAGGGCTGTCGCAGGCTGCGGAACTCTCGGTCCCGCCGGAGCGCCAATGACGACACACAGCTGGAGTCAGTGAGAATGGCAGCGCGAGGCAACGAGTGCGAGCAGCTGGTCGGCGTCAAATGGTTTGCTGACGACGTCGATGTCGAGGTCGCGCGCGACCCTGACCGCGTTGCTGGCCGCGCTGACCATGATGAACGGCACCGACGAGATGGCGGGCATGGTCTGGACCCTGCGCCGGAATTCCGCACCGTCCATAACTGGCATCATCAAGTCCACCAGCATCGCGCACGGCACTTCGCGCTGAAGAATGTTCAGCGCTTCTTTGCCGTTGGTGGCGGTGCGGACCCGGTACCCTTCCGCGTCGAGCCAAGCAGTCATCAGCTCACGCGTGTCGGGGTCGTCCTCCACGACCAGAATTGTCGGATGCGGATCTCCGTTCAGCACGACAGCCTCCGCTAGATCCTTCCAGTCAGGGCAAGAACCAGGAGAATGATCAGCAGCAGGCCAAGCGTGCCGCTCGGCATGTAGCCCCAATCGCGGCTGTGCGGCCACGCCGGCACCACACCAATCATCATGAGCAGGAGCACCACCAGAAGAATAGTGATCACGTTTCCCTCCTCGTTTCCCTGTTTCCTTACAACAGCAAGGACATGGCCAACGCCTTCGAACTGGTCCATGCACGAGGTACGAACAGGTTGAGCTTGGCACCGTTGTTGATAACAACCCGGTCGTGAGTGCCCGGTCACGTCCAGCCATCGTCGTCGTGCCCGAAAATGTGGTCGTAGAACCTCAGAGCGCTCCTGCTGAATCGGCGAGTGTGGAGCCAGCGGGACCGATCGAGCAGGCGGAAGCCAAAGTCGAGAGCTCGGCCTCGTGGATTCTCCCAGGGTTGGCGCTGACCGCGGCGCTGTGGTGGGCGCAGGCGGTGTTCATCCCGATTGTGGTGAGCCTGCTCATCAGCTACGCGCTCGAGCCGATTGTGAAGCGCCTGGAGAGTTGGCACCTGCGTCGCGCGGTCGCGGTGCCGATCATCATGTGTTCGCTGATCGGTGGCGCCAGTGCGACTGCGTACGCGCTTCGGGGAGAGGCCGTCGCGTTCGTCGATCGCCTGCCATCCGCCGCTCATACCGTCGCCGAGGCATTGCGCGGAACCACGCGCGGGAAGCCCGGCACCGTGGCGAGAGTGCAGGAAGCGGCACGTGAGCTCGAGACGGCCGCAAGCACCGCCACCAAGAAAAAAGACGCGCAGGATGGTGTCACCCCCGTACGCATTGAGGAACCGACATTCCGCTGGTCGAACTGGTTCTGGCAGGGATCGTACGGCGCGGTCGAGTTTGCCGGACAGATGGTCGCGGTGCTTTTCCTCGTCTACTACATGCTGGCGGCGGGCGATCTGTACAAGCGGAAGCTGGTGCGAATGGTGCCGACGCTGACCGACAAGAAGATCACCGTCCACATCCTGGCTGAAATCGATCGGCAGATCGAACGGTTCCTGCTCGCGCGCGTCGCGATCAGTGCGATCGTCGGCGTCGCAGTCTGGCTGTCCTTCCGTCTCTTCGGTCTCGAGGAGGCCGGCGTATGGGGCGTGCTATCGGCGGTGTTGTTCGCGATCCCGATCGTTGGTCCGACCCTCGTCGTCATTGCCGCCGCGCTCGCCGGCTTCGTGCAGTTTGGATCGATCGGGATGGCGGCCGCGGTGTTCGCTATCGGTCTGGCGATTGGTGCGATCGAGGGTTATGTCCTGACTCCCTGGCTGATGAGCCGCGTCGGCGAAATGAACGCCGTCGCGGTATTTGTCAGTCTGCTCTTCTGGGGATGGATCTGGGGCGTCTGGGGCCTGCTGCTCGCGATTCCGATGACCGCGGCGATGAAAGCCATCTGCGAGCGCATTCCCGATTTCAATGCGTTCGCCGAGTTGCTCAAAGAGTAGTGTCCGACTTCAGGCGGACCTTCGAGAGTTGCGCGTAGTGTCCGCCTTCAGGCGGACCCTTTAAGGCCGGCTTCAGCCAGGCTAAAGCCGGCCACTACCGTAGTCTCGACTATCGGACATCG
>DASXGC010000456.1:0-1608 GCA_036489235.1 Vicinamibacterales bacterium
TTCAGCGCCGGCGTGCCGCCGACCAGATAGCTGAAGCCGGAAACGCCGACGAGGCCCATCGCCATGCCGACCGGCACGCGCAGCAACATCAGCGCGAACAGTGCGACAAAGCCGATGACGGCGACGGCGTCGGTGCTCATGCCGCGCTCATTCCGTGGCCTTGATCCTGGGGTCGTGCATTTCTTCCGGATGGAAGATCAGGCGCCAGGTGCGGATCGCGATCAGAAGCACCGCCGAAACGTCACCGGCCCAGGCGACCGCGAAAAACGGCCAGGTCGGCATGTGCAGATCGAACGTCGTGACATGGTCGTTGTAGGTGCCGCGCACCTTGTCGAACAGCGTCCAGGTCTGCACCGTCACGACGAACAGCAAGACCAGGGTTGCGAACACGTCGATCATGCGCTGGTATTTCGGGCCGACATTGCCCCAGACCAGGTCCACCGTGATATGGGTGCCGCGATAACTGGTAGCGGCGATGCCCCAGAAAATCAGGATGCCGAGCAGGAGCCGCCCGATGTCGAACGAATCCGGAATCGAATAGTTGAAGAGGTTGCGCAAGAGGACGGCGATGAAAATATTGGCGGCGACAATGCCGACAAAGGCGGCCGCGATCCATTCGATCGTGTCGATGAAACGATCCATCGATGCTCGCTTCATTTCCGCTCCACACGATCTGGATATTTCAGAAAGAGCCTGATTTTTTCGGTGAGTTCGGGATCCAAGGACAGCACGACGGCGGAAGGGGCCCGCCGCCGGATCAATTGCAGGAGGCGATTACTGCGTCAAGGCGTTGTATTTGGCGAGAGTGGCGCGCAACCCGGACATCGCCGCATCCGGGTCGGCCCCGGCCTTCCGCACGCCATCGGCCCAGGTCTTGACCAACGGCTCGGACGCCTTCTTCCACAGCGCGGTCTGCTCCGCCGTCAGCGGATAGACTTCGTGGCCGGTTTCAGCCTTGACCTTGTCGGGGCCGGCGTCTTCGAACCTGCCCCATGGCTCGCCGACGCGGCCGGCGGCCTCCGTGTTGCAATTGTCGTCGATCGCTTTTTTCTGCCGCTCCGACATCTGGTTGAATTTGTCCTTGTTCATGACAAAGACGAAGGTCGTGACGTAGAGCGGCGCGTCCATATGGTACTTCGTCACCTTGTCGATGCCGAACAGCACCAGCGATCCCCACGGGAAGGTGACGGCATCGGCAACGCCGCGCTCGATGATGTCACGCACTTCCGGTGCCGAAGACTGGACGTTGGTGCCGCCGAGCTGGGTCACGAAATTCGCGATCGTGGCGTCGGCGGGCCGGATTTTCATGCCCCTGATGTCGTCGGGCACGACAATTTTTTTCGTGCGCGAATGGAACGAGGACGGCGCATGGATGAAGGCAAGGCAGAACTTGACGTCCTTCATCTCCTTCTCGGCGTATTTGCGGTACCAGTCATCCAGCGCCATCGAGCCGCCCTTGGCGTCCGACATCAGGAACGGAAGCTCCCCGGCGCCAATGATCGGAAAACGGCCGGGCTGGTAGCCCGGATTGACATAGGCGATATCGGCAATGCCATCGCGCGCCATGTCGTAATGGTCGAACGCCTTGCCGAGTTGCTGGGCCGGAAA
>DASXGC010000008.1:0-9456 GCA_036489235.1 Vicinamibacterales bacterium
CGACGCCACGCTGGCGACCAACCACGACTTCGGGAAGGACATCATTCCCGCGCTGATTCACCAGGCGCCGGTGTACGCCTACCGTTTCTACGACGAAAACAAGAAGGCCTCCAAGTACTGGCGCGACATTGGTACGCTCGACGCCTACTTCGACGCCAACATGGACCTCTGCCAGGTCAACCCGGAGTTCAATCTCTACGATCCTGAGTGGCCGCTGCGCACCTACCAGCCACAGGCGCCGCCGGCGAAGTTCGTGTTCGCCGAGACCGGCAGCCGCTGCGGCCAGGCGCTCGACTCGGTGATTTCGCCCGGCTGCATCGTGTCGGGGAGCAGCATCTACGGCAGCGTGCTGTGTCCGAACGTGCGCGTCCACAGCTTCTGCCGAATCGACCAGTGCATCCTGATGCCGGGGGTGCGGGTCGGCCGTCACGCGCGGATCCGGCGCGCAATCATCGACCGTGATGTGCTGATCCCGCGCGGCGCCCTGATCGGCTACGACCACGACGAGGATCGAAAGCGACATACCGTCACGGAGTCGGGCATCGTGGTAGTCACCACTGATGACGAACCGCTGATTGGCGAGCTCGGCGAGGACGCACTACGCTTCGAGGCCGAGGCCGATCGGCGCGGCAGCGGCGGGTAAAACACAAGGGAGCATCGATTGAAGATTTCCAAGATCCATGGCCGCGAGATTCTGGACTCGCGTGGCAATCCGACGGTGGAAGTGGACGTGACGCTCGAAGGTGGCGCCTTCGGTCGCGCCGCCGTGCCGTCCGGCGCATCGACCGGCGTCCGTGAAGCGCTCGAACTCCGCGACGGTGACAAGGCGCGCTACGGCGGCAAAGGCGTCCGCCGCGCCGTCGCCAACGTGAACAGCGAAATCGCGACGGCGCTGATCGGACCCGGGTTCACTCAGCGCACCCTCGACCAGGCGATGATCGGCCTCGACGGGACTCCGGCCAAGAGCCGCCTCGGCGCCAACGCCCTGCTTGGCGTCTCGATGGCGGCGGCGCGCGCGGAGGCGGTGGCGGCGCAGATTCCGCTCTATCGACACCTCGGCGCGCTCTACGGCAACGAGCGGTTCACGTTGCCGGTACCGATGATGAACATCCTCAACGGAGGCGCGCACGCCGATTCGAGCGTGGATTTCCAGGAATTCATGGTCATGCCGCTGGGCGCGTCCTCGTTCAGCGAAGCGCTGCGTATGGGCGCGGAAATTTTTCACGCACTGCGCGGAATCCTGAAGGCGCGCGGCCAGTCGACCGGCGTCGGCGACGAGGGCGGCTTCGCCCCCAATCTCAAATCGAACCGCGAGGCGCTCGAGGTCGTGCTCGAGGCGATCGGCAAGGCCGGGCTGAAGGCCGGCCAGGATGTGTGGATCGCCCTCGATGTGGCGTCAAGCGAGCTGTGGGCCGGCGACGGCAACTACGTCTTCAAGAAGTCAGGCGAACCATCGCGCACGTCGGCGCAGATGATCGCGATGTACGACGACTGGATCGGTCAGTATCCGATCGTGTCGATCGAAGACGGCCTCGCCGAAGGCGACTGGGACGGCTGGGGCCAGCTGACCGCCGCACTCGGCGCGCGAGTGCAGCTGGTGGGAGACGACGTGTTCGTGACCAACCCGGAGATCCTGAAAAAAGGCATTGCCGACCGCGTTGGCAACGCACTCCTCGTCAAGCTGAACCAGATCGGGACCGTAACCGAAACGCTTGACGCGGTCCGGATGGCGGCCGACGCCGGCTATGCGACCATCATCTCGCATCGGTCGGGTGAGACCGAGGATTCGACCATCGCCGATCTCGCGGTCGGCACCGCAGCCGGCCAGATCAAGACCGGGTCCGCCAGCCGCACCGATCGCGTATGCAAGTACAACCAGCTGCTTCGGATCGAGGAAGAACTCGGTTCGGCCGCGGCATTCGCCGGTCGTAACGCGGTGCGCGTCCGGACATAGCGCTATGCACAAAGTTGTTCTGCTCCGTCACGGCGAAAGCACGTGGAACAAGGAAAACCGCTTCACCGGCTGGCACGACGTCGATCTCACCGATCGCGGCCGGGATGAAGCCCGCGAAGCCGGCCGTCTGCTCAAAGACGGCGGTTACGTGTTCGACGTCGCGTTCACCTCGGTGTTGAAGCGGGCGATCAAGACGCTCGGGATCGCGCTCGACACGCTCGACCAGCTCTGGATTCCCGTCACCAAAAGCTGGAAGCTGAACGAGCGCCACTATGGTGGACTGCAGGGATTGAACAAGGCGGAAACCTCAGCGAAGCACGGCGAGGCGCAGACCAAGATCTGGCGCCGCAGTTTCGACATCCCGCCGCCGCCGCTGACCGTAGACGACCCGCGCCATCCGTCGCACGATCCGCGATACGCGTCACTGAAACCGAGTGAGTTGCCGCTGACCGAGTCGTTGAAGGATACGATTGCGCGCTTCCTTCCTTACTGGCACGAGTCGATTGCGCCGGTCGTGAAATCAGGGCAACGCGTCATCGTCGTCGCGCACGGGAACAGCCTGCGCGCGCTGGTGAAGTACCTCGACGACATCCCGGAGAGCGAGATCACCGAGCTGAATATTCCGACCGGGATCCCATTGATTTACGAGGTGGACGCCGACCTGAAGCCGCTCCGCCACTACTACCTGGGCGACCCGGCGGCGGCGGCGGCCGCGGCCGCGCGGGTTGCGAACCAGACCGCGCAACGCTAGCGCGTCAGACGCAAAAAAAGGCCGGCGCGCTGTTCGCACGCCGGCCTGATTGCCAGAAACTTCTTTATTCGACCGGTTCCGCGGTTTCGTCCGCGGCGATCCTCAGCGAGCGCAGGAACCGGCGGTCGTTCGCGGTGACCTCCAGATTGCGCTTCGGCTGCTGCGCGGTCCGCGGTGGCGCCGCCACCTTGGCGAGCGCCGCGGTCTGCGAGCGGCTGACAAACCCTACGACCGCCTCGAGCGTTACCTTCATCTCGAAGCCGGCTGCGCGTGCCTTCTCTCGGCACGCTTCCACTTGCGGGCTTTCCGCGACCGAAGCGGCAATCGCGTCGGCCAGCTCTCGTGCGAACCCGTTCACGACGTCGTCCATCTGCTTCCCTCCCTACGCCGCCGGGCCGGGTTCCGGCGCGCTCCGCGAACGAGGCCTGTTTACACCAAGGCCAGTGAACAGGAATCGGACGCCTGACGTGTTCATATATGTGGAAAGACTGTGCAGGTGAGTTGAGTCTAGTACTGAGGGTCCGCGCTGTCAAGGAGTCACGGGCGACGCGCTGCTATGATCACCGCGAGATGACGACGAGGGTTGAAACCTCGGTCTGGCGAGCGCGCCGGCTGGTCTGCTTTGCGGCGATCGCCGCTCTCATGTCGGTGGTGACCATCTCCACCGCCAGCCCATCACAGTCGCCGACTCAATCGACCGACCGCGCGCGAATCGTCGGCAGCGTCACCGACAGTTCCGGATCTGCGATCCCTGGAGCGATGATCACGCTGTCAGGCGACAACACCAGTCGGTCGACCACAAGCCAGAGCGACGGGACGTACTCGTTCGAGGATGTCGCGATCGGAATCGCGTGTCGCGTGAAGGCCGCGCTGCATGTTTTACCACCATTCGTCAGGACCTGGTGGCGCTGACGCCTGGCGAGACGAACCACGCTGACTCACCCTGCCCCGGGGATGTCTCCGTGAGGTGCTGACCGGGGAGCCATCGTGGGAAGACCGCCTGCTGACGGCGGACAATCCGGTCGCAGACACTCTGCGGATTCTGGGCGGGGATTACGCCCACAAAACCCGTATCCCTGCTAGACCATCGTCTCGGGAAGCCAATACAATGACGAGCATCGAGGACTTATGAAACGAACCATCCTGACGCTGACGACGTTCTCCGCGCTGTTCGTGAGCGGCCTCGTGATGTTGGCGAGCGAGCCAGCGGCTCCGACCGCGTCGTGGGACGCGCGCGCCGCTGCCGCGTATCTGGACGGGCGCCAGGACTGGTGGATGACGTGGCCGACCGCGAACCGCGATCACGACACGCAGTGCGTCTCGTGCCACACGGCGCTGCCCTACGCGCTGGCGCGTCCGATGCTGCGCGCGCCGCTTGCCGAGCACGACGCATCACCGCCCGAGCGCAAGATGCTCGCCGACGTGATCAAACGGGTGCGGATGTGGAACGACATCGAGCCCTTCTATCCAGATCAAACGCGTGGACTGCCGAAAACCAGCGAATCGCGCGGGACCGAGGCGATCCTGAACGCCGTGATTCTCTCGACGCGTGATGCGCGCGCGGGTGTGATGAGCGAAGAAGGTCGTCAGGCCTTCGAGAATCTGTGGCCGCTGCAGTTCAAGACCGGCGAGCGCGCCGGCGGCTGGGCCTGGCTCGATTTCCACAACGAGCCGTGGGAAGCGCCAGGGTCGCAGTATTTCGGCAACGCAGTGGCAGCGATCGCGATCGGCTCGGCGCCCGGTGGCTACGCGTCAACGCCGGCAATTGCCGAGCGCGTCAAACCGCTGGCGGCATTTCTCCGCGGCGGCGCCGACAAGGCAACGCTTCTGAACCGTGCGATGATTCTCTGGGCTTCGACAAAAATCCCCGATGTGCTGACCACAGAACTTCGTCAGCAGATCATCAGCGACCTGACCGGCAAACAGCAGGCTGACGGCGGCTGGGCGACCGCGTCACTCGTGGCCGACTGGAAGCGCAACGACAAGACGCCACTCGACCCGGATGCGGACGGCTACGCGACCGGCCTTGCCACGTTCGCGCTCGAACAGGCTGGCGTCCCCGCCTCCGATCCCGTCGTCGCACGCGGCAGGGCATGGCTCGTCGCGCACCAGAATCACACCACCGGTCAGTGGACCGCGGTGTCGGTGAACAAGCAGCGCGATCCGGCGTCCGACATCGGCAAGTTCATGAGCGACGCCGCGACCGCCTATGCCGTGCTCGCGCTCTCCGACGCGGGCCACACCGCGGCGCAGCGCTCGAGTCCCGCGAAATAGCGCGACCCTTTCAGGTCGCGTCACACGCGGGCCTGAAAGGCCCACGCCACAAGCTGAAAGGCTCGCAGCCACTCGCGCTACAATCGCCCCGTGCATTCTGTCGGCACCCCCAACGACCTCGCTGACTGGGATCCGTCCACCGAGCTCGGCGCTCCCGGCGAATTCCCCTTCACCCGCGGCATCCAGCCGACCATGTACCGCGGCCGGCTGTGGACGATGCGGCAGTACGCCGGCTTTGCGTCGGCGGAGGAATCAAACGAGCGCTATCGATATCTGTTGGCCAACGGCGTCAGCGGCTTGAGCGTCGCCTTCGATCTGCCGACCCAGATGGGATACGACTCGGACCACCCGCTGGCCGCGGGCGAAGTGGGCAAGGTTGGCGTCGCGATCGACTCGATCGAAGACATCGCGACGCTGTTTCACGAGATTCCGCTCGACCGCGTCTCGACCTCGATGACCATCAACTCGACGGCGATCATTCTCCTGTCGCTGTACGTCGCGGTGGCCAAACGGCAGGGCGTGTCGCCCGCCAAGCTCTCGGGCACGGTGCAGAACGACATCCTGAAGGAGTACGTCGCCCGCGGCACCTACATCTATCCGCCGCGCGCGTCGCTGCGAATCGTCACCGACATTTTCGCGTTCTGCGAACGCGAGCTGCCCAACTGGAACACGATTTCCATCAGCGGCTACCACATCCGCGAGGCCGGATCGACCGCGGTCCAGGAAGTCGCGTTCACCTTCGCGCACGCGCTCGCCTACGTCCAATCGGCGATCGACGCCGGTCTCGACGTGAATCGCTTCGGCCAGCGGCTGTCGTTTTTCTTCAACGCGCACAACGATTTTCTCGAGGAAGTCGCCAAGTATCGCGCCGCCAGGCGGCTGTGGGCGCGGATCATGCGCGATCGCTTCCACGCCACCAACCCGCGCGCGCAGCAGTTGCGTTTTCACACCCAGACGGCTGGCAGCACGCTCACCGCTCAGCAACCCGACAACAACATCGTCCGGGTCGCCCTGCAGGCACTGGCGGCGGTGCTCGGCGGCACGCAGTCACTGCACTGCAACGGACGCGACGAGGCGCTGGCGCTGCCAACCGAGGAATCGGCCCGCATCGCGCTTCGCACCCAGCAGATCATCGCCGCTGAAAGTGGCGTGGCGAACACGGTCGACCCGGTGGCCGGCGCCTACGCGATCGAAGCCATGACCAGCGAGATCGAGCGCGGCGCCGAGGAGATTCTCGGGCGAATCGAAGCCGCCGGCGGAACGCTGGCGGCGATCGAAGCCGGGCTGATTCAGCGGGAGATCCAGGAGTCAGCATATCGCGCCCAGCTCGCCATCGACTCCGGCGCCGCCACCGTCGTTGGCGTCAACGCGTTTACGTCCGCGAGTGGAACCGCGCCGATCGCGACGCTGCGAATCGATCCGCGGGTCGAGACTCGTCAGATCGAGCGGGTTCGCGCGATCCGGGCGAGTCGAAACCCCGAGCGCTGGACGGCAGCGATCGCTGGCGTCACACGGGCGGCAAAGGACGGCGCCAATCTCGTCCCGGCGGTGATCACCGCTGTCGAAGCCTTCGCCACCGTCGGTGAAATATCGGACGCCATGCGCGAGGTCTTCGGCGAATACGCCGAAGCCTCCCAACCGTGAACGCTGAATCGTGAATCCCGAACCGCTGCTGTCGGTGTCGCACCTGACCACCGTGTTCGACACTCCGCGGGGAGCTGTGACCGCGGTGGACGATGTCAGTTTCGAGATTCGCGCCGGCGAGACACTCGGACTCGTGGGCGAGTCGGGCAGCGGCAAATCGGTGACCGCCCTGTCGATCATGCGCCTGGTGCAGCCGCCCGGTCGAATCGCCGGCGGCAAAGTCCGGTTCAAGGGACGCGATCTGTTGACCCTCGATGAGGCGTCGATGCGCGCGATCCGCGGCGCCGAAATCTCGCTAATCTTCCAGGAACCGATGACGGCCCTCAATCCCGTCTTCCGCGTCGGCGACCAGATCGCCGAGGCGCTGCTGGTGCATCGGCGGGCGACCCGGCAGGAAGCAAAAAAGAAGGCCGTCGAACTACTGCGCGCGGTTCGGATTCCAAATCCTGAAGCCCGGGTCGCGGCCTATCCGCACCAGCTTTCGGGCGGCATGCGACAGCGGGTGATGATCGCAATCGCACTGGCGTGTCAGCCGGCGCTGGTCATCGCCGACGAGCCGACCACCGCACTCGACGTCACCATCCAGGCGCAGATTCTCGACCTGCTGCGCGAGATGCGATCGGCGCTCGGACTGGCGCTGCTGCTCATCACCCACGATCTCGGCGTCGTCGCCGAAACCGCGGACCGCGTCGCGGTGATGTACGCCGGACGGATCGTCGAGACCGGACCCGTGCGTGACATCCTTCGGAACCCGCAGCATCCGTACACACGCGGGCTGCTCGCCTCGATTCCAGGGGGGCGGCCGGGCGCCCGGCTGCGCGCCATCGACGGCTCCGTGCCGCTGCTCGGCGCGCTCCCCTGCGGCTGCGCCTTCAATCCGCGCTGCCCGGAGCGCTTCGAGCCCTGCACGCTGACGCCGCCGCCGGACTACGTCGTCGGACCCGAGCGCACCGCGAAATGCTACCTGCACGACCCGCAGCTCGCACCAGGCACCTCGCACCTCGCACCCCGCACCCCGCACCTCGAACCCCGCACCCCGCCCCCCGCACCTCGCACCTCGCACCCAGCACCTCGCACCGAACCCGGTCTGTAATGCCGCTCCTCGAAGTCGAACACCTCGTCAAGCACTTCGGCCGCGACGCCGGATTGCTGCGCGCCAGCACCCGGGTCACCGCAGTAGACGATGTCAGCTTCAGTATCGAGGAGGGCGAGACGTTCGGTCTGGTCGGCGAATCCGGCAGCGGCAAGACGACCACCGGGCGCTGTCTGCTGCGCCTGATCGAACCCTCGTCTGGCGCCGTCCGCTTCCGCGGCGAAGACGTACTCGGCTTCTCGCGACGCCGGATGCGAGAGGCGCGACGCGAGATGCAGATCGTGTTTCAAGATCCCTACTCGTCGCTGAATCCACGGATGCGGGCGCGGCAGATTGTCGAGGAGCCGCTCATCATCCATAAGCTCGGGACGAAGGAAGAACGTCGCGCCCGGGTCGCCGAGCTGTTCGGGCTCGTCGGCCTGGACGCGGCGCACCTCGATCGTTACCCGCATCAGTTCAGCGGCGGTCAGCGACAGCGAATCGGATTGGCGCGGGCGCTGGCGCTGAACCCCTCGTTCGTGGTGCTCGACGAACCGGTTTCAGCGCTCGACGTGTCGGTGCAGGCACAGGTCGTCAACCTGCTGATGGACCTGCAGGCAAAGCTGCGCCTCACGTATTTGTTCGTCGCGCACGACCTGCGGCTGGTCGAGCACATCTGCAGCCGGGTGGCGGTGATGTACCTCGGAAAGATCGTCGAAATCGGACCGACCGCGGCGCTGTTCGAAGCGCCGCAGCATCCCTACACACGCGCGCTGCTCTCGGCGATCCCGGTGCTCGACCCGGATGCGCCCAAACACCGCGTCGTACTCGATCCCGCATCCGTCAACCGTGACGCGGCCCTCAAGGAAATCGCCGTCGGTCATTTTGCGGCTATCTGACAATCAGGAATCGCCGATCCTAAGCCTCAAGTCAGGACTCTGAGTGATCAGCTGACACGGGTGACCGGTGCGGCGATAGTGTCGTCGCTGGCCTCCGCTTCGCGCGCCGGGAAGTCAGCCTCCGCTTGGTGTACTTACGCTGCCGCAGCTGCGGACACGACTCGCGGCGCCCGACGCCTCAAAGTGGATCTTCGGTGTCGACTGAGGTTAAGCCGCTCGACGAACGTCGTTCTCGACCTTGCCATCGCGGATATGAATGCTGCGGTAAGCAAATGCGGCGACGTCGGGTTCGTGCGTGACGAGGACGATGGTGTTGCCGCCTTTGTGCAGCCGCTCGAACAGCGCCATGATCTCGGTGCCCGTCTTCGAGTCCAGATTGCCGGTCGGCTCGTCGGCGAGCAGGATCGAGGGATTGTTGACCAGCGCGCGTGCGATCGCGACACGCTGTCGCTGACCGCCGGACAGCTCGTTTGGTTTGTGCATCATGCGCGAGCCGAGCTCCACCTTTTCGAGCGACGCCTTGGCCCGATCGACGCGATCCTTGGCCGCGACCCCGGCGTACACCAGGGGGAGTTCGACGTTGTGCAGCGCGGTGGCGCGCGGCAGCAGGTTGAACGTCTGGAAGACGAAACCGATCTCCTCGTTGCGGATGCGCGCCAGCTCGTTGTCGTTCATCTGGCTCACCTGTTTGTCGTTCAACAGGTACGAGCCCTTGCTCGGTGTGTCGAGGCAGCCGATGAGATTCATCAGCGTCGACTTGCCCGAACCCGACGGTCCCATAATCGCGACGTACTCGCCGCGCTCGATTTGTAGTGATACGCCGCGGAGCGCGTGAATCTCCTCCGCGCCCATGACATAGGTT
>DASXGC010000305.1:0-2588 GCA_036489235.1 Vicinamibacterales bacterium
CTTCCGCGTCGAGCCCGACGAGCTCGGCGTGGTGTTGCGCTTCGGCGCCGCCGTGCGCGAGGTGAAACCGGGACTGAACTATCACTTGCCGTATCCGATCGAGACGGCGCTGACGCCGAAGGCCTTGCGCGTCAACAAGATTGACGTCGGCATGCGCGTGGTGGAGGACCTGCGCCGCGGCACCACGATCCGCGACGTGCCGGAGGAGAGCCTGATGCTCACCGGCGACGAAAACATCGTCGATGTCGACTTTTCGGTGCTGTGGAAGATCAAGCCGGATGCGAAAGGGGTGGAGAACTATCTGTTCAACATCCAGCAGCCAGAAGGCACGGTGAAGGCGGTGGCCGAGAGCGCCATGCGCGAAATCATCGGCCGCTCGACCCTGCAGCCGATCCTGACCGGCGCGCGGCAGAACATCGAGACCGCCGTGCACGAGCTGATGCAGAAGGTCCTCGACAATTACGGGGCCGGCGTCCAGATCACGCAGGTCCAGCTGCAGAAGGTGGACCCGCCGTCGCAGGTGATCGATGCTTTCCGCGACGTGCAGGCCGCGCGCGCCGACAGCGAGCGCTCGCAGAACGAAGCGCAAAGCTACGCCAACAAGGTGGTACCGGAAGCGCGCGGAAAGGCGGCGCAGATCACCCAGAGCGCCGAAGCCTATCGCGAGCAGACGGTGGCCGAGGCCAAGGGCGCGACGTCGCGCTTTCTCCAAGTCTACGACGAATACAAAAAAGCGCCCGACGTCACCCGCCAGCGCATGTATCTGGAAACGATGGAGCGGTTGTTCGGCGGCACCGACAAGATCATCCTGGATCAGGGAGGCGGGGTCGTTCCCTATCTGCCGCTCGACCAGCTGACGCGGCGGCCGCAGACGCCGCCGCAGACGGGAGGCAGCCGATGAGACTCAATCTTGTCGGCGGACTCGTCGCCGTCCTCATCATCGTGGCGCTGGTCGTCGCCTACGGCACGTTGTTCACGGTCTATCAGACCCGCCAGGCATTGGTGGTGCGGCTCGGTCAACCGGTGCGCGTGGTCGTCGACCCGGGATTGAACTACAAGATCCCGCTCATCGACAGCGTGATCAATATCGACAAACGCATCCTCGATCTCGAAAACCCGGCGCAGGAGGTGATCGCGTCGGACCAGAAGCGCCTGGTGGTCGACGCGTTTGCACGCTACCGCATCAAGGACGTGCTGAAATTCTTTCAGACCGTCGGCACCGTCGAGGGCGCGAACTCGCAGCTCTCGATCCTGCTCAATTCGGCGCTGCGCCGCGTGCTCGGCGAGGCCACGCTGACGCAGGTCGTGCGCGACCAGCGCGAGCATCTGATGGCGCGCGTGCGCGAGCAGCTCGACAACGAGGCGCAGGCTTTCGGCATCGCCGTCGTCGACGTTCGCATCCGCCGCGCCGACCTGCCGGAGCAGAACAGCCAGGCCGTCTACCAGCGCATGCAGACCGAGCGTCAGCAGGAGGCCGCGCAGTACCGCGCGGAGGGTGCCCAAAAGGCGCAGGAGATCCGCGCCAAGGCGGATCGCGACGTCACGGTGTTGCTCGCGGAGGCGCAGTCAAAGGGCGAACGGACTCGCGGCGAGGGCGACGCCGAGCGCAACCGCATTTTCGCCGATGCCTACGGACGCGATCCCGACTTCTTCTCGTTCTATCGTTCGATGCAGGCCTACGAAGCGGGGCTGAAAGCCAACGACACGCGCATGCTGCTCAAGCCGGATTCCGAGTTCTTTCGCTACTTCGTGGATCCGTCGGGCAAGCCGCGCGAGGGCGGCGCTCAGCCTGGCGCCACGCCGCCTGCGAAGTAGCGGGGAAACTTCGCCACCACGGCACCGGTTGGGCAAAGATGGCCGAGTTCATCGCTGCGATCGGCCTCGTGCTCGTCATCGAAGGACTGCTATTCGCCGCTTTTCCCCGGGCCGCAAAACGGTTGGCGGCGAGCGCGCTGGAGAGCCCGGAAACCTCGCTGCGGGTCGCGGGCATCGCCTCCGCCCTGCTTGGCCTGCTGCTGATCTGGTTCGTGCGCGGGTGAGTCGATATGCGGACTCATGACCGCGCGGCGCGCGCCGGTCCCGATTCCGCCCCAATCGCAAGCCTAATTCGCGGCGTCGAGACGCCCTTGCGTCCACACTCGGACGGGAGCACTGTCTCGCCCTCACGCCGTCCAGGAGGTCAGACGCCCATGCTCGGCACGCTTGTTCAATTTGCCCGGCAGATCCGGCAGCCAGCCGTTGCCGCGGTTGCCGCGGCGGCGATCGCCTTGCCGGCGCTCTCGACTTCAGCCGCCGCGCGTGGGCCCGAGACCATCGCCGATGTCTCCGAGAAGGTGATCGACGCGGTAGTCAACGTCTCCACCTCGCAGAAGGTCGAAACGCGCAACTCTCCGATGCCGCAGTTGCCGAACGATCCGCAATTGGACGAGCTGTTCAGGGACTTTTTCAATCGGCGCGGCCAGGGCGATCCGCAGAACCGCGAGCGCGGCCCGCGCCGCGTCAACTCGCTCGGTTCCGGCTTCATCATCGATCCGTCCGGCATCGTCGTCACCAACAATCACGTCATCTCGGAAGCCGACGAGATCACC
>DASXGC010000315.1:0-4309 GCA_036489235.1 Vicinamibacterales bacterium
TCGTCGAGGCGTACCACACCAGGCTCACCCAGCACCCGTATCTGCTGGCCTATGTCATCAGCGAATCGGCGCGGCGGCCGGATGTCGTCGAGGACTTCTACTCGCCGGAACGACGGCGCGCGGCGCGTCGCATGGTCGGGAAGCTGCGCGGGCAGATTGGCGACCAGGTCGCCGCGAAAAAGATGGCGCCGCTGTCGGCCGAACAGTTCGTCGTCACATTGGCGGGCAGTTGCCTGTTCCCGTTTGCGGCGCGGCCGATGCTTTCTGCGGTCCTCGGCCACAGCCCGAAGCAATTCAAGGAATTCCTCCAACAGCGACGCAAGGAACTTCCGGCGTTTCTGAAGAGAGCCCTTCAGCGGTGAGGAATATCGATCGATGAAAATACTTCTCGTTCTCGTCGTTCTCATCGCCGCGCTCGCCGTTGGCGGCTTCTTCTGGACACGGCAGAAGCCGGTCGTGTCTGCGCAGCTGATCCTTCACGGCAACGTCGACATCCGACAGGTTTCGTTGGCCTTCGACGGCAGTGGACGGATCGCCGAAATGCACGCTGAAGAAGGCGACGTGGTCAAGGCCGGAACCGTGCTGGCCCGCCTCGACACGCGCACGCTCGCGCTGCAGGCCGACCAGGCGGCCGCGCAAATCCAGGTGCAGGAGCAGACGCTGCGTCGCGTCCGGGTCGGTCCGCGGCCGCAGGAAATCGAGCAGGCGCGCAGCCGGCTCGCCGCGGCCCAATCCGACCAATCGCGGGCGCAGGAGGATTTGACGCGGCTGCAAGGCATCAGCAGCAAGACCCAGGGTCGGGGCGTCAGCACCCAGGATCTCGATCGCGCCAGAAGCGCGGTGCAAACCGCGTCGGCCCACACCGATGAGGCACGCGAAGCGCTGCGGCTCCTCGAAGCCGGCTCCCGCGCCGAGGACATCGGCGCCGCCGAGGCGCAGGTCAAGGCCTCGCGCGCGCAGCTGGCGCTGCTCCGGCACCAGATTGAGCTGGGCGAGTTGACGGCACCGGTCGATGCCGTGGTTCGATCGCGGCTGCTCGAGCCCGGCGACATGGCGACGCCGCAGCGCCCGGTCTTCGCGCTCGCGCTGACGCAGCCGAAATGGGTGCGGGTCTACATCGCCGAGCCCGACCTGGGCAAAGTGCGGGACGGCATGACCGCGCGCGTGCTGACCGACAGCAGTCCCGATGCGCTGACCGGCAAAGTGTCGTTCATCGCATCGACGGCGGAGTTCACGCCCAAGTCGGTCGAAACCGAGCAGCTGCGCACCAGCCTCGTCTACGAAGTTCGCATCCTGGTGGACGACACCGCGAACCTTCTCCGCCTCGGTCAGCCGGTGACCGTGCAGTTACCCACCGGCTCATGACCGAGCCGGCGACGACAATCGTCGCTGAAGATCTGCGCAAGACGTTCCCGGCTCCAGGCGGCGGCACGATGCAGGCCATCGACAACGTCTCGATGACCGTTCGTGCTGGCGCACTCACGGCATTGGTCGGGCCCGACGGCGCCGGGAAGACGACGCTGATCCGCATGATCGCGGGACTGCTGACGCCTGATGCGGGGCGTCTGCACGTGCTCGGCCTCGACGTCACGGCGCAGGCGCAAGCGGTTCAGGATCGCATCAGCTACATGCCGCAGCGGTTTGGTCTCTACGAGGACCTGAGCGTCCAGGAAAATCTGGATCTCTACGCCGACCTGCACGGCGTGCCTCAGGCCGTCCGCCGCGAACGCTTCACGCGGCTCCTCGAGATGACCGACCTGGCATCGTTCACGGGACGCCCGGCGGGAAAACTCTCCGGCGGCATGAAACAGAAACTGGGCCTGGCCTGCACGCTGGTGCGCTCTCCCGATCTGCTACTGCTCGACGAGCCGAGCGTCGGCGTCGATCCGCTGTCGCGGCGGGAACTGTGGACGATCGTGCAGCAGCTGATCGACACGGACCACCTGAGCGTGCTCATCAGCACGGCCTACATGGACGAGGCCGAGCGCTGCGCCCAGGTATTCGTCATGCATCGCGGCCGGATCCTGAGTGAAGGCGCGCCCGCCGCGCTTCGCACCAAGGCGGACGGACTCACCTTCACCGCGACGCCGCCGGCGGATACACCGGCGCGATTGTTTCAGGCGCGGTTGTTCGACAAAACGGATCTCGTGCTCGACGCCGTTCCGCGAGGCGGCGCCGTTCGCTTTATCGCCCAGCCGCGCGTCGCCGAGAATCGCCTGGACGAACTGGTCGCGCCGGCGACGAAAGCGCCGCGAGCCGCCGAATTCGAAGACGCGTTCATGATGATGCTGCGGCAGAACGAAGACGAGGATACGCACGGTGCGCTCGCCGCGCCGACGGTCAGCCGCGAGCGCGCACACGGCAACAACGAGGTGGCGATCGCCGTCCGCGATCTGGTTCGCCGCTTCGGCGATTTCACCGCTGTCGCCAGCACCTCCTTCGACGTGCGGCGCGGCGAAATCTTCGGGCTGCTCGGTCCCAACGGCGCCGGCAAGACGACGACGTTCCGGATGCTGTGCGGGCTGCTGCCCGCGACCAGCGGTCAGCTGGAAGTCGCCGGCGTCAACCTGCGGACCGCGCGCGCGGCGGCCCGCGCGCACATCGGCTACGTCGCCCAGAAGTTCGCGCTCTACAGCGACCTGAGCGTACGCGAGAACCTCGAGTTCTTCGGCGGCGTCTACGGCCTGCGGGGGCAGAAGCTGCGCGCGCGCGTGACGGCGACGCTCAGGGAATTCGATCTGGATGCGGCGGCGCGCAGCGGCGATTTGCCCGGCGGCTACAAGCAACGCCTGGCGATGGGCGCCGGCCTGCTGCACGAACCCGACATCCTGTTTCTCGACGAGCCGACCAGCGGCATCGATCCGCTGGCGCGCCGCGGGTTCTGGCGATCGATCACGTCGCTCGCCGAGCAGGGCGTCACCATCATCGTCACCACGCACTTCATGGAGGAAGCCGAGTACTGCGATCGCATCGCCATTCTGGATGCCGGGCATCTGCTGGCGATCGGCACGCCGCGCGAGGTCCGCGCCCAGGCCGGCAGCGACGCCGCCGACATGAACAGCGCCTTCATCGCCATCGTCGAGCACGCGCGTGCGCAACGACCTCAGGGAGCCACGGCATGAGCGCGTCGGGCTTCGTCCGCCGCTTCCTCGCGCTGCTGCGCAAAGAGACCCGACAGCTGCTGCGCGATCGCAGCAACCTGGCCGTTGGGCTGCTCCTTCCGGTCCTGCTGATCCTGTTGTTCGGCTATGGACTCTCGTTCGATGTGACGGACGCGCCGGTGGCGATCGTCCTCGAGGACCGATCGCCGCAGGCGCGAGACGTGCTGTCGGGATTGCAGGGGTCACCGTTCATCGCTCCGGTCTGGATGACGAACATGGCGGAGGCAGTGGCGGCGATGCGGGCCGGCACGGTGCGCGGCGTGGTCCGCATCCCGGTGGACTTCACCCGTCAGCTGGCGCTGGGTCAGGCGCAGGTGCAGTTGCTATTGAACGGCGTGGACACCAATACGGCCTTCACGATTGAGTCCTATGTATCCGGGGCCATCGGGGTGTGGGGGGAACGACAGGCCGACCGCGCGGGCGGCGGCGCAGGCCCCGGAGTGGTTGTGGTCCCGCGCATGTGGTTCAACGAAGCGTCGAGCAGTACGTGGTATCTCGTTCCCGGGCTCATTGCGCTGGTGCTGACGTTGATTGGCGCGTTCCTGACGTCTCTGCTGATCGCGCGCGAATGGGAGCGCGGCACGCTCGAAGCACTGTTCGTCACGCCGGTCCGGCCGCTGGAGCTGGTGCTGGCCAAGCTGGCGCCGTATCTCGTGATCGGCACGATCGATCTCGTCATGTGCCTGATCGCCGCTCGATTCCTGTTCGAAGTGCCGATACGTGGATCGCTCGGCGCCATCGTCCTCGTCTCGGTGCTGTACCTGATCGTGTCGCTGGCGCTCGGGCTGTTCATCTCCGGCGTGACGCGCAATCAGTTCCAGGCCAGTCAGCTGGCGCTGCTCGCCAGCTTCCTGCCGGCGATGATGCTCTCAGGATTCATCTTCGATCTGCGAAACATGCCGATCGCGATTCAGGTCGTGAGCCAGCTCCTCCCGGCGACCCACTTCATGCCGTTGATCAAGACCTTGTTCCTGGCCGGCAACAACTGGCCGATGGTCGCGCGCGAAGGGTCGATCCTGGCGATTTACGGCGTCGTGTTGATCGCGGCATCGCGCAGGAGCCTGCGCAAGCGGCTGGTCTGACGTGGGATCGATGCTGGACTTCATGGCGCGGGTCGCATTCCTTTGTCGGAAGGAACTGCTGATGCT